>JBIKPR010000037.1:0-26248 GCA_044357345.1 Bacteroidia bacterium
AAAATTAACTCGAAAGAAAAGCGCTATTAACTTAGAATTTCATCTATTAATAAATAAACTTATCTTTGCGGATTAAACGGAAATTTTTCTTATGAAAAAGCACAAAACAAAAACCCTTCTTTTCATTTTAGCGCAAGGATTATGCAGTATCTTGAGCGCTCAAGTGCCCTATATAAAATCTGCCGAAGGAGGGAATAGATCCGCTCAAATAAAATTCGGGATTGACGACAAAGTTATTTTTGTTGCATCTGGACCTGCAGCTCAGCGAACTTTTATTATTAAGTCGGATAGCTCGCTCTGGGGTTTTGGGCAGAATGATTTTAACCAATTGGGAGACAACACCACTGCCAATAGATTAAAGCCAGTCAGAATAGGCTTAGACAACGATTGGGTTTATGTTGCAACTTCAAGGTATTATACCATGGGTATTAAAGCTGACGGAACACTCTGGGGTTGGGGAAATAATAATTATGGTCAACTGGGGGATGGTACATCAACCACGAGAACAATTCCAATACAAATTGGAACTGACAGAAATTGGAAGTCTGTTACCATGACGGTTCAATCTACTTTTGCAATGAAAACAGATGGTTCAATTTGGAGCTGGGGAGATAATTCTTATGGATGGTTAGGCAGAGGATTTCAAGGCGGAAACTACCTAGACATAAAACAAATTGGCACATCAACTTCATGGAAACAGTTGACATGTGGATTCAATTTTTGTTTGGCCCTGCAAGATGATGGAAGCTTATATTCTTGGGGCTATAATGGGAAAGGCCAACTTGGGGATAGTACCAGTAACAATGTTTTTGCACCAAAGAAAATTGGAAGCGATTTCGTGCAAGTAGCTGCTGCAGAACAAACATCAATGGGTATTAAAAAAGACAGCACAATTTGGGCATGGGGTGACAATTATTATGGGATTTATGGGGATAGCACTACGACAGTTAGTGCATATCCCATTCAAACTGTAAAATCAAAAAAATGGAAATCTCTTGCAGTGGGCAATTTGCATGCGATAGGCTTACAATACGATGGCACAGTATGGGGATGGGGATATGAAGGCACTGGTGCTTTGGGGGACAGCACTTATACTAATCGCTACTACCCTGCCCCAATGCTAGCTGTAAAAAACATAAAGAAAATATTTGCTGGAGCTGGACATTCTCTGGTATTAAACGACTCAGGCTCTCTTCTTGGATGTGGCATTAATTCTTATGGCGAATTAGGCTTGGGCAGCACAACTCCTTATAATTATGCTCAGACCATTCAAAAGGCTTTTGTCTTGAAAAACTTTGCACTGTATAGATCAATAAATCCAATTTCTGATACGGCTACAATAGGGCTAGTAAGCGACTCTATATCCAGTACCATGCGCTCATTTATTGACACAGGCTTGACAAATACAAACCGCTATTACTACAGAATAAAAGCCATTGACAAAAACAATATTAAATCAAAATTTAGCAATCAAGTGCGTGTAGCTGCAAATCAGCCTCCACCCTCTTTGAATTTTTCAAAAGTTGAAGGCGGTCCCCGCAGAATCTACATGACCTGGCCGCAAAGTTCAGCATCAAATGTTAAATACAGGATATATAGAGGCACAACCAGTACAAATTTAAAAGCAATCAACGATACCACTTATAAACTGAATTATTTGGATAGTAGCTTGCTTTCTGGCTATTTTTATTATTATGCTATTCGGGTAATTGACAGCCTTGGCGTGCCCAGCAGCTACTCAAAGATTGTAAAAATCGGTGCAAGTGGTAGGTGTTATGTAGATGTAAATGGAACTAATAATAGCATTGGTTCTGTAAGTTTCCCAATAAGTTCTATTCCTTTGGCATTAAGTCGCTGTATGACAGGTGACACGATTATTGTAAAAGATGGCATCTACACTGATCCAATAAATTTCGGCAACAAAGGCATAGTGCTATCCTCAGAATTTTTATTTGACAAAGACACTGCCCACATAAGAAAAACCAGATTAGATGGTCAAAACCATTTTGGGAATACTTTTTTTATTAATGGCCCATCCAATCAATACTTACCATTCCAAATCATAGGATTGACAATTGAAAATGTTGTGGGTAGAGCGCTTTCAATTAACAATTTATCTAATTCTACAGTCCGCGATGTGTGTTTTGAACACATTGGAACAACGAATACCGCTTTTTGGGCTTCTATAGATGTTTATGGAAATGTATTGTTTGACAAATGTGTATTTAGATACAATCCTGCAGGTTCCTTTTTGCTTCAAATGTCATCCGCCAATGGATTTGCAACCATGGACCGTTGCATTTGGTATGAAAACGGCGGATCATTAACATACCCAAGTAGAGGTCTAATATGGACCAACCGAATGCTACTAAAAAACTCTTACTTTTACCACAACTATTGTGGTGCAATCAATGGAGGTTGTAATCAAGGTTTAGATACCTGCCACGTAATTAACAACGCTTTTGTTGAGAATTATTCCCACGCTTTTCGATTGGAAAACTGTGGTGGGGGTTTGACATATTTCTTTGACAACAACATATTTGAAAACAATAAATATACTTTTGGCTGGGAAAATAGTGGGTTTTCTGTAGTATTTCTTCGCAACAATTTGATTAAAGATCTATACCGCAAGTCAAGTGGTTACCCCAACAAATCATGGTATAAAGTTTTCTTAAGCAATAACGACACTCTCAGCGAATCGGGTATAAAGTATCCAATTAATAGTATATATGACATAAAGTTTCCTTGGCACTCCAAATGCATAGGATCTGGAATAACTACAAAATATGCAACAACTGACTTCAACCAAAGTTCAAGACCTAATCCTTCAGGAACTTCGCCTGACTTAGGTCCAATCGAAACGCCTGCCTTTTTTGCTTCACCAAAACTACAGCTTGCAGAAGGCGGCAACCAAAAAATTACACTCACTTGGAGTCAATCAACCTTTACTGGATTAAATAAATACAAACTTTACAGAAGCACTAATCCAATTAGCGATACGGCTACTGTAGGATTGGTAACCGACACTTTAAGTTCAAAAACCCTTACTTACAAAGACAGTGGATTAACCAATCTAACGAAATACTATTACCGCATCAAGAGTTTAAATTCAGCTGGTTTGACGAGTGGATTTAGCAATGAAATGAATGCGCGCCCTAATACTCCGCCTACTGGAGTTGATACCCTTTTGGTTCAAAATGGGCCTCGCTTAAACTATCTTAAATGGACTGCAAGTAAGTCAAGTTCTGTAAAGTATCGTATTTATAGAGGACTATCAAAAACAACCCTGCAAGTAATAAAAGACACCACATCGAAATTGAATTTCTTAGATACAGGGTTAACTGCATGGAAGACTTACCATTATGCTGTTCGTGCAATTGACTCAGTTAGGGTCCCGAGTGTATACAGCGCAATTAAAACTGGAACGCCAAACAATATTTGGTGGGTGGACACCAAAGGCAATGACAACAATTTTGGAGCTATCGTTTTCCCTTTGAAAAAAGTGCAAACAGCAATAGACCGGAGCGTTTCAAATGACACTATCTATATTGAAGCAGGAACTTATAATGAGAATTTGAATTTTAAAGGGAAGAATCTAACAATGTCTTCCAAATATAAATTGCAGAATGATACTTCATTAATCAAAAAGACCATTTTGAATGGCGGCAACAAAGGATATGTTGTGGAATTGTCAAATTATGAAACCAAAAAATCCGTGATTCAAGGATTAACCATTACCAATGGATGGGTTGGTATTAATCTGGTAAATTCATCACCACAATTATTAGATCTAAGGTTTACAGACAATAAAGCATTTTCAAGCAGAGGATCTGCAATAGTTGGTTACATGTCTCCTTTCCTTGTTGATGGCTGTGTTTTTGAAAACCATACCGGAACCGGTGGCGTGATTACCATAAGTGGAAATTTCAGAGGATTCAACATTAGAAATTCAATTATTAGGAACAATACATCCCAATCTTTATCCATGATCTCAACTGACCAGGCAAACGGTACCATTGAGAATGTCCTAATATACAACAACGGAGATGTTCAGGGGGTTGGTGTTATAAACGCTTATTACGGCGTGTCAATCATTAATTCAACCATTATTACCGGAAATGCAGCACCCGTAAGATTGCTTTATAACAATATACATCGTTCTAAAATTAATGTCTTAAATTCAATTTTATGGTCATCTTATAATGGAAAGCAAATTGAGATTAACAACAACAATCCAATTACGTATTTGGGCGTTTCAAATTCTGTCATTAAAGGCGGCATCCAAAATATTGAGCAACTAAACACAACCGTATTAGATACAGGGTCAACCCCAACCATATGGTCTAAAATTCCTGACTATGTTAATGCGAACAATTACGATTTCAGACTTGCAAACAAAAGTGAATACATTGGCAAGGGTGCAGTATCCAAAATTCTAAACAGTGATACGATTTGGTCTTCAAAATTATCGATAAATGGGGTTCGACCTTTGCCCGCAGGTTCAAATCCAGACTTAGGTGCTTATGAAAATTCAGCAGCTTTCCCTAGTCCAACTATTCTTACAACAGAAGGTGGCAATCAAAAAACAACATTAACTTGGAGTCAATCAACCTTTACTGGATTAAATAAATACAAACTTTACAGAAGCACTAATCCAATTAGCGATACGGCTACTGTAGGATTGGTAACTGACACTTTAAGTTCAAAAACGCTCACATACAAAGACAGTGGATTAACCAATCTAACGAAATACTATTACCGCATTAAGAGTGTAAATTCAGCTGGTTTGACGAGTGGATTTAGCAATGAAATGAATGCGAAGCCAAACATACCTCCTTTGCCACCAGATAGCATTAAAGTCGTTAATGGTCCACATAGAATTAATCTAACTTGGCCTGCATCTAAGACATCTCCAGTAACCTATAACTTGGTCAGATCTATTACTGGTCAAAACGATGTAAACTTTAATAATATTAGTGCTCAAATTTTTGAGGACACAACTGTAACCGATGGTTTAAATTACACATACAAAGTCTGTGCTGTTGATACGGTAGGTGTTAAAAGTTCATTTACGAAATCAAAAAAGGGACGTTCATACCGTCTGATTTTTGTGTCATCAAAAGGTAAAGACACCTTAACTAATGGATATGAACTAAACCCGATGAAAACCATTCAATATGCAATTGACAGGTCCAGAAATGGGGATACGATTTTGGTTGAAAAAGGAAAATATAAAGAAAATATAATATTTAGAGGGAAGGAGATTATTTTAGCTTCTCGATTTATACTGAATGGCAACAAGCAATTCATAGATAGCACAATAATTGACGGAGATTCGGCTGGTTGTGTAGTTCGAATTATAAATGGAGAAGGAAATGGAACACAAGTATCTGGTTTGGTAATTCAAAATGGATATGCGAATGCAGGTGCTGGATTTTATGTATACGCAAAAAAGTTAAAAATCAACAATGTAATTGTTAGAAATAATTTAGCAGCAGGTGATATTGATGGCGGCGGTGGATACTTTTGGGCCAATAAATTGCAAATTACTAACAGTGTATTTTACAATAACAAGGGCAGAAAAGGTGGTGCTATCGCTTTAGTTGGTGGTGATTCTGCTTGGATGGTTAATGATGAATTTTATGATAATAATGGATGGGAATGTGGTAGTTCAATAATATTTGTTGGAGGCCAGTCTCAAAGGGTCTATCTAAACAATTGTTTGATACATGATGAAGACGGATCTAATAGTTTATGGTGTCAAAATCCAACCGTATTCATTAATAATTCAACAATTGTGAATAACACGCCGAATTCTGGTGGTCCAGTGAACTACATGTATAGTGGTACAATGAATTTCAACAATTGTATCATTCGAAACCCAAGCGGTAAAGAATTTGAGAGTTTAGTAAGTTCAACACCAGGTAATATTGTGTTGACAAATTGTAATGTAAAAGGTGGTTACACAGGCACAAGTAATTTTGACGAGGATCCAAGATTTATTTCGAATGCTTATAAGTTGAGTAATTCATCAACTTGTATAGGAAAAGGCAATAACAACAACCTTATACAATATGATAGAGAAGGCTCTGTAAGGCCACTTCCATCAGGTTCTAAACCCGACTTAGGTGCTTATGAAAATGTAAATAGTGACCCAGGTCCTATTTTAGACAGTTTGCGCGTAGTGAGCGACACTATTAAAGTACATGCTTTTGTGACTACCAACACACTGAAAAATGTTTATTTCAATTTTTATGATTCATCTAAAAATCTGCTTTATACTGACTCTCTGTCGTTATCAAATACTAAACGAGTATATTTATATAAAACGCTAAAGTTAAGTAGAGGTTTCAAATATTGGGTCTCTATTTCATTAAATTCTAAAACAATTGCTCCAAGCGAACTATACAACTTTGCTTATTTGTTGCAGCCAAAATTATTAAAGCCTAATAACAATGCGGTAAATCAAAGTATGACTCCCATTTTAAAGTATTCTAAGACAAGGCATGCTCTAAAGTATAAAGTTCAATTGTCAACATCTAAGAATTTCTCTACGAATTTAATTGATCAAACTATAGGCACAGATAGTTTAAAATTAATAAGTGCATTGAAAAATAACACTTACTATTATTGGAGGGTTAGGAGTGTTGACAACAATGGCTTCAGCCGATGGAGTGATACCTTCCGATTGCAGACAAAAGTTCAATCTCCTACAATAACAACCCGTAGTACCATAGAAAACCAAGTGACTCTAAATTGGAAGATTACAGATACTACAAACATGTTTAAGTTTTACATCTACCGCGACACTGCATCTTCAGCCCAAACGCTTATAGACTCAGTAAGCGCTACAGCGAGAACCTATGTCGATAACAATGTGCAGGCAGGAACAAGATACTACTACAGAATTAAATTGGAAAACAAACAATATGTATTGGGTGATTACAGCAATGAAGGTTCAGTATCGGTATTGCAAAATCCATCTTTATTGAAGCCAAGTAACTTTTCTGTCAATCAAAGTATGAACCCTGTTTTAAAGCATTCTAAAACAAGGTATTCACAACAGTATAAAGTACAATTGTCAACATCAAAGAACTTTACAACTACCCTTATAGACCAAACTATAACTGCAGACAGTTTGAAAATAGTAAGCACATTAAAATATAGCACTTATTATTATTGGAGGGTAAGAAGTGTTGATAGTATCGGATATAGCCGCTGGAGCGATACCTTCCGATTGCAGACAAAGGTTCAATCTCCTACAATAACGACCCGTAGTACCATAGAAAACCAAGCGACTCTAAATTGGAAGATTACAGATACCACAAACATGTTTAAGTTTTACATCTACCGCGACACTGCATCTTCAGCCCAAACGCTTATAGACTCAGTAAGCGCTACAGCGAGAACCTATGTCGATAACAATGTGCAGGCAGCAACTAAATATTATTATAGAATTAAATTGGAAAACAACCAATTTTTACTGGGGAATTTCAGTAATGAAGGTTCAGTGTCTGTATTGCAAAAACCAACTTTATTGAAGCCAAGTAACTTTTCTGTCAATCAAAGTATGAACCCTGTTTTAAAGTATTCTAAAACAAGGTATTCACAACAGTATAGGGTGCAACTGTCGACATCAAAAAACTTTACAACGAATATTGTCAATCAAATTATAACAGCAGATAGTTTAAAGCTACTAAGTGCATTAAAATATAGCACTTACTACTATTGGAGGGTTAGAAGTGTTGATAGCATTGGGTACAGTCGTTGGAGCGATACATTCCGAATACAGACAATGGTTCAAACACCAACACTAACAACCCGTAATACTATAGAAAATCAGGTAACTATAAACTGGAAGATTTCAGATACGACGAACCTATTTAAATTTTACATTTACCGCGACACAACTTCAACAGCCCAAACCCTTATAGACTCTGTAAGCGCAGGCGCAAGAAGTTATGTCGATAACAATGTAGAAGTATCAACAAGGTATTTCTATAGAATTAGATTAGAAAACAACCAATATGTATTAGGCACTTATAGCAATGAAGGGTCAGCCTCAGTTTTGCAAAAACCAACACTGATAACGCCTAATAATTTCTCGGTAAATCAAAGTATGACACCTGTTTTAAAGTATATCAAAACACGGTATTCACAACAGTACAAGGTTCAATTATCAACTACAAAGAGCTTTACCTCTAATATTATTGACCAGACTACAGCTGGAGATAGTTTGAAATTAACAAGTCCGTTGAAATTTAGCACCTACTATTATTGGAGAGTTAGAAGTTTAGACAGTATAGGTTATAGCCGTTGGAGTGACACCTTTCAAATGCAGACTAAGGTGCAAACTCCAACAATAACTGCACGAAGTACTAAGGAGCGTCAGGTAACGGTAAATTGGAAAATGACTGACACTACGAATATGTTCAAATTCTACATCTACCGCGATACAACAACCACAGCGCAGACATTAATAGACTCAGTAAATTTTGGCGCAAGTAGCTTTGTGGATAGCAACGTTCAAGTATCAACAAAATACTACTACAGAATTAGATTGGAAAACAATCAATTTATATTAAGCGATCATAGCAACGAAGTGTCGGCCGCTGTTTTGGATAAACCAACATTATTGACACCAGTTGACACATTGAAGAAAGTCCAAATGACAAATTTATTTAAATGGACCAATCAAAGGTATGCTGATTCTTATCGTGTACAAATTGCTTACAATGACTCTGTTAAAAACCCATGGTTTAATGAACTAGTGAAGGGTGCTGACTCTATACAAATAGTCTTGAAAAGATACAATTATGGTCATTTTTGGCGGGTAAGAAGTGAGGATAGCATTGGGTACAGTGCTTGGTCTAATGTATTAACCTATCAAACCTTATTAAAGGTTCCTAAAATTGATTCTTCTCGTTCAGGCAACAAGAAAGTAAAATTATATTGGACACAAAGTGATACACAAAATATAAAATACTATTATGTATATAGAAGTTTAAGCAATAGTTTCTCTACTGGATTTAGTCCAATTGGTGTGGTTAATAGCAATTCAAATCAATCTAAATATTCATATCTAGATTCTGGCCTTAGCAATTTTACCAAATATTATTATTGGATTAAAGCTGTAAATAATCAATCCGTTAAAAGTGAAGAGTCCTTAGTTGATTCTAATAAGACCTTTAATGTATTTCCAATTGCATACTTAAACAAGGACACTGCGTTCAATAATGTGGGCAGATTAAATCGGGTTAAGCGCTATTTCTTGCAGACAGCAGCATATGATAAAGATGGTTGGATTGATTCTACTGTTTGGTATATTGACAATATAAGAGTCTCAAATGACGATTCCCTAAAATATAAATTCAGACAAGGAACAACAAAAATAACAGCTGTTGTTTTTGACAATGACCAAGCATCAGACACCAATACTTTCTTTGTACATCAATTAACCTACAAAAAAACATTCCGAGGAGGATTAATCAATGGTGTGACCGTATTTAACGAGGATAATATCTTTGTCTCAGATACAAGTTTAAACTCATTTAATTTAGGGGAGATAGTCTGCTTAGATACCAATGGAAATACTAAGATTAATTATTTAGTTAAAGATAGAATTCGAGCAACACCTTCTGTAGATTATAATGGTAATTTGTATTTAACAAATGGTGTAGGGTTAAATTCCTTTACGCAATCAGGTGCACCATTTTTCTCTGAAATACAACTTGGAGGGCTTTCATTTGTGACTCCAACATTGGATTCTATTCTAGATAGAATGTATATAGGAATATCAAATAAGAAATTCTTTGCTTTAGACTTAAAAAAGAAAGGTGAAATTAAATGGGATTTCACTGTTGATGCTCCAATTTCTGCGCCTGCTGTAGTGACTGCAGGGCGAAAACTACTTTTTACAGATGTAGCAGGTAAGTTATACGGCTTTGATATTTCCAATTCATTATCGACCAAAACAGGTGACCCTGCAAAATGGAAGTATACCTTAACGACGGATTCAATTTTACTAGCTCCATCTTTAGATACTATGGAAAAGATAATTGTTTGTACAAACAAGGGAAAGGTTATAAAACTCGAACTAGATAGTTCAGTGATTGTCAATTGGAGCACAAATTTAACGAGTAAAGTAACTACATCTGCAGTTTTGGATGCTTATGGCCACCTTTATGTTGCAACGGTAGATGGTAATTTGCATTGTTTGAGGTCATCGGATGGAGCTGTATTGTGGTCATTCAATTCAGGAGCACCAATAATCTCAACCCCAACAATATCTGATCAAAATAGAATCTATTTTGCGAACACAAAAGGGGACGTTTATGCAATTGACACCGCTAAAAATATCATCTGGTATTATTACGGAAAAGACAAAGTGCTTGGTCATCTAGTGCATGTTAATGGAGCAACTTATATCCCGACTCAAACTGGTAGCTTGAAGGTGATTTATGATTTAGGAATTACCAACGACATGAATACTATTCAGTCTCAGGTTACAAAACGTGCTATAAAGACAATTAACGTACCTAAACCAATTTGGGCAACATATCAAGGCAATTACAGAAGAACAGGCATGCAAGATGGAATATTCAAAATTATTCCAGATGTTGATGCCGACGATAAATCTGTAATTGTTTACCCCAACCCTTGCTCTGGTGAATTTACTATAGAATCATTGTTTGGGGTTAAAAGCATCGAATTTGTTGACATATTAGGTAAACTAGTAGAACGACGAACCCTTCCAAATGCAACTAAATATACTTTAGACGTAAGAGTATTGCCCCCTGGATTCTATATTGTTAGGGTAATAACTGAGCGAGGTATTGTATTGAAAAAAATGATTATTAGCATTTAAAAAAAACAAACATTCTTATAAAAAAAGCCACATTAATGTGGCTTTTTTTATAAGAATTCTCCCGTCCTGAAATAAGTTGTCACATAAACAACTTTTTAAATGTAAGAACAATATGATTTGAAGATCCCAAGAAAAATCGGCTATCTTGAAAAACAATTTCATATATTTCGAGTTTCAAAACTCAAATTTTCTTACTAATCTTTTTAATACTAAAGATGCTATCTGAAAAAATTCCTATTAAAGAATTCCGCCAAAAAAAAAATGCCCCCATATGTCCATAGGTTATGTTTTATATCCTGAAACTGCCCCAAGCAGAAACGGCAGCCCAGATGCGTAAATTATCGCTTATTTATATTTGAATACATGGCGCACGGCAGTAAGCCCATGTGTAAGATAAAAAGAATTAATATATTTTGACGCAACTGGCTATAGTGAATGCTTGGGAATGGCAGGCTAATCAAGTTGACAAAAAAGCATAGACCTAAAAATGAAAATTAGTTTTCAATGGAATCGTAAACAACCCTGTCGCAGAGCTTCTGCGTAACACGCAACAGGACAGGCTAAATGATCATCTTTTTAAGGCGTTGTTGGTGAGGAACTCTTTTCACGACCAGCGTGAGTATACCAACAACATGTAAACTTATTTTAGGACGAGTCACACTTGAGTGAAACGGAAGTGGGGACCCTAACCCCTAAACTAAGCGTATTCCCGCCTCTTCCATCACAATCAACTTTTGCTTGTAAAGCAAACCGATGGCTTTTTTGAAGGTCTTTTTGCTCATGCCCAATTGTTCGTAAATGTCTTGTGGGTCGCTGCCATCATGCAAGGCCAAATAGCCATTATGCTTGCGCATTTCTTCCAATATTTTGTTGGCGTTGGGCTCTACATGCTGGTAGCCGCTGGCTTGCAGTGATATATCAAGTTTGTTGTTTTCTCTAATTTTTTTCAGGTAACCTTTTAATTGATCGCCACTGCGCAGTTCTTGAAACACTTCATCGTGGTATATTAAACCTGCATATTTTTGGTTGACAATAACGTTAACGCCCAATTCTGAGTCGTTGGCTACAATGATGTCTACCTCAGCGCCTTCTTCTATATCCAATTCGCGGTTGTCTAAAAACTTTCTAACTTTTTGTGACGCCACCAAACGTCCAGTTTCTACATCTTCGTACAAATGCACCAAGTAGTAAGCACCTACACGCATTTTGCTCATTTGTTCTTTGAAAGGAACGAACAAGTCTTTTTCCAAACCCCAATCTAAAAAGGCGCCAACACTGTTGGCATCCTTCACTTTAAGCATGGCAAAACCATTTAAAGTAATGGGCGGCTTAATCGTCGTGGCAACTTCCCTTTCGTCGAAATCGAGGTAAACAAAAACCGTTATTTTATCGCCTATTTCGTAATGCGCGGGCATGTATTTGTTTGGCAACAACACTTCATTTTCGTCGCCATCTCCTAAAAATAAACCTGGTGTCACGTGTCTAAGAATCTCAAGTGTATGGTATTTACCAATCTGTAACATGGCTGCAAAGATACGGAATTTAAGGTTTAGGATGGTTTAGCCCTAGTAATCGAATTTGCGCAAGCTGGCGTTTAGGCGCAAACCCAAACTAAAAAACAGATTGCTATTGCCTGCAAACTGGCGGTAATTGACACGTGCGTCAATAAACCAATTGTAGCGTGGCATATAGCTAATGCTGAGGTCGTACAAAAACAAATCGCTGCGCTTGCCCATATACATCACAGAATTAAATTCGGTTGCACGGCTGTCGTATGAACGTAAAATATTGCCTCCATAGTTGCGCCCATTTAAGAAACTGTCCCTGCCTGTGCGGGCAAAAATTATACTGCTTTGCAAATGCCATTTTCTTCCGATACTGTATTTCACTTCAAGTATGGCTTCGCTAAAATTGGCCCCCAAAGGATGAGCCAAGGCTTGGTTGAAATGCGAATAGCTTTGGGTGGTTCGTTGGTGGCTGTAGGTATAAGGACGAACATGGTTGTATTCAGCCAAGATGTCGAGGTCTTTAATTTTAAAGGCGTTTATGCCGCTCACACCCAATTGGTAACCGTATTTATTGGCCCACCAATTTGGTTCAGTTTTTAAGAATTTCAAATTGAATTCATCGAGTAAAAACTGTCCATAAACCACATAACGGTTTTTAATTCTCCATGAAAAATCGAGGGCCATCAAGCTGTTGTCGCGGCTGCCCAAATTGGATTCAATTGCACGGTAAAAAATAACCGGGTTTAAGTAATTAAAATCAAACTGATTGGCCTGCGTACTGTCCATACGGTCGAATACCACCATTTCATTGACACCAATGTTGATGTTTGGTCTTACGTCAAAACTCAAACGGTGAAACGCTGCATATTTCTTTCCGTATAGGACATTGCTGAGAATGGGACCGTTGTCGGTAAACTGGGTAAATAAATTTTGGTAATGCACCTTCCCCACATCGGTATTGATTTTAAAAAACAAGTATTGTGGGGCATAATCGCTTAATATCAATGAGCGGTATCCATTACCAATTTTATGTTTGTCGTGACCAAATTGCAATTTGACTATATTCTTAGCCGCACTAAAAGTGACATAGCCTCGGGCTTGGAAATAATCGACTGCCCCTTTTTTCTTAAACGGTTTGTAAAAAAACTCATTTGGCACAAAGTTCAGTGAATCGGTTAAGGGACGGTATTGTATTGGATATTGCTCTTGGTTTTCGGTGAAATAGGTATAAAACCCAATGCCGCGTTCCATGCCCCCGACATTGCCGAAAATTTCCGCTCCTCGGGTATTGCGGTAAACCATTGCTGTATCGCTGCGGCCTGAGGCAAAATGAAAAACTGGGTTGACAATTAAAGCATACTTTCCATAATCCTGCACTTTGTAAAAGGCATCCTGCATTTTATAAAAGTATTTAAACAAAGGCCTATTGACGACTTGCTGTTCGTCTATTATCTCAATTATTCTATCGGTGTCCCTTTCAATATGGTAAAGTGGGCGGGCAAATCGGTTGAGTTGTGCATCTGTTTTCACAGGACGCCAAGCAGTAAAGTTGTTGCGGTAGGCTTGCCAGTATTGCCATGACTCTACCGGATAAAACACCTCCTGCGCAAACAAGGTATTTACACACAAACTTAAAACTAAAATTGAGAGGGCCTTGCGCATAGTGCTACAAACATACGCGCGATAGGTCTGAAAAGCAAACAAGTTCATGATTTTAGGCTATAGGCTTTGCGCATTTTCAGCCAAAAATCCTTGCCTTGCATTTGGGTTTCGCTCATATTGAAATTTAAAAAATGATTGAGATTGGCATACGAAGCAAATGGCAGTCCCATGCCTGCTAGACCGATGGTTTTAATAAATTCGCGTTTGTTCATATGCCTGATGAAAGATTGCAATTTCAGTGATTTATATCAATTCCACAAACAATGATTTTGCGTTAGAAAGGCTTTATCTTTGCTTAGCTATGAACAACGAACTGGAAAATTTCGCCATTGAAAACACCTTGCAGCTCTTTGGCGCAGAGCCAGAGCATATGGATGTTTACAGCCTTAAAGAATGGTTGGAAGAAAAAGTCTTTGATCTTTTGAACCACGACTTCAATAAACTGGTCAACTTGCTTTACCGCATTGATGTATATGAAAGCAAGGCAAAAGAATGTTTTGGCAAACAGAACCGCGAAATTGCAAAATGCTTAGCGGCATTGATATGGGAAAGGCAATGGGAAAAAGCGATGCGAAAACAATCGGGGATTTAATTCATAATCGTCCCCAATATCTCTGCAATGGCATTGCGCACCTCTATGAGTTGCACATGGTAATGTAGCAAAGATTGTTTTTGATGGTCTTCACTGGCATTGCCTAATTCGTCCAAATTGGCTTTAATGAGCTTTTCCAGTTTGTGTTTTTTTAAGAATAAAAACAACGATTGCAGGTCGTTAACATAATTTTCCTTTTCCGTTTTAATCACCAAGCCATTGTTCAACCAAGTCTCGCTTAATTCGTGGCGCTCGGTCATAAAATCGGCGGCCATTTTACGGATATCGCCATCCTCGTGGTTGATAAAAAACTGCTCATCAAATACCAGTTCTTTCTCCATTTGAAGGGTTACCTCATTGAGTACTTTTTGGTATAAAGGATTTTCAATTTGCAAGGCATCGTCTTCTTTTAATTCTTTAAAAATAAAATCGGCTACGGTGGCATCTTCCATGAATTTCTTATGACCACTTTGTATCAGCAAACGCACCAAATTCAATTCCTGTTCGTCGCTACCACTATAAACTTCTTGCTTTGGCAATTCTGTTTGCGTGTGCAGGATTTCTTGAATTTCGGCTGAAATCACTTGCTTGTCGACGGCCGATTTGCCTTTGCGAAACCTATTGATTTCAACCAAAAGCAATTTCTCGTCGGCATCCATCAAACGGCTGCACTCACGGGCATAGGCCGAACGTTTGAGGGCATCGGGAATTAAGGCAATGCTGTGCAAGAGATTCTTAACAACTTCTGTTTTGCGAATTGGGTCGTTGCCTACACCTTGCATCAACAAATCGGTTTTGAACAAGATAAAATCTTTTTGGTCCTTTTCTATAAAGGCTTTAAAGTCAACAGAACCAAGTTTCTTACAATAAGAATCGGGGTCCTCGCCTTCAGGAAAACTAACGCAGCGCACATTGAGACCTTGTTCGAGCAAGAGATCAATCCCCCTCAAAGAAGCCTTAATACCAGCGGCATCACCATCGTATAAAACAGTAACGTTATCGGTAAAACGCTTAATGAGTTTAATTTGCCCCTCGGTAAGTGAGGTTCCAGAAGAAGCCACCACATTTTTTACATCTCCTTGGTGCAGGGTGGTAACATCGGTATAGCCTTCTACAAGGTAACAATTGTTTAGGTTTTTTATGTATTTTTTCGATTGAAATACCCCGTATAACACATTGCTTTTATGGTAAACTTCAGTTTCTGGGGAGTTGAGGTATTTAGGCGAACGGTCGTCTTTTACCAATTGCCTCCCACCGAAAGCGATAACCTTTCCTGTAAGATCGTGGATTGGAAAAATGACACGGTGTCGGAACATGTCAAAATAATTTCCATCTTCCTTCTTTTTTATAAGTCCAGCTTCGGCAAAATAGTCAAGGTTAAACTGGTTCTTCTTGGCTTCGTCGACCAAACTTTCCCAGCCTTGTGGAGAGTATCCGAGTTCAAACTCATCCATGGTTTGTTTGGTAAATCCACGTTCTCTGAAGTACGAATCGCCTACCCTTTTACCCTCATCTGAGAGCAATTGGTCTTTGAAATAATTTTTAGCAAACTCAAGAGCCACGAGAAGACTTTCTCTTTTTTTCTGTTGCTCGTTGTACTCTTCTCGGTTAACAATGGTATCCTCTTCAAGAACGATGTTGTATTTAGCGGCTAGTTTTCGAATGGCATCAGAGAAAGAGAGACTGTCGTGGTCCATTAAAAATGAAACAGAGTTGCCAGCTTTGCCACAGCCAAAACATTTGTATATGCCTTTGGTAGGAGAAACGGTAAAAGATGGTGTTTTTTCATCGTGGAACGGGCAGCGACCGAGTAGGTTAGAACCACGCTTTTTGAGTGCAATATAATCGCCTACCACTTCATCAATTTGGGCGGCGTGAATAACTGCATCTACGGATTGGCGTGAAATCATAAAAAATAGGAAACAAAAATATGCTTTTAAATTTAATTTCGGTCAAAGAACAGGGACTGTGTAAAACAAAAAAATCCCGGCATAAACCGGGATTTTTCAATCAACAAAAACCTAAGACCATTAATTAGTCTTTGCTCTTAGAGCCAATGAGCAATAAATCGTTAACCACAATTTCAGTGATATAACGTTTAATACCCTCTTTGTCGCTGTAGTTGCGGCTAACCAATTTACCTTCTACTGCTACTTCTTTTCCTTTGTCTAAAAACTTAGAAGCAATTTCAGCTACTTTCCCCCAAGCCACAAGATTGTGCCATTGGGTTTCACTGATTTTCTCACCTTTTTCGTTTTTGTAAGACTCCGTTGTTGCCAATGAAAAACGGGTTAAGGATTTGCCACTTTCAAAAGTTTTAGATTCTGGGCTTGATCCAAGGTGGCCAATAAGGACCACACGATTACGTAATGAATTCATATATTTTATGTTTTATAAAAATGTAATTCAAAGATGCAACGAGAAAAACCATGCAGCAAATATTAAGCATTTAAAACCCGTGTATAACCGACAGTAAACGTTTATGTTTTTTATGCCCAAAAACGGAAAAAAAATTGTAGTTTTCCCCTCCATTTTATGTTCGCGGTAATTGACATTGAAACCACAGGAGGAAGGCCAGAAAGAGACCGTATTACCGAAATTGCGATACTCTTACACGACGGCGAAAAAGTGGTTGACCGCTTTTGTACTTTAATCAATCCAGAGTGCCGAATACCCCTCGAAATCCAACGTCTTACGGGTATCGATAACGACATGGTGGCGAATGCCCCTAAGTTTTATGAAGTTGCAAAACAAATCGTACAGTTTACTGAAAACGCAGTATTCGTTGCCCACAACGTGCGCTTCGATTATGGTTTTGTGAAAGCAGCTTTTAGAGACCTAGGATTTTTATACCAACGAAAAACTTTGTGCACTGTACGCATGGCTAGAGCTGCGTTTAAAGGTTTGCCTTCCTACAGTTTGGGCAGGCTCTGCGAAAGCTTAGACATCCATATAAAAGACCGACACCGGGCGCTTGGAGATGCCGAAGCCACTGCTATTTTATTAAGTAAAATCATCGCAAAAAAAGGCATACCTGAGCAAGATTGGGTAGCCGACGAAAGTAAAAAAACCTCTATTCCGCCCTTGCTTAAAGAATCGACCCTTGAGTCGATTCAAGAGGGCTTAACCGGAGTTTATTATTTTCACAATTCAGACGGCCATGTTATTTATGTAGGCAAAGCATTGGATATCAAAAAACGTCTTTTGCAACATTTTATGCTGAGCACCAAAGACAGCAGAAAGTCTTTACAAATGAAAACCGAAATTGCTGATATCAGTTATGAAGTAACCGGCGATGAATTGGTGGCACTTTTACTCGAATCGGATGAAATAAAAAAGCTGAAGCCAATTTACAATGTATTGCAGAAGAAAGCCCGTGCTGTGCCATTTTACGGCATATTTAACCAGTACGACCAGTATGGTTATATTCAATTTAGCATACGAAAACTAAAAGAAGGAGACGAACCATTGAGCACCGCAGACAGCATGTCGGCGGCCAAAGATATTTTACACCGCATGGTTGACTACCACCAACTCTGTCAATCGAAATGTGATTTACACCAAATGCCCGGTCCTTGTTTTCATTTTCATTTACACAAATGCTTGGGAGCCTGCACTGGCACTGAAGAACCAGAGTCTTACAATGAAAGAGCCATTGAAGCCATTAAACGCTACAGCTTCCATTTGGAAAGTTTCTTTATTATAGGCAAAGGACGTGAAATTGAAGAGCGCTCATTTATTTGCATAGAAAAAGGGCAATACAAAGGCTTTGGGTATACCGATATATCCATTTCTGAACCAGAACCTATGCAATTGCGCGAGCAAATAAAACGCTATCCGCACAACCGCGACATACAACAAATTCTTTGTACTTATTTAAAAAGAAGCCATAAAAAACTGAGCTACGAGGCTTAGTGTTGGAATTTCTGAAACGCTGATACCGTTGCCCCCGGAGACATTAAGAATGGGACTTGATTCCAATCGGCATATTTACTGATGAGTTCAGATTTTTTATCCGAATTAACAGAGGCTTCTTTCATATCTAAAAAGTATTGCTTGAACACATTGATGGTTTCTTTGTCACCCATACTGCCATGTCCTGGTACCAATACCTTCAAATCAAATTTGTTTTTCAAGAATTCAAAGGTTTCCAAGTATGCAGCAGGACTGGCCACACCCATAATTACTGGAGCTTGTTTGTTCAACACCAAATCGCCCGCGAATAACATTTTACGGCTACTCAAATATACAAGAACATCGCTTTCTGAATGTATGTTCTTGCCCATATTGTAAACATGAACCACTTCATCACCCATTTTAATTTCCAAACTGTCCTTCAACCATTGGGTAGGCAAATTATTTTCTCCGGCATCTTTTATCCATTTTGCTTTGCTGTAATTTGCTCCTGCGATAATCCTGCAACCCTTATATAAATTATTCCCTGAAACATGGTCAGGATGAATGTGGGTATTGATTACAAGAATAGGACGCTTACCTGCAATGTCTTTTGCCATCTGATACAATTCATCCGCCGCTTTGTCCATTTTACTGTCTATCACGATTACCAAGCTGTCTGAACTTAAAATGCCTGAATTACCACCCCCACCTATTACCAAAGTTAGATCTTGGTCATAAGGCAACACAGTAGTTTCCTTCATTTTTTGCATAAAGGGATATAAATACACAAAAAACAAAACTGCAGCTACGACAACTAATGCCAATATACTAAGGCCGGTCCATTTTAATATTTTTTTCATTTTGTTCTAAAGAATAGAAGGGTTAAACACCAATTGGGTCATTTTGTTCTGCTTTAAATATTTCTGAATTCAAATTCACAAACTTCACATGTTCTAAATCGACAGCTGCTAAGCAAGCCAGAGAAGCAATTTTGCCCTCCGGCAATTCAAATGTAGCAATTTGATACGCGCAATCTTCTTGCAAAAAAACAATTGAATTAATACTGTTCATGCCATTCAAAACTTCAATTTGCTTCATATCATCATCAATCCCCTTACCGATTAATTTAAGAATAGATTCTTTTCTGGTCCAAATTGTATAAAAAGCCTTTAAAGCATCGGCTTGAGTTCTAACAAATATTATTTCATTGATTGAAAAACAAGCTTCCATAATTGGTGGGTAATCTATCACATTTAGTGCATCCTCAACATCAACGCCTATCAATGTTTTTGAAACAGCAATCATAGCATATTCACTGGTATGGCTGATGTTAAAACTTATCCCAAGTGGATTTTCTTTTAACTGTGGCTTTTTATTTTCGCCAATACCAATCTCTATTAATTGCGGTTCTGTCTGCAATATTTTAGCCAAAACCATCCTTAACAATCCTCTCGTTACAACAAATCGATTGCTGTCGGTCTCACTCAAATACCTTCTGCTTCTAGCCAACTCTATTGGGCTACACAACCCACTTAAATATGAAATATGGGCTATAAAATCTTCTAATTTTATGGCATACAACAATATAGAATCTTGCTCTTCTATTGTAAATCCCAATCCTTTAGGAGGGAAACCCAAATTCAAACAATTAAGCTTTATTTCCTCCATGATTTTGTTTTAAAATACTTATTAAATAGAATATTCAATATATTGTTTTAAACGCACATTACAAGTTAAAATTCATCTCCATGCAGCATGCAACTTAGTTTTCATAGGCTATAATAAGACATTAGATTCATTATTTTCATGTTTAGCAACATCTTAATAGACAAAATAATCATTAATTTACGTAACCTAAGCAATAAATGGTGAACTAAGGAAAGTGCAAAAAAAAAGCCTAGAGTAATCTAGGCTTAAAATGTATTATTAGGTGGAAAGTTTAAAACAATCCGTTTAATTCTGCTTCAATTTTGTTGATTACGAAATTGGCGTCGTTGGGATCGTTTTCAAAATCCAACTCATCGATATTTAGAATGACTAATTTACCTAAATTATAAGTTGAAATCCATGCTTCATAACGCTCATTCAAACGTTTCAAATAATCCAATCTGATGCTGTCTTCATAATCTCTACCCCTTTGTTGAATTTGTTTTACCAATGTGGGTATTGTTCCTCTTAAATAAATCAACAAATCAGGTGGCTGTATCATGTCATTTAATGAATTAAACAAAGAGGTGTAATTTTCAAAATCTCTAGTACTCATCAAACCCATGGCATGCAAGTTAGGTGCAAAAATATTTGCATCTTCATAAATGGTTCTGTCTTGGATAACTGGCTTACCATTCTCTCTTATTTTTTTAATGTTTTTGTAACGTACATTTAAAAAATAGACCTGAAGGTTGAAACTCCACCTTTGCATATCTTCGTAAAAATCGCTAATGTAGGGATTGTCATCATTGTCCTCTAATTGAATTTCCCAACCATAGTGCTTTGATAGCATATTTGCCAGCGTTGTTTTACCACTGCCAATGTTTCCTGCCACAGCAATGTGCATTACTTTATTTTTTGTTTTGCTCATTCGAGTGCAAACATATTGAAATTATTCTATAAGTACTTAGGATTTTTGCAAAATGTGGAAAGAATGCAAAAAATGAGGACTATTACAGCTTTCAAGCATTGAAAACACGTCTCATGAAAATTCAAATATCTTTACAAATCAAGCCTTTAAGTCTCTGAAAAGAGATTTTGGCAAAAGAAACAAATACGACATAATACACATCCCCATAAAAATCCCCAAATTCATTAAAAACCAATCCATTATATGGAAAAGCAATAAAAACAGACAAAGAAAGACATCGAACCGTTTGCTAAACAATCCCAATATAAACCCAAGTTGCATCAGCATCGCTATAAAAAAGAAACTCCACGCAATGTTTGGATGGTTAATCATCCAAAGAGCAAATTCAGACCTTAGGGTGTCCGGATGGAAATAAAAATAGGCAGAATGCTGATTCTGCAATGTATTTGAGAAACTATCTAAAGATAAATATCCTTTGCCAATTAATTTAAAAAACCCAGCAAAGAAGTATGTAATGCAAACCATAATTCGCGCAAAATTTGCACTTAAGTAAAAGTTTTCCTTCTTAAAATAAAAGGGTAAAAGGGCAAAATGCAATCCGTACAAATGGTGCGTATGGTAACCCAATTTGTAATTGAACAGCAATTGATAAAGCAACAAAAACACTCCTGCAACGACCGTTAAAAACCTTTTTTCAACCAAAACAAACGATGCCATTAAAAAACCAATTAATGCGCCAGAAAACAAGGTTGATGTGGTCTCATTGTACAAAACAAATTTTGGCAAATATGACCAATGCATGAGCCAAAAGGTTATATCAGCGCCTTTGTATTGAAAGGGAGAATCATAAATATTTTGCAACATCAAACCCGAATACCACAACCAAACAAAATAGAAGAAAACGAAGGCTATTACCAAGCGTTTCCAAAACCAGATATCGTGTTTGTTATTCAACATCGTTTACCCGTATAATTTTACCATTTAAGAACCCAAACTCTTTAATTTTATATTGCAACGACAACTCAATGCCTTGGCGTTTGGCATACAATTTAAACCAAGTGGTAAACTGTTTTAATTTTTCACAATCGCAGGCATTGTTGTCGCTCAAACCAATGCGTTTTAGCTTGTGGTTCATTTGGTTGCAATTCTCTGAACCTTTTAATATTTGGTAACGCGTTGGCAAAATCTCCATCATTATAAACCCAGTACCCGGCAATTGATAAATGTCTACAGGAATATTTTCTTCTCCAACACTAGGCAGTATTTGGGTATATGCATCTAACTTTGGGGTTGAATTGCTGTACAAGGAAAAATAGCCAAGCGGTGTTATTTCAGTTTTCAAAACCAATTGAGCTGCATAAACCACAAAAACGATAAGTACAAAAACGAAAAAACCCAAACTGGATTTACGGCACTGTTTTAAGTAGTTTAGCAGCAGCATCTATTGGTTAATAAAACCTTTTAAAACCGATAATTTCTCTGACTTCAGAGATGGTTTTATTGGCACTTTCGGAGGCTTTTTCAGCCCCTATTTTTGCAACCTTACTTAACAAAACATCGTCTGCCAAAACATCATTTATTCTGTTTCTATATGGATCTAAAAAAGCATTCATGTCATCGGCCAATTGTTTTTTCAAATCACCAAAACGTATGCTTCCTTCATAATAATCGGCTTCAAACTTAGCCAATACATCACTTGAGCAAACCAAGCCCATTAAATCGAATAAATTTTGAATGGGCAAAGGTTTCGCAGAACCTGGATCTGTGGGACCATCAACGCCAGCTGTAACGGCCTTCATAACTTTTTTACGCATTACTTCTTCCGAATCGCTCATGTATATAGAATCCGCTTCTCCAGCACTTTTACTCATTTTTCCTTGCCCAGTTAAACCAGGAACTTTTACCAAATTTTGATCGTAATTAAAGGCTTGTGGCTCTGGAAAATATTCAACGTTGTATAAACGGTTAAAACGGTTTCCAAAAGTTCTTGCCATTTCAAGGTGTTGTTCTTGGTCTTTACCCACTGGAACTTTCAAACCTTTGTGCAATAATATATCAGCGGCCATGAGCACGGGGTAAGTTAGCAGACCGGCATTAACATTGTTGGGCTGATCGCGTATTTTATCTTTAAAAGAAGTCAAACGCTGCAATTCGCCCAAATAGGCATTCATATTTAAAAACATATACAGTTCAGCCGTTTGAGGCAAGTCACTTTGTAAATACAAGGTGCATTTCTCAGGATCCAAACCCAAGGCTATATATTCGGCCAAAACCCGCTTTACCGAACTGTGCAAATCGCCAGGCGTTGGATGGGTGGTTAAGGAATGATAGTCTGCAATAAAGAAAAACGCATCAAATTCGTTTTGCATACGAATAAAATTCTTAACCGCACCGAAATAATTTCCAAGATGCAGTTTCCCTGTAGGCCTGATACCACTTACTACTTTTTCCATGATGAATCTTGCAAATTTACAAAAAAAATCGGATTGAAGATTTAGAATATTAATAGCAATAAGGCTTTGTTATTCATGTCAAACTTCTTAATTTTGAATTCAATTTCTAAGAAACATCAGCACATGAAAGCAGTGATACCTGTTGCAGGCATTGGGACTAGACTTAGACCCCATACCCATACCCAACCAAAATCTTTGATTCCAGTTGCTGGAAAACCAATTTTAGCCCATATCATCGATCAGTTGGTGGCTGTTGGTGTCAACGACTTTGTATTTATTATCGGCTATTTGGGAGATAAAATTGAAGAATACATTTCCAAATCTTATCCAAATATAAATGCCTCTTTTGTTATTCAGACCACAGGAAAAGGCACAGGGCACGCAATTTGGTTGGCCAAAGAAAAAATCAACAACGACCCAATACTCATTGTTTTTGGCGACACCATTTGTGAAGTAAATTGGAAAGAAATTATCGATGCCCCTAATTCCTTACTTGGTGTAAAGAAAGTAGATGACCCGAGACAATTCGGTGTGGCGGAAGTTTCAGAAGACAATAAAATTACCCGCTTACTTGAAAAGCCTGCAATTCCAAAATCGAATTTAGCCCTGGTTGGAATTTATAAAATTAACGAAACTAAAGATTTGATGCAATGTCTAGACAATATTATAGACAGCAACATTAAAAATCAAAACGAGTTTCACCTTACCGACGCCTTAATGTGCATGGTTTCCATGGGCATTAACTTTTATACCTACAATGTAACCTCTTGGTTCGATTGTGGCAAAAAGGAAATCCTTTTGCAAACCAACCAATTGCTTCTCAAACGCGGCAACTTTGAGGCAGTAGACCCAGAATCGGTTCAAAACTCAATCATCATTCCTCCCGTTTTTATTGACAAAGGATGCAGAATAAGCAACAGCATTATCGGGCCCAATGTCAGTATAGGGGAACATGTATTAATTGAATCCTCTATTATTAAAGAGACCATTATTGGCCCGTTTGCTGAACTCAATTATGCAGTATTAAACAATTCACTCATTGGCAACGACGCTTCTTTACAAGGAACAGTTCACAGCCTTAACCTAGGCGATAGCGCAGAAATAAATTTCGGATAATGACATATACCCAAGAAGAAATCGTAAAAGCCAACGGTCCTTTTATAACACCTGAGCAAATAACTGAGGAGTACCTCTCCGTTTGCATTGAAGAAATTGCAAAATTCCCAAAACACTTAACCTCTTTCATGATGTCTCTAAAAGCGGAGCATCAGTTCCACAGTTACAGACCAGAAGGCTGGAGTTTCAGACAAGTGGTGCACCACATAGCAGACAGCCACATGCAGGCTTTTACCCGTTTCAAACTTGCACTAACAGAAGACATGCCAACGGTTAAACCGTATAGCCAAAATGCTTGGGCCAATACTTCAGACAGTTTGGAAGTCGATGCCCTCATTTCTTGTGCCTTAATCATTCCCTTGCACGAAAGATGGTTGCACCTTTT
Source organism: Bacteroidia bacterium (assembly GCA_044357345.1). Lineage (GTDB taxonomy): Bacteria > Bacteroidota > Bacteroidia > NS11-12g > UBA955 > JABMMZ01. The sequence continues at coordinate 25,059 of JBIKPR010000037.1, forward strand.
AAAAACGATGGAATTGAGTGAATTTGACAAAAAATACTATCATCCAGAATACAAGAAAGAATATTCTTTAGGCGAAGTCATTGGTCTTTATGCCTGGCATGGCAAGCACCACTTAACCCAGTTGCAAAGGTATGCCCACAATCAGGCATGGGTTTCTATTGTGTAAATGCAATTGAATAAACTTTTCTCACCGGGAGTTAAGCTCATGTTAATAGCAAGTCTCGCTTTTGCATGGATGAACTTCAGTGTGAAAAGCATTGGGCATATTCCGATTTTTGAAGTTATTTTATTTAGAGCAGGGATAACCCTTATTATCAGTTATGCCATTTTAAAGAAGAGAAAAGTTTACCCTTGGGGAACCCACCATAAATTTCTTTTGGCTCGAGGCCTATTTGGCGCAGGTGGTTTAATTTGTTATTTCTACACTCTTCAGCATATGCAATTGGCAAATGCCATTGTTATCCACTACCTTAGCCCTATTTGCACCACCTTAATTGCAATGGTATTTCTTGGTGAACGTGTGCGCTACATTCAATGGATTGCGTTTGCTGTTTCATTTGCTGGTGTGGTGATGGTAAAAGGTTTTGCCAATGTAGACACCTTCGATTTCCTAATGGGTGTGGCAGGTGCAATTTTCACTGGTTTGGCCTATAACGCCATACGCAATATGAAAGACAAAGAAGATGCAGACGTTATAATTTTTTATCAACCCATAGTTGCACTTCCCTTGGTTTTAATATATTTCTTGATTTTCCCTCAAGAATTTGTTTTCCCTCAGGGTTGGGACTGGTTCTTTTTAATTGGCACTGGCATTTTCACACAAATTGGTCAGTATTACATTACCCGCGCTTACCAAATGGATACTGCAGCCCGAATTTCTAGTGTAAGCTACATTGGAATATTCTGGGGTGTGTTGATGGGAAAATTTATTTTCAATGACAGCTATCCACCAACTGTGCTTTTAGGCATGGCCATTGTTTTGTCAGGTGTAATGTTAAATTTAAATGCACTTAAAGTTCGAAAGCTTGCCGATAAGATAAGAACATTATTTGTACACGACTAGGTCTCGCGACCATTACACCATTTTTTAAAATCTTAAAAAATATTTATTCTTTAAAGCCACGAATTTAAAATTGAACTTGTCTTCAAATAAATTCAGCGCCTATGAAGTCAATCTACTCTCTATCAAT
>JBIKPR010000119.1:0-4174 GCA_044357345.1 Bacteroidia bacterium
TGTGCATTTATTGATGTCAATTTTTTCAATTAAATCTGAATTTACTTGTATTCTCGATTTAATGATTTCAAAAGTCTCCGGTTTCAAGCCATAAACCTCCATCAATTGTATAGGAGAATGGAAGCCACCTAACTTATTTCTGTATAGAATAATCCGATTTGCCAATTTACTTCCTATCATTGGCAAGGAAATTAATTGCGTGGTATCAGCCGAATTCAACTCAATAATCTCTTGTGTTTTTTTGGATTTATAATTCTTCTCATACGGACTTTCTTTTGCCCTTGAAAATTGACCCTTTTCTGGCAATTTAATGCATGACCAAAGTTGATTGATTAGATTCGAATCGATGCCGTATACTTTTAATAAATCTGATTTATATGTAAATCGACCTCCTGCTGCTCTATATTTTTGTATTCTTTCTGCCAAGTATTTACTAAATCCATTGTCAAGAAATGTTTGATGAATTGCTGTATTTGGATCAAATGGGATGAATTTTATCTTTCTATTAAATGGCTTTTGTTTGATAATCAATAATGTGTTTTTCTCAATAGAATCTAACTTTGCCATTAACATTAATTCCGAAAAATCTGATTTAGAATATTTTATTGGCTGTTCAAAATAGGGCAATATTGAGAAAAACGAAACAATTAACAACAAAAAAAAGGCGGCATTACGCTCGCCTTTTGTGAAATCGAAATAGGTTTTTAGTATATTCATAAATTTAGTTTTAACCAAATTTACGAATTATCATTAAGAATTACAAGAATGCATTTACAAGCTTTTCTTGATTGTACTTGCCTGACTCTAAATTTTGTTTGATTTCCTTAAATGCTTTGATTGTTCTTTCAACATCAGCCAAACTATGCGCTGCAGTTGGAATTAAACGTAAAATAATTAAGCCTTTAGGAATTACTGGGTAAACAACGATTGAACAGAAAATATCATAATTTTCTCTCAAGTCAAATGTTAAGTGGGTTGATTCAGCCACTGTACCACTTAAAACCACAGGAGTCACTGGGGTAGTTGTTGTACCAATGTTGAATCCTGCTTCTTTTAAACCGCTTTGCAAAGCCCTAACAATTTTCCAGAGGTTTTCTTTATGTTCAGGTTGGGTTCTTATTAATTCTAAGCGTTTTAATGCACCAACCACAAGTGGCATTGGCAACGATTTAGCGTAAATCTGTGAACGCAAATTGTATCTTAAGAAGTTTAATATTTCTTTTGGGCCTGCCACGAAAGCGCCAATACTTGCCATTGATTTTGCAAAAGTGGAGAAGTGTAAATCAATTTGGTCAACCACACCTTGTTCTTCGGCAGCGCCGCTGCCGGTCTTACCAATTGTACCAAAACCATGCGCATCATCAATAAACAATCTAAAATTATATTTGTCTTTAAGCGCAACAACACCTTTTAAATCACCTTGATTACCGCTCATTCCAAAAACACCTTCGGTGATAACAAAAATTCCACCACCTGATTTTTCAACCAAACGGGTGGCTCTTTGCAATTGTTTTTCACAGCTTTCCATATCATTGTGTTTGAATTGGAAACGGTGTCCTTGGTGCAATCTTACGCCATCTACAATACAAGCATGTGATTCAGCGTCATAAACGATTACATCATGGCGGTCTACCATTGCATCAATGATAGACAATACACCCTGGTAACCAAAATTCAACAATATTGCATCTTCTTTACCTACAAAAGCAGCCAATTCTTTTTCAAGCTGTTCGTGCGGATTGCTGTTTCCACTCATCATACGCGCACCCATTGGGTAAGCCATACCGTATTGAGCAGCTGCATCAGCGTCTGCTTTTCTAACTTCAGGATGGTTTGCCAATCCCAAATAGTTGTTCAAACTCCAATTTAATTTCTCTTTTCCGTTAAACACCATTTTAGGTCCTATTTCACCTTCCAATTTAGGGAAAGTAAAATAACCGTGTGCTTCTTTGATGTGGGCACCTAATGGTCCCATGTTTCTAATTACTTTTTCAAAAATATCAGCCATATAATTTGTTTTTTTTAATGATTAGTTAATGTTGCCGCAAAAATAGATTTTTTTTATTAAATAAGCACATAAAAAAAGCCCCCGTTTCCGGAGGCTCTCTTATAAAAATAATTTTTTAATTCAAGCTATTGATATGAACCGATAGGCTTGATTTAAGGTTAGACGCTTTGTTCTTGTGGATGACATTGCGTTTGGCCAGTTTGTCAAGCATGCTAGCTGTTTCCACATATAGTGCAACAGCAGCTGTTTTATCAGTTGTTTCGCGAAGTTTTCTTACCAAATTACGTGTAGTCTTGTGCTGGTAACGGTTTCTTTCGTTCTTCACTTCAGTTTGCCTGATTCTTTTGATCGATGATTTATGATTTGCCATTTCTTAAAATAGGACTGCAAAAGTACGAATTAAAGATAAAAATCCAAACTTTTTTTAAAAAAAAGATTTATTCCCTAAGTTTTCATCTTAATTTTGACCCGATTTGAAGGTATTAATAATTGGAAGTAGAATTCCTTGGCCACTCAACGATGGCGGTGCAATTGCAACTTACAACCTCTTGAAAGGCTTGTCAGAGCTAGGTATTGAAGTGCATTACCTTAGCTTAAATACAAAGAAACATTTTGTAGATGAAGCGACAATTGCCAAAGAATTTTCATTTTTGAAGCTTATAAAGCCATTTACAATTGACACCAAGATTTCTCCAATCAAAGCATTGTTAAATGTATTTCAAACCAGTTCTTACAACATTGACCGTTTTACCTCATTAGAATTTAGAGACACTATTCAAGCGTATATCAATGAAAATAATTTCGATTTAATTCATTTAGAAGGGCTGTTTGTATCTCAGTACATAGATTTAATAAAAACGAAAACCCCTACTCTACTTAGACAGCACAATATTGAATTCCATATTTGGAAGACTCTAGCAAACACCACTCAGTTTATCCCTAAAAAAATCTATTTAAATTTTCTCGCCAGGCGTCTTGAAAAATTTGAAAAGCGAATCATTCAAAAATTTGATGCCATTGTCAGCATTACTGAAGAAGACAATCATTTCATTTCGACCCAAAACTTTAAGGGCCTACAATGCGCTATACCTGCTGGGATAGAGATTAAAGAAAACAAGGTTGGCATTATTGATTATCATTCTATTTACCATATTGGTTCTATGGAATGGATGCCCAACCAAGAGGCTATGGCTTGGTTTCACAACGATATTTGGCCAATAGTTACCAGCAAGAATAAGGATGTTAAATTTTACATGGCAGGTAAGAATATGGCAGAGTCTTATAATGCATGGAACACCAATCAATTTTTTGTTGCTGGCGAGGTTAAAGAACAAGAATCGTTTAAATCGGATAAGTCTATTCTAGTTGTTCCTTTAAAAAGTGGAAGTGGCATACGTATAAAAACCATAGAAGCGATGTTGGCTAAAAAGGCCATCGTTACCACCAGCCAAGGTGCATTGGGTTTACCTATCAAGGATAATGAACATTGTTTAATTGCGGATAATGCCGAGCAGTTTGCTCAAGCAATTATTACTTTAACAGAAGACTTGGAGTTACGCAATAAAATTGCAGAAAACGGCTATTACTTGGCTTTGCAAATTTTCAGCAATCAAGCAGTATCAAAGCGTTGGGAAGAATTTTATTTGACACTGACTAAAGGAAAAGTCAATTAATTGGCCCCAGTCAAAATTCCATTTTTCTTAATTATTGGTTTAAGTTGCTCGTAGGTAATCAATACCTCAACTGGATCATCGAATTCATAATACTCTTCATCGTAATCGCCACTTGGGTTGATGTAAAAAACAATTCCTTCTTTTGTTACCGCAAAAGCTTTGTCTAAATTCTCAAGCAATTTTCCAGGATTTTTACAATCAATGTCAGCCCCATCCAATTCTTTTAGGGCTTTTAAAAACAAAGCATTCAAGGTGTTTTTATAGTTGGGAACAAACAGCTCTTTTAATTCAATTTGCTTTAAGGTGTCTGAAATAAACGTGTAATTGAGAAACTGAATCTTACTTCTAGAATGGCCTTCGCTCCATGGAGAAAAATAAGATATTGTAGTTGTAAGTGAATACGAAATTGATTTTTTATTGACTGAAAGCAATTCAATTGATTTGTGTGTTGCACTAGACTCATTGCCCCAATATCTTTGGTCGGTATTCCTTA
>JBIKPR010000046.1:0-21909 GCA_044357345.1 Bacteroidia bacterium
CTTATGTAAATTGATGAATAGTGCAATTCGGGCATATTATTATATGGCAAATAAAAGGAATTATTATAAAGGTAATTGGGTAATAAAATCAATCCAAAATGATTCATCACATAACATAATTCATCAGACGATAGAATTGAATTATTTAGACTTAATGAATCTAGAATCTCTTTTAAATTCTCATTTTCATAATAGTTTAATTCTGCAAAATCATTCATGTTACTCAAATAGGTATCTTTAAATTCAAGCAATGAATCCACCCTGATTTTATATTTCTCTAAATAGAATTCAAGATTAGGAACATACTCTCCAGTTTTACTTAAAATTCCCCAATCACCATTTTTTACCACCAATATGTAATCACCTAAAAAGCTACTTACGTCATCAAATTGAGGTTCTACTAAAACCACTCCATTCCAATCGGCTAAGCCATATTTCCCTTTGTTGTAGAGCAATACTCTATCAGTATCTCCATAAAACAATGAATCGTAGTTGAACGGAATTATGGTCTTACCATAATGGTTGATCATTCCAAATTTCCCACCAATTGAAACTATTGCCCTGCCATTTAAAAACAAATTTGGAAAATAAATTACAGTATCAAAAATCAATTCACCTTTTAAGTTTTTCAAACCCCAATTATTGCCTTCAAAAAAGTCAAAACTGTAGTCTTCTACTTCAGTTTCTTCAGGTAAAGATAAATATTTTTTAACCCAAAAAACCTCATGCAGTGGGTCCAAATCTGAAATGGCTGCATAGCTTGTATCACCGATAATTTTGAATTCATTGGTGATTAATGCTGCATTGCCATTGCCTGTAATTGCATAAGTATAGCCGTATTTCAAGGTTCCAACTTCGGAAAAATCATTTAAGAATTCAATATTTGGAATGCTATCAAAATTAACGCGACCTTTTACTGTTTCGTTGCTAAAAAACCAAGTACTCGCATTTAATTTTTTAATTGAAAACTCAGGGTAAAGTACAATTTTAAAGTTCCTATCAATTAAACCACATAAATCATTTTCATCATCAGATTCCTTGCATATTAAGGCCAATCCATATTCAAAACGGATAGGATATTTTGGAACTGTTAAAGTAGATTTATATAAAAAAGTGACATTAGAGTCTTTCACTAGAACTAAGACATCATCATAAATAAAGATATCATCGTAAATGAAAGAATGGAGAATTTTGTTTTTATCATCGACAAGACCAAACTTATCATCTTTTTGAGCAATAAAACATTGTTTTTTCTTTTCATCCTTATCAATTAAAAAAGGAATGAATTTTTTGTACATTTCTTTGATTACAATTTTTCCGTTCTCATTTTTCAAGCCATATAAATCCTTGCTTTTAAAAATGAATTTTGCCGTATTGGATAAATGTGGCAAAAGTTGAAATGCATTTTTATTTCCTTCTGCAACAATTTCACCAAGTGCATTAACAATCAAATCTTTATCAATACAATTAACTAGAGCCAATCTTTCATTTCCATTAATTTGTGTTTCGAATGAAAAACTTAGCTCTAGATTTGGGTCATTTCGACTTACTAAAACGTCTCCTTTATGATTGATTAAATCCAATTGTGTGGTCTTAATTTTACTTAATCTTTTATTTGCCCAAAAAGATTTATCCGAAAAACTTGACTGTTCAAACTTTGCATAATTTGCTTGGGTAATAAAATTTCCATTAATATGAACGAGTCCAAATACATTTGAATCTAGGTCATTAAACAAGTCGTTGTAATCCAGAAATGAGTATACAAAAACTGGCTTAAAACTGTTTTGATTAAATTCATATAAGACATTAAATTGAGGATTTAAAATGACACCACTCGAGTCCGCCAAACCTTTTAATCCCAAAGAATCACTTACAATTAAAAAATGTTTATCTACCTTGAAACTGAGATTACAAAATGGAATGGTGAAAGCATTGGTTTGGGCACAAAAGACGCCTTGATATTTGTCTTTGCTTAAAACAAAGTAATCATTCTTGGCAAAATAATGGAGTGTATTACCATAAGGTGCATAATCTTGAACCGGATGCAATTCATCGTAAATAGGTTCAATGAAATACTTTCCATCTTTTCGTATTATTCCGGCTTTAGAATGATGTCCTATATTAAAAAACCTCTGGTCTGTATAATTCTCACCTATATAATCGAATGAAGGTTTGATGACCCATTCATTGTTCATGTTTTTTAAGCCGTATAGACAGTTGACATTGTCTTTGGCAACATGCAAAGTGGCAGAATCAAAATAATTATCCTTAGATTGACTCAGAATATTTTCAACATTTAGAAATAAAAAAAAAGCCAGCAAAATTGCGAGCTTATTATATTTCTTAAAATTTAAGGCAAGAATCATGGCATTATATATGAAGTTCCAGACCATCATAAGCCAAATGGAAGCCATCTGGTAAATTCGCATCCACTTCATGGTGTAATCCCAACTGATGGCTGATATGGGTAAAATAGACCTCAGGTATTTCTAATTCTTGTCCTAAAGCAATAGCCTCATCGAGGGTAAAATGGCTGATGTGTTTTTCTCTTCTCAGTGCATTTAGCACCAATACTTTAGAGCCTTTGATTTTTTCTTTTTCAGAATCAGAAATAAAATTGGCATCGGTGATGTAAGTAAAATCATTGATTCGAAAACCAAGCACGGGCATTTTATAGTGCATCACTTCAATCGGTTTGAGGCAAACATCTCCAACATAGAAATTCGAATTGTTTTCGATGGTATTTAAATGTATTTCAGGAATTCCTGGATATTTAAAATCGGAGAATACATATTGATACTCGCGTTTGAGGGCCGTTTGAACTTGAACACTTGCATAAACATCAATGGCTCTTTTATTGATGTAATTAAAGGCACGAATATCATCCATACCTGCAATATGGTCTTTGTGTTCGTGGGTAAAAACTAGGGCATCGAGTGACTTGGTTTCAGAACGCAACATTTGTTGACGGAAATCGGGACCACTATCAATGACAATGGTTTTACCTGCACACTCAACTTTAATGCTGCTGCGAAGACGTTTATTTAAAGGGTCAGTACTTTGACAAATTCCACAAGGGCATGCAATTAAGGGTACACCTTGAGAAGTTCCAGTTCCTAAAAAGGTGACCTTGGTGTGCATTATAATTCCTCTTCAAAAGCAGCATCTTGTGATCCATCAAATTCATCCGGCTCCTCGTCAGAATCTTCACCTTCTTCGCCAAAACCTTCTTCATCAAAATCCTCGTCAATCATTGGCGCATGTTTGCTAACCAATTTATTGGCTATTTCATCAAACTCATTTTCATCAACAGTTTTGAATCTTCCAATTCCCTCATTTTGTTTCGGGGCTTTTCCTGCAGATTTGAAAACAAATGGATATGCAATTCCGCTGACATCGTTTTGGATACTTTGCAATTCAATATTCAAGGTCCAATTTTCATTGAAATCTGTGATAAAGATAAATTTTTGGTGAGGATCATTAATATGGTCTTTCAATTTAGACGTTTCCATCAACAATTTCCCAGTGTCTTTGAGGCTTATTTCCTTGCCTTTTCTCCAATTGTCATCAGAACAATAAAACGAGCTTGGCAAATCTTTTTTAAACCCAATAGAATCTAGAACTACTTCGTGTAAACTTAAAAACGAAGCGGAAGGTGCTATGTCAATAACACGAAAGATATCTTCTTCTTCTTCAAACCAAACTTTAAAACGGTAAATCATATACTTTGCAAATGTAATTATATTTTTATTTTTTCTTCAATGCCCATTTCATTGGCTTTTTTTATTAAAAAAAGCATGGCAGATTCTTTATTATCCTCAACATGACCGTCGAGGATTGCTTGTTTAACAATGGCTTTCAGATTGCCGATATCTTCTTTCTTAACGATATTAAAAGTATTCATGATGTCTAAACCAGTAACTGGTGGCTGCCAGTTTCTCAAGTAATCGCGTTCTAGCACATCTTTAATTTTAATTTCGACTTGAGCGAAGTTCTTTTTAATGCGCTCAACCTTCTTTTCATTTTTGCTGGTAATATCGCTTTTGCATAATAGCATTAGAGAATCGATATCTTCTCCAACCTCCATCATCAAACGTCTCACTGCGCTATCTGTAACAATTTCTTGGGATAAAACGATAGGTCTTAAATGCAACAAAACCATTTTCTCAACAAATTTCATTTTCTCGTTAAGCGGTAATTTCAACTTAGAAAAAATCGGCTTAACCATTCGACTTCCTTTGTCTTCGTGTCCATGAAAAGTCCATCCTATGCCTTGCTCAAAGCGCTTGGTTGCGGGTTTTGCAATGTCATGCAATATGGCAGCCCAGCGCAACCATAAGTCTTTACTTAACATTGCAAGATTATCTAGAACCTGCAGGGTGTGGTAAAAATTATCTTTATGGCTCAGGTTATTTCTTGTGTCAACGCCATACAAATCGACCAATTCAGGGAAAATCAATTTCAACAAACCAGTATCAAATAAATATTCAAACCCAATGGAGGGCATTGGAGATAGAATTATTTTATTGAGTTCGTCTGTTATCCTTTCTTGTGAAATGATTGAAATTCTTTCTTTATTTCTTTCAATCCCTTCGAATGTTTTCTCATCGATTCTAAATCCCAATTGTGAGGCAAATCTTATGGCCCTCAGCATTCGCAAAGGGTCGTCGCTAAACGTCGTATCAGGATCAAGAGGCGTTCGGATTATTTGTCTATCCAAATCATCGATACCCCCAAACGGATCTAGCAATTGTCCAAAATTAATTTCATTCAAAGAGATGCCCATTGCGTTAATCGTGAGGTCTCTCCTATCTTGGTCATCTTTCAGAGTTCCCTCTTCTACCAAAGGTTTGCGGCTATCTTTTCGGTAACTTTCTTTGCGGGCGCCAACAAATTCTATAATTAAATCATTGTATAAAATTTGAGCAGTTCCAAAGTTCTCAAAGTAACTCAACTTAACTTTTTTCAAGTCCGACGCTACTTTTTTCGCAAAATCAATTCCTTTACCTACTACAACAATATCAATATCCTTACTTTCTCTTTGCAGGTAAACATCGCGAACAAAACCACCAATCAAATATATTTCAATCCCCTCTTTATCGGCAACACGACCTATTCGGCGAAACAATTCATCATATTCTTCAAACAGGTTGGGGCTTGGAAAATTCATCGCACAAAAATACATAAATTTAGGCAATCGAAGCGTTGAAAATGATTGAATTTCAAATTGAAACTGATACTTAAATACAAAACGTAATCTTGAATTAAGTTTTATATTTGAAGCCTTAATATTATGAAGATATTTTTAATTTCATTCAGCCTTGCCTTATTAGGACTTGCTTGTCAGAACAAGAGTAAAACTGTGGTAGACCGCATTATTTACAACGCCCATATTATTACGATGGATGATTCGTTGCAAGAAGCCGAAGTGATGGTGGTAAAAGATGGGAAAATACTTGCAATAGGAAACAATTCACTATTAGAGAAATATACCTGCAGAAGAGGCAATATGCAAGATCTAAAAGGACAATATGTTTATCCAGGTTTAATCGATGCCCATTGCCATTTTTACGGCTATGCCAAGACACTTTTAACTTGTAATTTGGTTGGGACAAAATCTTGGGATGATGCTTTAAACCGCTTGGACACCTTTGTTAAAAACAATCCAAGTACATGGATTCAAGGTCGTGGTTGGGATCAAAACGATTGGGCCACCAAAGAATACCCAAGCAATGACAGTTTAAACAGACGATATCCAAATACACCAGTCATATTAAAAAGAATTGACGGACATGCTGCCATCTGCAACAACAAAGCTCTAGAAATAGCGGGGATTATACCTGAACAAAGTTCATCGATAAAAATATTACTACTGCCTGCAATAAAACAAATTGATGGCGGAGAAATTATCCTGAAAAGTGGGATTCCTACTGGTGTATTAATAGACAATTCGGTTGACTTGGTGCAAAAACATGTGAAAGAACCCAGCCAAGAAGAACTTGTTAAAGTCCTTCAGAAAGCAGAAAAAGAATGCTATGCCTATGGTTTGACAACTCTAGCCGATGCTGGTCTTGATTTGAAAGAATGCGTATTTTTAGACTCAATATCCAATCAGAAGCTATTATCAATATACTTATACCTTATGCTAAATCCTAATGAAGCAGGTTTAAACTATGCGCAAAAAAATGGGATATTAGAAAACAACAACACCTATATAGGAAGTTTTAAATTGTATGCAGATGGTGCACTAGGAAGCAGAGGTGCAAAGATGAAGCGTGACTATTGTGACCAACGCATGCATGCTGGAATGTTAATGAACAGTCCTAAGTATTATGAAGACTTTTGCAATACTGTATTTAACAAAACTCAATACCAAGTAAACACCCATTGTATTGGCGATTCGGCCAATAAATTGATTTTAGATTTATATGGTAAATTATTAAACCCAAAGGAAGACAGACGATGGAGGATTGAACATGCACAAATATTGGATCCTAAAGATTTTTATTTATTTGGCAAATATGGAATCATTCCAAGTGTCCAACCCACCCATGCCAGCAGCGATGCTCCTTGGGTTAAAGATAGAATTTGCGAAGACCGAATGGCTGGAGCATATGCTTATAAGACTTTATTGAAGCAAAATGGGTATTTACCTTTGGGCACAGATTTCCCTGTTGAATACATCAATCCATTTTATACTTTTTACAGCGCCGTATTTAGGCAAAATGCAAATATCCCAGAACAAAAAGCCTTTTTACCGAATGAAAGTTTAAGCCATTTAGAGGCTTTGAAAGGCATGACCATTTGGGCAGCAAAAGCTTGTAAATTGGAGCATCGAAAAGGAAGTTTGGCCCAAGGAAAAGACGCTGATTTTGTGGTAATTGATAAGAATTTATTGACGATTAAAAAAGATGATCTGTTAAAAACAAAAGTCATTTCAACTTATAGAGCTGGCGTTAAAGTATATTAAATTTGATTAATGACCTAAAGCTTTATTAGGCACACTCATTTTGAATTTGGAAATATTCCTGTTTGCTAAGTTTGTATAAATAATCCAAACGTTTCAATTCCGTATTGTAATATTCGCTCACAAAATTTAGATGTTTCTCAATGATTTTTAGAGAAGCAATGTTAAAAGAATCGGCTTCAGCAGAGACAGATTCAGCATGTTCATTTTCAAATGCATGTTTCACCAAACCATTAAACACTTCACTGCCAATACCTAGGCGCCAAAACTTTTTATTCAGTCTGTACCCAAGTTCAATTTCATTCTCAGAATTGATTGATAAAACACAAATGCCAATAAAATCTTGTGTTAATTTATTTTCGATGGCCCAAATCCAAAATTTATTATCGGGAGCATCGTATTGTTGAATAATTCGGTTGAAATCCAATAAACTTCTTTCGGCGTCAATACCATTGGTTTCGGTATAAAACATCACCTCATCATCTCCATGTAAATTAGAAAATTCCAAAAGGTCTGTTAAAGTTAATCGTCTAACAAGTAATCTATTGGTTTGAAATACTGGTAAAATTTGCAATTATTTTAGAAATTAAGTGACTTTGAATTAAAACTAATTTAACCACACTTAAAATTTAATAAAACGAAAAAGCACTGGTTACATTTCGAAGAAATATTCCTACAAATGTAGTGATAATTTAATAATAAATTTTTAATGTTTATCGAACCAATCCATATATTTCAAGCCTTTGTTGCAATAATTTGGATCATGGGTTCTTGAAATCCCGCTAATAGGGAAAAATGAACCAGCGTTGTGTATATGAAAAGCATCTTTAAATTTCTTTTCCCGAAGGGTCGCACCATAGGTTAAATCAATCCATTTTGCTCCGTAATAAACGGCTTGATCGCCACGAATATCTCTAATTTTAATATCCAACAACAAACATTTGTAACCCATTAACTGAAAAGGCCCCCAACTGCTTGCTAAATTTTTAAGCGCTTCATCATTTGCATCTTTAAGCATATCAGGCATTACATGCTCATAGTTGCTTAATTCTTTAAACTTTACTTTTTTTAATTTGCGGTAAACATGTTCTTCAAAACGTTCTTGAAACTTCTTTTTACCACTGCATTCAAGCATGCATAAAGCTTTAAGGTATGAAGCGGAAATACCGAACACATTGGCTGCGCTGTCTATTGCCCTTCCATAGTTTTTAAGTACCATGTCGGTTCCGCCTTTTGTGTCTTCAGGACCGAAAGACTTACCAGGCCTTAACAATGGCAGTGCATACATTAAAAACACCACCAAAGACAGAAGTATAATAAATAAAATAAATAATGGTTTTAGCGATTTCATGGTTTGGATAAATCAATTAATTCGTCCCCTTTTTGATAAGGCATATACGTGATGATAAATTGCAACATTTCATCTGTGGTTCGCATACTTGCACCGCCATTGTCGAGGCGTTCACTTATTACTTTCGGTGGATTATTGGGATTATTAGGGTTCTTCAAAGTATTGTCAAATATTGCTTCTAAAACGATGGTACTTCCCTTGGGGACTTTTTGTGGCGATTGGTAGGTGTAAAAATATTGCCAACGAAACTGCCAATTAGGAATTGAAATTAATTTAAGTGTATCGCCATTGGGCTTCAATGCATAGGCTTTAAAAGACTTTCCAATTAAGTGCATGTGAGGGTTAACAGTTAATATGGAGATATCGTTGTAAATGGTCAATTTGGACACATGTTTACTGATTGTATTTGCTTGAACGACCAATGCAGGTTTGATTTCTGAAACACCATTGGTCCCCATCATCAATTCATAAGTTGGGCGCTGAGGTGCTTGGTCTGAGAAATAGACATAAATTTTGGAACTATCAATTAAATGCTTTCGTGATGGTCCAAAGTGAAAATCATTGGCAACAAAAGCACCTTTTTTACCCATTAAGAACCCACCAATTCCTTTAGGATATTTTACTCCATAAGCCCCAGGCAAGTAATTTACAGCTGAATGCACTCTGTAAGGCATGCTACCATCTGCATTTAGCAGATTCATTTCCATGAATTCATTTGAATAATTTGCTGATTCAATATCAGTTTTCATGCGGCCTGAGAAAGGGTTACTTTCATTAGAAAACGCCAGATAATGACCATTAACATGGTGGGCATATTGGTATTGTCCTGGTATAAATTCCAACGCTCTAACATAGCGTTCTTGCTTTATTTCATATGGCAATTTCGCTACATAGAATCGGTCTTTATTGTCGTTAAAAATTTCAATATCTTGAAACCTTAATATTAAGTCAGGTTTTCCTAAAGAAGATGCCTGATTTTTAAAATTGGGGTAATTGATTGTTTTTAAATCCCCTTTTGGGCACTTGTGTTTGAACCAATTTTGTATTTGTTCTTTTTCAAAATCAGTCAAGACTCTTTCATTTAAAAAATGGCTGTATTTTTGATCTGCAGGCCATGGAGGCATATAACCTTTAGCTGTAACAAAAGCAATCATCTTTGCACGTTTTGCAACATCATTGTAAGTAATTAATTCAAAAGGTGCTGTTCCATTTTTATGGTGGCAAGTCGCGCATTTGGTATGAATAATTGGCGCAATATCACTTGAAAAGTTTGGAGCCGGCTTTAAGCTACAACTGGTCCAAACAAGACTAATTAGGCTCAATAAAACAACCAACAGCTTTGGTATATGGTATTTTAATGGCTTCATTTTTCTGCAGCGAATTTAATGCATTCTCAATATAATTCACACCTGCTATTGGTTTTGAAGCACCAATTGAAGTGAAACGGTCGTCAATCATGCCTTTGTAGCAGATTTTTTTGTCTTTGATTATAATTGCTTCTGGGGTCGTATTCGCTTTCAATTCTTTTGTTAAACGATAATCAAGATCAAGTATAACCTGTTTGAAATTTATAGAATCAAACAAACACATTTCTTTTATTAATTCTTTGTCTTGCACACCTGGGAAAACATAGAACACGTGAGTATAATCTAATTTCATTGACTTAAAAGTCCCTTGGTATTTTTGACAAATGGGACATTCTGTATTGAGAAAAACAAAAACACATATTTCTGAATTTAATGTGACTTTATCGCCCGATAAGATTTGAAATGAAGGGGTTTTATTGCACGCAAAAAGAGCAAAACTTATTGCACTAAAGCAAACAAGATACAAAATGACATTTTTCACTCAAGCAAAATTAGTTAAAAAAAATTTAAGCTAACAAGACATTACAAGTCAATTTGAATAGAACCCATAAAGTACCTTGGCAAGCCAACCCTTATACCTTGTGGGCGCCTTGAAACAATATACCGTTCATCAAAAATATTTTTAACTGTAAAGTTAAATGTGGTTTTTAGTTTGCTCGATTTGTAATATAGATTAAGATCATAAACTGAATAGTTTTTCAAACGACCAATTCGACCATCAAAAGATGGGTTTACAGTGTTTAGTACATCAGCAAATTGGCTACCCGTATAATTGGCACTAAAAAGAAATCCTAAATTAAATTTTGTTTCATAATTCAATGCATAGTTGAGATAATATTCGGGAGCATATGGTGTTTTATTGCCATTAATATTGACATTTACGGCACCCTCTTTTACAAATCTATCTTCAGAAAAGTAGGCTTTAACATAGGTTATATTGTTGCTAAAAACGATTTTCGATTTTGTTTTAAGCCAATCAGATAGTTTTACATTGTAAGACAATTCGAGACCTTTGTGTATGGTTTCACCTCCATTAATAAGACCTGCACCAGTGCCACCTGACGACTCAGAAACAGGTATAATTTGATTGCTAAAATCCATATAAAATCCTGTAAATTCATAGGACAAAACCTTTTTCAACGCGCCTCTTAATCCCAACTCATAATTCCAACTGCTTTCCGCATCTAATTGATAAACTTGGCCTGAACTGGAAATGGCATCTTTTACCCTCGGTGGTGCATAACCTTTGTGAATTCCTCCAAATACTGTCAAATTCTTAGACATTTGATAATTAATTCCTGCACCAGGAATAAGTGTTAATATTTCATTGCTGGCCAATAAATTTGTGTCAAGCATTTTGGAAACATTATTAATTAAAAAAGTATTTCTAAATATGTTTCTTTGGTAGTTGTACGATTCTAATCTCAAGCCAAATGAAAGTATGATTTTTTTAGATAAATTCATTTTATTCTGTGCATAAGCACTAAAAGCATTGCCGGTTCTAATTTCATCTTCGACCAAATCTCCAGTACGAGAATCAAGTTTCTTTCCATTTAGCCTTTGTTCGTAAGCCCTCTCAAAAAGGCACCTTACACCTACATTTAATTCTGATTTCACATTCCACAATTGATATAAGTACAGAAGTTTTGATTCAGAACCTAATACCTCAAATTGCCTATTTCTGTGTGCATTTAAGTTTCTCATAAATACAGCTCCATTAGGCAGACTTGAATCACCCCATACGACACCTGTTAATTTTGACGCTGTTTTGCTTGCTGAAAACTCTTGTCTTTGCCAATTTCTGCTTGTGGTATATCCATAAAAAGTGGTATTGAACTTAAGTTTTTTACTGATGTCCTTATTAAAGGAAGCACTTAAGGAATACCTCTTAATATCTAAACGGTCGTCGGGTGCCATCAAAGCAAAGTCTTGCCCACCTTGGTCATACATGGTTTGTGTTAAACCAATGTATGTAGAATTTGACAATTCATTATACATACCGATTTTTATAATGAGCTTCGTATTTTTATTGAAATCGTATACTAATTTTGTGCTAAAATCTGTTATTCCAAATTTTGCATAGCCTAATTTATCTGCTTGTTTGTGCAAGAGAGTTGCAACAATGCCGAATTTGTCAAATGAATTGCTATAATTAAGCAAAGTTGATTTAAATCCGCCCTCACCAATACCCAACTTAAAACGCAATGACTGTTTTGGTGTTGGATTCATTGTAATATAATTTACCACACCACCTATTGTTTGTGGTCCGAACATAATTTGACCACTGCCTTTCAAGACCTCTAGTCCAGACATTCGGTCAATTATAGGACTGTAATACATCTCTGGTTCACCATATGGATTTAAAGAAACAGGAATTCCATCTTCTAGAACCAAGACACCTCGACTTCTATCTGGATCTAAGCCCCTTATGCCAATATTTAACCTCATGCCAGCTCCCTCTTCATCTACAACATGAACACCAGAAATCTTTCTAAACATTTCATTTGCAGAAATTGGGTTCGTTTTTTTAATCTCGACCATCGACAGGGTTGCGACTGACCCTGCTATACTTTTAAAAAACCCATCACTTTTTGAACGAACAATAACCGAGTTTATATCATTTATACTTGTATCCTCATTTTGAATGGGTGAGCTTGAATTTTGAGCATAATTGCTTATGCTAAGCAATAGTAGATAAGATAGAAAATATATTTTTTGCATCTAATTTAGAATCAATTTAAATAAGGCTGCAATGTTATCACTAAAAATTAAATAAAAAAAATTATTTAGAATAATTCTAAACAAATATGATATGCATCATAATAAGATAATAAAGGGTTAACGTTTTAGATTTTTCTTTAATGAATTTGCTACATTCCTAGCAACAATGAGCCGTCCAAATTGATTGTAATGCTCGGTCGTCCAATTCTTTTCACCGAAGCATTCTCCAGGCACCAATTCTAAATTATCCACCATTACAACACCCATGCTGTTATAACGGGAAATCAACAAATCTCTATTCGCTTTCATAAAATAGACCAATTCTTTACCGACCAAACTATCAGCCCATTCAATATTTTCAGCCAGAATATTAAAATAGAGCTTGATTTTTTTTTGTTTGCAAACATTTACGATGGCATCAAAATCTTTAATACGTGGATTGGTATTGGTATCAATTTGAAAGGCGTATGCTTTTATATAATGATCTGCCAACTCCCTTTTAGGAAAATCTTCACCACCTTGAGGCAATGGAAATTTTTCTTGTTCACACCATCGTTTTATGGTGTTAAATTTCAAGGGGAAATCTACTTTTAATGTATCAAATTCAAAGGCTTCAAGCATTTTTTTATCCTGCGATTCAGGACTTGGATTATAATAATAGCCCAATGAAGCACACATCCTATTGTATATTGGATTGCTGTTATAGTAAAAACATTTTGCGCGCATCAAAGCCCCTTCTTGGGTTGACAATATCCACGGTTTGTCGAATGACCTTAAGTTCATTGTAACAACCAAATGTTTAACTCTACTGGAAGGGTCAATCATATTTACAATTGGCAAAAACATTCCAGCATGGTAAGCTGGAACCTGCATTCCACTTAATCTAAATCCTGGCAAACTATCATTAATCATGTCGCTGATTGTTCGTTTGTCTTCATCTTCAGGCGCTATCCAATAGTTCGAAGATTCCCCAAGATACAAAACATCATTGTGCCATTCAAATTCTAGAAGGTTAAACAGCATTGGACCTTGGTCCTTAAGTTCAGGAACCCAATATATTTTTTTGTATACAAAAGCACTTATATAAATGGTAAAGGCCAAGGCCAAAACTTTAAAACTTATATGTTTGATGTTTACTTCCATTAGAATTTAAAATAAATAAAAGCGCTGTATTCTGAGCCACAAACGGTAAGAATACAAAAAATCAAAAAACAATATAAGGTCCATCTTTGAATACCAGAATAATTCTCACAAAATTGATCAAACCGAGAATCTCCCCTTAACAATTCTAAAACGCCAAAAATCAACACCAATAAAAATATATAAGGTTGCGTGTCCAATTGCCTTTGACCGTTGAGCATGCCGAACAAGCCTTTAATGACCTCAATAGCTTGGTCCAAATTTTCGGCCCTGAAAAATATCCAAGCAAAAGAAACGGCTAAAAAAGTGATTAAAATTTTCACCCATTTGAATTTAAGTGAAATTGGGGAAAAGCGTTCAAAGAGATAAAACAAACCATGTAAGGCACCCCAAATCAAAAACGTATAATTGGCCCCATGCCAAAGTCCACTCAACACAAACACCAGCATAATGTTGAATATCCATTTTGAATGAGACACCCTATTTCCACCTAAAGGAATATAGACATAATCGCGAAACCAAGTACTTAAAGAAATATGCCAACGTTTCCAAAACTCACTAATATTACCAGAAAGATAAGGTCTATTAAAATTGTCCATTAAATTAATCCCAAATAACTTGGCTACACCTTGGGCAATCAATGAATAACCAAAAAAATCGGCATAAATTTGAAAACCAAAACTCAAAACACCTACAATATTCCAGTAATACTTCCACTTACCTGGGTCGTTAAAAATTGAGCTAACGGTATAAGATAGATTATCCGCTATGACCATTTTAACAAAAAAACCATAAAGCATTAAGCGCAGACCTAATTGTATATTTTTATAAACTAATTTATGTTCTACTTTTAATTGTTCATTTAAATGGGTAAACCGTTCGATAGGACCAGCTACCAGTTGAGGGAAATATGCAACAAACAAGGCAAATTGCCCAAGATGCCGTTCAGGTTTCGCCCTCCTGTAATAAACATCCAAAGTATAGCTCATGGTTTGGAAAGTATAGAATGAAATTCCGACTGGCAATGCATTCCCGAAAAATGCTACAAGATCTTTCAACTTTTGGTGGGGACTAACAAGGTCTTGCATCCATGCGCTGCTTCCGATAAAGAAGTAGAAATATTTGAATAGAAATAGAATGCCCAAGTTAATCCCAAGACTCAGTGCCGCCCATCGCTTTCTGGTAATTTGATTTTCGGAATCTTCAATTTTTAATGCACAGAAATAATCTAATACCGTTGAGAATGCAATGATAATAAGGAAGTCGGCTTTCCACCATCCATAAAAAACATAGGATGAAATTAATAAAACAATCCATCTATACTTTTGGGGTATTGCATAAACAGCGGCAAAAACCAGCGGCAGGAATAGAAAGAATATCCAAGAATTAAACAGCACGATTAAAATGCAAATCTAATCTACACGGGTATAAAAATATAATTTCTCTTCAGAAATATTTGGATTTTTAAAAATATTAGATAAATCTTCTAATACAATATCAGGTCGAACAGCGCCCATTTCCCAAAAATCATTGCCGCCAAATTTGTTCTCGCGTTTATTGTTGTTGAAAATCTTAGATTTTTTGAAAACATTTAAGAGCGCATATCTGCTGTTGGCTTTTAATAGTTCATCTTTGGTTTTATATTGGTTTACATGCAGCCAAATATCACAATTTTCCGCCGCTTTGAGCACTAATTCAAGACTTAAAGGATATGAAAACAGTTCGTTTTTATTTTTAAAAACATAGGCGCCATTGGCATCTTCGATAAGTTTTGCTGTATAACTATTACCACCCGGAACATTCCAAACATCCGAATAAAGGGCATCGGTTAAGACGAGAGGCTTTAACAACTTAGCGCTATTATTTGAAATTTGTTTTTGATACCTTCTAACAATCCCATCAAATAAACTATCCGCTTTGCTTTGTGCATCAAATAAAAAACCAAATAGTTTGATCCATTCAGCGCGAGCCAGTGGATTTTGTTCTTTGAAATTATCGCAAAAGACAATCTGAATACCAGACTTCTTCAAGCGTTTAATTAGCGATTGATCTTGCGAAGAGAAAGAACTGCTAATCAAAATATCTGGTCGCAATTGTAAAAGTTTATTTAAATTCATTTGCCCCTCCTCGCCTATTTCTATAATTTGCTTTTGCTCAAATCTTTTTAACAACAAGCTATCGCAATAGTATTTGAAGTTATCAACCCCAACAATTTGATCTTGTCTTTCCAATAACTCGACATAACCGGCAAAAACAGAAGACAGTACGACCATTTTTGATTTTGAAGGAAGCTCGTAACTTTTAATGCTCCATGAAGTATCTTTTCCGTTGAGGAAAAACAATTGAGAATACTTGTCAAAATTGGCAATCCCGAACATCTTGGAATATTCAATTTTAACAAAACTAATAGGTGATACTGTTTTTTTCTGCTTTTGATTTTGAACACAAGCAGAAAAAAACAAAGAACAAACTATTAGAATTATAAACCTCAATTACTCGTTAATTAAAATTGCATTTGGTGCAATCCCCGCATCAAATTCTAGAGTTTTATTACCTGACAAGTCGTAAACAATAACTTTTCCTGCTGAGTTAAAATCTCCTGCATCGGTAACATAAATGCTCGAATTTGTTGAGTTGTAAGTAAGGCCGTATACATTTCTTCCTGCATCTAAGGTTTTAAATTCAGTTATGACACCAGATAAACTCATTTTATAGATAACATTATTGCCTAAAGAAAAATAAAGCAAACCGGTATTGCTGCTATAGACCATTGAACCACCGTAGCTTCCAGAACTCAAAGCATATGAATTCTCTATTTTACTAGAATCATTTAAAATTTGAATTTTTCCGTTTTCAATGATGCTCCCATTGTTCCAATCGACAACACCAGTGCATAGAATAGCCAATTTTGCTGAACCAACATTTACTATTTTACTTAAACCAGGCGCTGTTGCGATTGAATCCTCTAAAGCATCGTTGACCGAATTAAGAACCATTAATTTATTGTCAAAAGTGGTGACATAAACTTTTTTATTCATTAGCGCCATTTGATCGCTGTTGTGGTAAATTTCAATTGACTTTGAAATACTTTTTGTATTTAGATCTAGTACTTTGATTGAATTTGTGTAAAAGTTACTTACATAAGCTTTGTTGTAGGATACATCTAAAACATATCTTGGAGAAGGCGTTGAAATGGTTGAAACCGTTTTTAAATCACTTTGTGATACAACTTCAATTTTATTTGAATTGTTTACAACGATGTAGTAATTAGTTCCTATCAAGGACATCGATTGAACCACATCACCTAAAGGTAAACCGTTGGCTTTTTTAAATGCATCAAAATATCTTTTTTCACCTGGTTTATATAGACCAATACTGCCGTTTGATTTGGCAAACCCACCCTCATTCACCACAAAAACGCCTTTGTAATTTTCGGTTTCAACATTTAGGTCTTGGTCTTTCTTACAAGAAGAAAATGCAATGAGCAATACCGCAACAATGCAGCTTATTTTATTTATGGTCATAATTAATATTATATTTAAATGTTACTTGATAATTCCTTAATGGCATGGGTCTATTTTCAAACACATAATAATTGGTGTTTAAAAGATTATTGGCTGTAAATTCAATCGAACTTTTGAACGTTTTGTAGTAAAAATCTCTCGCAACTGAAAAATTTAGCAAAACATAAGCGGGCAACAAACCTTGGGCATGATTGTCTGCTGTTGAATATCGGCTGCCAGTATATGTAGAACTCAAAGAAATTTTATTTTTACCGAAGAGATATTGAATACTAGCAATACCTGTTTGTATAGGGGTATAAAAAAGTTGCTTGCCAATTAACGATTTGTCAAACCCATAAACATCGGTGTTCACACTTTGTACAAACTGATAACGGGCAAAAAATTTCAGAAAAGAATTGCGGCTAATTAAATACTTCCATTCTGAGGCAAATTCAAATCCTTTGCTTTCAATTTCTTTGGCATTTGTTGCTTTCCAATTAGAAGCTCCTCCAAATGGAACCCATAATATCCAGTTCTCTACATGGTGGTAAAAACTGGTAAGACCAAATTTTAAATCTTTGGATTTAAATTCCAAACTTAATTCAATTTTTTTGCCTTTTTCGGGCAACAAATCAAGATTGCCTCCACCTTGCCAATACAAATCATTAAAAGAAGGCAATCTGAAGCTAAAGGCTGAGTTTCCTTTAATCTTAAAAAACTTATTTGCTTGATATTCTAAACCAAAATCAGGTGTTATTGGTGCCAATTTCGAATTGGTCATTAATTGCCTATCAGCAATACTCAATTTTAATTTAGGTGATTTAGCAAGCCAAGTTAGTTTTGCAAAAACTGAACTTAAATTTCTATCAATACCCTCTCGGTATCCATCAGTCCAGGCTTTTTGATAGGTGTTGTTAATCGAAGTTAGTAATTCAAACGAACTGTTCAGTTGGGTTTTAAATTCCGATTCCACAATTAATGATCTTGCAGCATTGTAGGCATTGGGATAAAACAAATTGAAATAGTTAATATTTTCAGAGGTATAGGCGATTTTATTGTTGAAACTTGAATTCTGACTAGGTTTAAACTCGTGTTTGAGAAGAGACATAGTATTGTAGTCATCTTGGTGCTCTTTTGCTAGTAAGGACACCCCAATGGCAGAAGGCAATTGTCTTTTTGATTCTAAGTACCAATAATTAAAATATAAAGAATGTTTGCTGCTTATTTTAATGGAAACTTCTTGCATAATTCCATGTTGTTGAAACAAGTTGTTCTGCATTCTTTCAATTGGTTTATCCGCCTTAAAAATATTATAATACTCAAAATCATTTTGGGCTTGTCTTTTCAAAAAGCGCGTGTTTACTAAGAATTTATTCAATTTCAAGTTGACGCCTAAGCCTATGTTTAATTGGCCAAAGCTACCAACACCAACTTCGCCATATACCCGCTGATTATCCTTTATTTCGTTGTTAAGAAAAATTGCACCTGCAATAGCACCATTGCCGCATGAAGCAGCATTTGCTCCCGTTTCAACTGAGGCCTTATCTAAAAAGAACATAGGTAAAAGATTCAAGTCGAGAATACTGTTCATACAACTTTGAAGATTTATACCATTCCATAAAATAGCGGTGTGTTGAGCACCCATTCCGCGCATAGAGGTGCTGGCTAAGCTTCCTGGACTATAATATTTAATAAAGAGTGCACTGTTTTTATTTAGCACATCAGCTAAACTGCCATCTTGACCACTTGGAAGATTAATTTTAACAGCACCTGAGTTGACATTTCCTTTGCTGGCAATTAATTCAAAATTTCTCCAAATGGAAGTATCTCCTTCTTTTACAGCATGTAAAAGAGGTATAAACAGCAGGGTCGATATGAGCAATAATGCCTTCATTGGTCAAAATGCGCATAGCAATGGAAAAACAGAAATGCTCAATGCTTAATATTGATACACCTCAGGCCTTTTCTCCGAAAGCCATGAAACATGATTGGTAAGGCAGGTCTTCTGACTCGTTTCGTGATTTTCGAACCTTCCCATCATTAATGACAGTGGTGTTTAATCGAAAATTGTATCGTAAAATACAGAAACTTACAGCATCGGGAAATGTCAGGGATTTTCACCCTTGTTCCCTTTTAATCCAATTTTAATTACTTAAAATTTGGAACCGTTACCGAGGGCAAATATATATTAAAAATTAAACAAAAAAACATTTTGTTCATTTTTTTTTAAACAATATAAAGGCTGATGTTATACGCAAAGCACCAAACAAGAGCTCCGAACAATGCATACACCTGTGCAGCATTATCAACATTTTGGGGAAGATTTTCAATTATCTTAGCACCAATTAATATTTCAAGATAGACTACATTTGCATTAAATGCGCGTATTAGTCACTTGCTTGCTTTTGTTTTTAAGCTCAATTCTTAGAGCTCAAGACTTGACAATTGTAAAAGGAAAAATTATTGATGTTAAAACCAATGAAGTAATTACAGGAGCAATGTTGGTTTTTACAGGAACAGAAGACCGCTGTGTCAGCAGTTTCGAAGGCACTTTTACAGCCAAAACAAAAAGCGCTTCAGACACCTTAATGGTGTCATACGTAGGGTATGAAACACAAAAAATAAAAATCATTCCAGGCATTTCTCAAGTCATTCAAATAAAAATGAATGCGAAGGAAACCACCTTAATAGGTATAAAGACAGTAAATAAGGTCAATAGAGCCCTTAAGGTTATAGAAAAAGCGCAAGCCAATAAGGTTCTATACAATATTGAAAAATTAAACTCATTTGAATGTGAAAGCTTCACAAAAGTTCAAATCGCAGTTAATAATGTTTCTGAAGAGCTTAAAAACAAACGTTTATTAAAAAGCGTTGAAGGGTTATTTGACACACTTTCCTATTTAAGTGAAGATAAGAGCAAACTGGTTTTGCCAATTTTCTTGTCGGAGAATTTAAGCAACTTTTATTTCAATAAAAATCCGAAGCAGATTAAAGAAGTAATTTTGGCATCAAGAGTTAAAGGAGTAGGTGTAGAAGATGGGACATTTTTATCTCAACTCTTGGGATCCACATTTCAACAATACAATTTCAATGATAATATTTTACCCATATTAGAGAAAAACTTTATTTCACCTATCAGTAAATCATCTTTCACCTATTACAATTTCAAATTGGTTGGGTCTAATTATCCTGAAGGCAGTAATAAAAAAATATACCAAATTGAAGTAACCCCTAAAAACCCATTGGATTTGGTATTTACTGGTTATATATGGATTGAAGATTCAACTTTTGCATTGCGCTCTTTAACCTTAAGTATTACCAATAAAGCAAACTTAAACTTTGTAGAGAAACTAAAAATCACACAAGTGCTAGAGCCTACCAGCAGTGGTGCTTATATGCCTGTTAAAACTAGGATTTTGATTGATATTGCTGAAATATCAAAAAAGTCTGCGGGCATGATTGCCATGTTTAGCAATTCATACGAAAAGATTTTAGTTAACTCAGAAAAAACCAGGAAATTTTTCGATTACCCTATAACATTAAATGAAGATGCCACACAAAAATCTGATGCCTATTGGGACAGTGTTAGGCATGAGGAATTATCTGATGATGAAAAGAGGGTAATATCAATGATTGATACATTAACCAACGTAAAAGTGATTAAAAACTATGTTGAATTTATCAATATAATTTTTAATGGTTACAAAACCATTGGCAAAATTGATTTTGGTCCTTACGCTTTAATATACGGGCGCAATGTTTTAGAAGGACATCGCATAAGGATAGGTGCTAAAACAAATTTTAGTTTTAGTAAACGTTACATTTTAAGTGGATATGGAGCCTATGGTTTTACTGATAGGCAATTTAAATACAAAGCGCAAGCCGAACAAGTATTGAGCCGAAAACATTGGACAATGCTTGGTATGTCATACAAAAAAGATGTAGAGCAAATTGGTGTAACAGATGACTATTATGGATCAAGCAATTTATTTACCGCTGTTTCAGTTTTTGCAGCAAGTCAATTGAATAGAACACAAGAATCTAAGTTTTGGTTCAACAGCGAATTCACAAAAGGTTGGAATGCAAAGATTGTGTTGATGCATAAAGAATATCAATTCGAACCAGTGAAAGATAAATTCAATTTTGCTTATTTTGATTCACCATCTGACACCATAAACAAATCAAGTGATTTCACGAATGCCACTGCAACCTTCAGTTTGCGCTGGGCACCTAAAGAATATTATCTACAAAACGACAATGAGAGGGTAAGGCAATCAAAACCAGGAGGACTCGCATTATCCATCAATTATACCCGTGGCATTAAAGGTGTTTTGGGCAGTAGATTTAATTACAACCGTGTAACAGCCACTATTGAAAAAGGTTTAAGTTTTGGCTATTGGGGAAGGACCGATTTTACTTTATCAGGCACAAAAATATTCGAAGCGCTTCCATACCCATTATTGGAGGTACATAGAGGTAACCAGTCATTCGTTTACAGTTCATCATCCTATAACCTTATGAATTTTTTCGAATTCATAACAGATAAGAGTGTGTTTTTCAAAATGGAACATCATTTCAATGGCGCCATTTTCAACCGCATACCTTTAATGAAAAAATTAAAGTGGAGAGAATTTTGTGAAGGGCGCGCGGTACTGGGAGGAATTAGTCAAAAGAATATCGATTTAATTCCAGGATGGGACGACAAGAGCATCAAAGTAAGTCAAATCGACAATAAAATTAACCGCGACCCGTATATCGAAGTTGCCTACGGAATCGAAAATATTTTCAAAGTTTTACAGGTGGTTGCGGTTCATAGAATAACCCAATTAAACAGCCCAGGGGTTAGACGTTTTGGAATAA
>JBIKPR010000096.1:0-7681 GCA_044357345.1 Bacteroidia bacterium
TAGGAGAACACTCGCAGTTGTTTACGATACTCTTGAAACGTAACATTTTTCATATTGGGTTTTAATCAACGTAAACGTGTGCCACAACTTCGCACCAATGGCGTTGTTGGCGAGGACACCAACAACATGTTTCAACTTTTTGGGTGCATTATTTTCATTCTAATAATCGTAAACGTATACCACATCATCGCACCAATGGCGTTGTTGGCGAGGAACTTTTCTCACGACTGAAAGGAGTACACCAACAACATGTTTTCATTTATTGAGATGCTTAGATTAATACACGTGTTTTCCATTCATTCGAAACTGCCCCAATCAGCAACGGCAGCCCAGATGCGTTATCGCAATGTTGTAAAGAACTTGAATACATGGCGCGCGGCAGTAAGCCCATGTGCTTGGATGTAAGAATTATGTTGTGCATACGCAGCTGGCTATAGTGTATGCTTGGAGATGGCAGCTTGCAAATTAGTAAAGCGACATCATCAATCGTTTTTATAGCCACATTCGTTGGGCTTATTTTGTAGAGTATTTCAAACCCCTTATCTTTGTATTAACCTATGATTTCAGACAGCTATATATGTTACGATATTGAGCCTTTTGCACCCAATGTTTTGGTGTCGGAGGCCATTCGTAAAATGAACAAGCAACATTTGGATTTGATGCCAGTGGTAAAGGATGAGCGTTTGATTAATTATGTTGCCATTGAAGATTTGGAGAAAATGGACAGCAATGCCAGTGTTTCTGAAATGCATTTGTACGCGCCAATTCTGCCTTTTGTAACCTTAAACCAACATCTTTTAAGTGCTTTAACACATTTGAAAACTTTGAATGTGTCGCTGATGGCGGTGCTCGATGAGAATGGGGTTTATCAAGGGGTTTTAAAAACCAGAGATGTAGTGAAGGCTTTGAGTTCTAGTTTGAGTATTAGAAACAGCGGAAGTATTATTGTGCTACACGTCAAGCCAATTGACTATTCTTTAAGTGATTTGTCGAGGATTATTGAATACAGCGATGCTAAGATTCTTGGATTTTTTATCTTCGAAGTTGAGGGCAGTGATGAATTAGAAATACATTTAAAATTAAATACCACCATTTTGAAGCACGTGCTGGCTACGCTAGAGCGTTACGATTATAAAGTGGTTCGATATTTTAACCGAGAGGATCCAGCAGATGACATGGATTTGAGGTATGAAAATCTAATGAAGTTTATTGATGTTTAAAGCCCTGAGAAAAAAAATATTTTTTCTTGCTTTCATTCAAAGTTTATTTCTACAACTTGGGTATGCTCAAGTAACTGACACTTCGTTTACCGTTGATTCTATTCAAATTGCAGGGAATAGAAAAACCAAGGATCAAATTATTTTAAGGGAATTAAGTTTCAAAAAAGGGGATACCATACACAATTGGTCATACCACCAAGTGCAGAGTAGAAAACAACTCATTAATTTGTTTTTGTTTAATGAAATTGCGCTGCGCAAAGTGGGCAATACCATACACATTGATGTGACGGAGCGTTGGTATATATGGCCGATTCCTGAATTGGATTATGCAGATAGGAATTTTAACCAGTGGTGGCTGAGCAAAGACCCCAAACGTTTAATTTACGGATTGAATTTGGAATGGTATAACCTGTTTGGGCGCAACCAGACCTTGGCCTTGAATTTAATTAATGGGTACACCAAAATGGCGGGGGTCAATTACAAGGTGCCATATATCAATAAAAAGCAAACTTGGGGCATGCAGTTCGTGGCCCAATACAGTTCCAACAAAGAAATATGGTACAAAACCGCCAATGACAAGGTGCAGTTTTTCCAAGACCAGGACCGAGAAATGATTCGCCGCAGCGGTGCGGAGATATCGTTTACGCATAGGCCAAAAATATTTTCCTATTTGAATTTTTACGGTGGGTTTAGGCATTGGCAAGTGGCGGATACTGTAACAGATGCTTTTGTTAACAGAAACTATTTGCTGTACGGGGATAATAAGCAAACAGAGGTGTATGCCGGGGCATTATTTACCTACGACCACAGAGATTTCAAAGGGTTCCCTTTGCACGGAGACTTGTTAAAAATCAATGCTGAAATAGCGAATTTCCCTTTACCACAGTTTAGAGGTTTGCAAACCTTTATATTCAAAATTGCCTATTCGAAATATATTCCAATTTCAGGTAATTGGTTTGCCTCAGCGCATGTGTCGGCAAGGCATTATAGCAATTATTACCCGCAGTATAGCAAGATTCAGGCACTTGGTTATGGCAAAGATTACATCAGGGGTTATGAGTTAAATGTTATTGATGGTTCTGAATTTTTATTGGGCAAAGCGGAAGTAAAATACCGTTTCTTAAACCACAAGTACAAGTTCTTTCCGAAAGTTAAAAACTATGAGCAGTTGCCCATTACTTTATTTTTGAGCACTTACTTTGATATGGGTTATGTGTTAAACAATGGCATAACAAATTACGGTTCGACAGACCAGAACGTGTTACCCAACAGCTGGCAAAATGGCAAGGGTTTGGGCTTGAATGTGGTTGCGTTTTACGACTATTGCATGCGCTTAGAATATTCGTTTGACAAGTATATGAACAGCAGGTTTTATGTGAGTTTTGTGGCGTCGATGTGATGAAAAACATTGAAACTATTTATATGAAAAACTTAATATTCCTATCACTGCTCTTGCTCTCATGCAATGGTCCAAATCAAAAGTATGCTCTTAAATCAAAAGATGTTGATGGAGACCCATGCAAAAATTATATTGTATATGATTATGAAAATTTTGAAATAGCGCGTTGTGTTGAAAAACAAGTTTACTTTATTTCGCCAATTGGTGACTTTCAGAAATATGAAGATCGTTTTTATAAAAATGCTTCACTCATTTATGTGAGAGATTCTTCGAATTTTGAAATTTTGAAAAATGAAAAGTTCATGAATCAAATTTTTGAAGGATTGAAACCTAATTGGAATGTGTTTAAATTTCATTTAAACGATAGTATAATCGAAATAGAGTTTTTTAATGATTCTTGTGATCCTAATGAATATTTTACAATGAAGTATAAAATCAAGTAGTATATTTGTAGAAACTAAATATGAAAGGAATTTATCTTTATACCTTACTAGCTACAATAGCACTGTTTGCATCTTGCAATAAATCAAATCAGAAGGCACAGGTTCAAATAGAAAGCAAACAATTAGATTCAATTCAAAAAGAGAAGAAGGAGATAATCGTAATGATTACTCAATTCTATAGAGAATATGATTTTATCTGGAAGATTAACGATTCATTGTCTTATGACTTTTTGGTTAAGCAGTCAGACACTTTATTCAAAAAGTATTGCACACCAGGTTTCACCAATAAGGCAATTGATTATTTAAAAGCAGATGGGGGACATAGTCTAGTAACAAATGATTATTACGGCGAGATTGATTTTAATAGTTTTGTGGTAACTAGTCAGGATAATAGAAATGAGTTGTTTAAAGTTTCATGTATAATGACAGATAGTAGCATGTCTGGAACTCCTTGGTCTGAGAAAGTTGAATTTAAAGTGAAAGTAATAAAAGATATTAATGGATACAAAATTGATGAGATTAATTAATAGGTTGTTTTCAAGAAGAATCTTCATTAGTTGTGTTGCATCTACTAACGCTGGAATAAGGGCATTGAATATAAATGTAAAATTGATTTAATTATTCCTAAATCGAATTTTAAAAATATCCCCAAACATTTCCCTATCTTTGTTTTCGTATTGAAATTTAAAGCACTCATATTGGCCTTTGTGTTCCTCTTTGGAGGAAGTGGATTGAGCATTGACATTGCCAAGTGTTGTGACCATATTTCGGGTGTTAGTCTTTCTTTAAAATCTAAAGACCACGCCAAGCAAGACGATTGTTGCAGTAAAATTAAACCCGTTTCTAAAAAATCATGCTGCTCTGAGCAGGTGATACAAATGGTGATTAATCCTGTGCTAGGCCTTCAAAAAACGGTCGTTCATGTTTTTAAAACCTTCGAAGCAAAATTAGACCGCCGCTCAGAATTGTGCATTCTTGCACCAGTTCCTTTTGAGCTGCATAAGTCTGCCTTCGAGTCATTCGACCATTGTTACCCCATACCTGTTTTATTGCGCAAACGCGTTTTGCAAATTTGAGATTCAAAGCATTTTGAATCTGCATTTGAAATGCATGGCTGTATGCGTACAGCTTGAGTTTAGGATGATGTGCCCGCCTAACATGGAAAGCAGGGTTGCAGGGTGTTGATTTACCATCTATAGTCTGTAAATCACAAACAAAAAATTTAAATACATTTATCATGAAAAAAATCATTTTATTGGCATCATTTGCCATCATCGCTACAGGCGGAATCTTATATGCAGTTAACAACAACAAAAAAGCATCTTGCTGCGCTTCAAAAGAAAATTGCTGCACAGAACAAAGCTGTGGTACTGAGTGCACTTGTGGCACTGAGTGTTCAGGTGAAGATTGTGCTTGTGGCTGTTCTTGCTGCGAATAAATAAATCAAATTTGGAGTGCCTCAAGCAATTGAGGCACTCTTTTTTATCTTTAATTATCTATCGAAAAAATGAAATTATTTTATACCATTTTAGCCGCTGCCTTATTGTTTACAGCTTGCAAAAAAGAAATTATTATTGAAAAGGGAACGGCTGACCCTACGAGCGGCAATCTAAACGTTACCATGAAGAATATGGTGGGTACTGAAGACTTAGTTCTGTCTGACTTGCGTTATACCAATGCTGCTGGAAATTTATACAGCATCAACCTATTAAAATATTATATGAGCAATGTGGTTTTGCACAAGAAAAGAGGAGGTAATGTGAATGTATCAATCTACAAATTAATTGATGCATCTAACTTAAGTACTTGCACTTTCAGTTTGGGTAACTTTGATGCTGACGAATATGACAGCATAAGTTTTGGCTTGGGTATAGACCAAGGTCGCAACCACACGGGTGCTCAGGATGGCGATTTGGACGTGTCTAAGGGCATGTATTGGACTTGGAACACTGGTTATATCTTCTACAAACACGAAGGTCAATATAAGAACAGTGCCAACCAATTGAAGTCACTGATCTTCCACCTTGGTACCGACGCTGCGTATAGTGTGGTAAAATTGCCAATTAACCTCACCATCAATGGCAACAAAACCATGGAGTTGAAATTTGACGTAAACAGCGCACATACTAGTCCTGTAAACATCGACTTCAACAACGACAACAACCGCCAATCCTCTTCATCTGCTGATTTGCCTTGGATTTCAAACATGAAGTCTAACCTATCGGATGCGTTTAGTTTTATCCGCGTGTTGTAAACCATGAGGTCTGTTTATTTAAAATTATTAATTGCTTGTTTTCTTCCTTTGGCATTTGTTGCCTGCAAAAAGGAAATTACAAGCACAACAGAAGACAAGGGTTTAACGCCCTATAATTTAGTCATACCAAGTGGCTTTCCGGCCATGATGATACCTTCCGACAACCCGATGACGGTGGAAGGTGTTGCTTTGGGAAAACTATTGTTTCATGACCCCATTTTAAGCGGCAATAACACTCAATCGTGCGCTTCTTGTCACCTGCGCAAGTTTGGTTTTAGTGACAGCACCAATCAGTTTAGCACCGGTATACAAGGACTGCAAGGCCCGCGCAATGCCATGCCACTCATTAATTTGGGTTGGGCCACTCAGTTTTTCTGGGATGGCGGTGCGGCCAATTTGGAATCGCAGGTGGTTGGTCCCATTCAAAATCCTTTGGAGATGCACCAAGATTTGGCTGCCGTTTTGCTGGAATTGAATGCCCATCCTACTTATCCCGCCTTGTTTAAAAAAGTATTTGGAGGCACTCAAATTGGAACCTCGATGTTGATGCGCGCTATTGCCCAATATGAAAGAACTTTGATTTCGGGTAATTCGCGTTTCGACCAATTTAAAAGAGGATCCACCACCCTAAGTCAGACTGAAATGCGTGGCATGAATTTATTTCAAAATCCAAACAAAGGCGACTGCTCACATTGCCATGTGATGGGTGGAACGTTTACTGATTATGACTATAGGAATACGGGTTTAGACAGTATTGCTGTAGATAAAGGAAGGGAGTTAATTACCTTAAAACCATTAGACCGAGGGAAGTTTAAAACTTCAAGTTTAAGGAACATTGAAGTAACTGGACCGTATATGCACGACGGCCGATTTAAAACATTGGAGGAGTGTGTGCAGCATTACAATGTTGGTTACCATTATACGCAAAATTTAGATCCCAATCTTGTAAACAGCGTGAAGGGAAGGTTGAACAATGCAGAGGTGCAAGACATCGTCGCATTTTTGAAAACCCTTACTGATACTGAGTTTTTGAATGCACAGTAATCACTGCTGAAAGTCAAATAGACATAAAAAAAGCTTTCCGAAAGGAAAGCTTTTTTGTTTTAATGTTTTTTGACTTTGCAACCGATGATTGTTTATTCATCGAAATTATGAAGCATTTCCTACCGCCTCGCTCTTTCCTGTTGTTAAACCCGGTGGTGTTCCCGCTGCTTTGAGCGGGATCTACCACTGGGCTCTTGCAAAAGTTTTCCATTTGGAAAACTTTTTTACCCATTCATACTCACTAAGAACTCATCGTTGTTCTTGGTGCCTTCCATGTATTTAAGCATGGTTTTCATGGCTTCTTCGCTGTTCATATCGGCTAAGTGGTTGCGCAATACCCAAAGTTTTTGAAGGGTGCTTTTGCTTAACAACATGTCTTCTCTACGGGTGCTAGAACTTACAATGTCAATGGCAGGATAAATACGTTTGTTGCTTAGTTTTCTATCCAATTGCAATTCCATATTACCAGTACCTTTAAATTCTTCGAAAATTACCTCGTCCATTTTAGAACCAGTTTCAGTTAATGCAGTTGCAATAATGGTTAATGAACCACCATTTTCAATGTTACGTGCAGCACCAAAGAAACGTTTAGGTTTTTGAAGAGCGTTTGCATCCACACCACCTGATAAGATTTTACCTGAGGCAGGTTGAACGGTATTGTATGCGCGGGCCAAACGGGTAATAGAGTCTAGTAAGATTACCACGTCGTGTCCACTTTCTGTTAAGCGTTTTGCTTTTTCTAAAACGATGTTTGCCAATTTAACGTGTTTGTCTGCCGGCTCATCAAAGGTAGATGCCACAACTTCAGCGTTTACACTGCGGGCCATATCGGTTACCTCTTCCGGACGTTCGTCAATCAGTAAGATAATCATATACACCTCAGGGTGGTTGGCAGCAATGGCGTTGGCCAAACTTTTTAACAGTTGGGTTTTACCTGTTTTTGGTTGTGCAACAATTAATCCCCTTTGTCCTTTACCAATTGGAGAAACCAAATCAATGATACGGTTTCCATAATTGGTGTTTTTATCGACAAGGTTTAATTTCTCGTCAGGGAAAAGAGGCGTTAAATGTTCGAAACTAACACGGTCGCGAATCTGCTCAACAGTTTTACCATTGATACGGTCAACCTTTACCATGGCAAAATATTTTTCACCTTCTTTGGGTGGACGAATGGTACATAAAACGGTATCTCCAGTTTTAAGACCATGTGAACGCACTTGATGAGGCGCTAAATACACATCATCAGGTGAAGCCATATAGTTGTAGTCAGAAGAACGGAGGAAACCAAATCCATCAGGAACAACTTCTAAAACACCTTGGG
>JBIKPR010000038.1:0-25908 GCA_044357345.1 Bacteroidia bacterium
GCACCGATAGGGCGTGGTTTAACAGTAACCACCAAAGCAGTTCTGGTTGTGTTGATACAAGCTTTGCTGTAAGACACTTCACAGTCGATGGTGTAAGTCGGGCCAAAGCCAGATGCACCAAACAAACCATAAGAGTATTTACCACCAGTCATTCTTAAATCTGCATTACCAACATTGACACCACCTTGCATGTATATGTCATTACCACCACCTGTTGTCGGGTCGATGGTGAAATAGAAACCGAAAGATTGACCAGGGTTTAACAATAAACCTTTTGCATCAACCTTAATGAAGTTTCGACCACCTGTTGAGAAAACTCTTCCGCCGCCGCCATTCACAGCTGTCCAAGCTGTTGAATTGTTTTCAAATCCGTTGTAGGATCCAGCTTTGTAATACAATAAATAATTGGTTGAAGGGGTGAAGTTATAAATACGGAAAGTCATACTGTCAATATTCACTGGGCTGGTAGGCGTCAAATCGAAATAGTTGCCATTGTAGGCTGCAAAGTTGAAAGACACAACAATATTGCCTGAATTGCCGTTGCTCAACTTAGACTTAGCTGCAAAGCGAATGGCTTGAGCATAGAATGTTGTGGTGGCGCTGATTGATGGACCGGTAATAGTTCCGCCCATTCCTATAGAAGAACCGCCAGTTGGTGTTCTAAACCACAAAATGGTATCGGTGCTTACACCAGTGGTTGCAGATAATCTCGGTCTGCCAATACCACACTGAATAAAACTAGTGGTTGTTGGAGCTGGAGGATTACCAAAGAAGTTTAAAGTATAATTTAATGTATCGTTTGCTTTTACAGAGTCAACTGTACCGTTTGGAAAACTGGTCCAAAGTTTAAATTTATACGTCGTGTTGTTGGTGAAGTTGTAGGCAGCATTCAATGGAATGATAGTGTCTTTGCCACCTTTTAGTTTAGATGTAATGTATTTGGGGGTCTGTGGCGTGCCATTGATAGACCAATACAATTGTACACTGTCCAAATTCTTTTTACCATAATTGTAAACTCTAGCAGAAAGCGCTTGTGTGTTGTTGCAAAAGTCCAAAGTTCCCATTGCAGCAACTCCAGCATCATTGTTAACGCTTGGTCCACTGATAATTTGAATTTCTCTCCAGTTTGGATTTGAAGTCTGACCGGTGGAGACCACCTTAATATCCGTTATTCTAATTTGTGTGGTCGTGATGGTTGGGAATGAAATTGAGTCAACACATTGCTGACCAAGTTGTGAAGTTGAGGTGGTGTACCAATTCACAAAAGCGGATCCATTCCAATATTGCACGGTGCAACCAGTCATTGTGCGACCAGGGTTACTCGTTAGCGCATTATAGAAAATGATTTTGTTGATGCTTTTAGCAGAAGTCCATTCCCAATTCATCCAATCTGATGATGCTGGGGGGGTCTGTGTCCAAATAAAAGCTTCTTGGTTACCGCAGTTGGAAATTGTTCCATTATTGATTTGGTTCCAATTCCAGCCACCACCTGTTGTGGTACCACCACTTGTCGTATTACAAGTAGCCGTTGCCGAAGTCGCTAAATTGATCTGTGCGTGCACGCTTACACTGAGTGTAAACAGCATGACAAGGGTCAATAGCAGGGGTTTGTAGATTTTTTTCATATGACGATCTGTTAATTTCAAGACCTCAAAACTACTCAAATTCATCAAAAAACCAAAAAAACTTTCAAGTAATTTTGCTAAAAATGACATAAGAATGACAAATTCAGCTATTAATTAAGATCTATTAAATTAATTTTAAAGCAGTTATACCTGCTTCGAATCCTTTATTACCATGTTTTCCACCGCTGCGGTCTTGGGCTTGTTCCAAGTCATTGGTTGTCAGAACTCCAAATACAACAGGAATGCGGTGTCTAAGGCCTAAATTCATAATTCCATCTGCTACAGCTTGACAAATAAAATCAAAATGCCTGGTCTCTCCTTGAATAACGCAGCCTAAACTAATAACAGCATGCGGTTTTACCGAATCGATTAGTTTTTGTGCGCCAAAAGGCAATTCAAAGCTGCCAGGTACATATTTAATGTGTACGTTTTGTGGTTGTACGTTTGCTTTTTCTAAAGCTTCCAATGCCCCGTCCAATAATGCATTGGTGATTTCGCTATTCCATTCAGAAACAACAATGCCAAAGATTTTATCTTCGGCATTCTGTATATCGTTGGGATTGTAAGTTGAGAGGTTTCTCAGTGTACTCGCCATATTAATATTGATCGATTTTTGCTTTGGCGCGTGCGATGAATTTTTCAATTTCTTGAATTCCATCATTTTCGCTATAGTCCTTTTTTAGATTTTCGTATATGTCTAAAGCTTCTTTCCACTCATTCTTCTTTTCATATACACGGGCTGCTTTTTTGTAAAACCAAATTTTCGAGAATTCATTATCTGCACCTTTAGCCGCTTTCAAATAGTTTTTCAATCCTGAGTCTAAATCTTTGCTCTCTACTTGCGCATCTCCCAATAAACCGATTGCTTGGTATTTCATTACCTGATCGTTAAAACCTACTTGTTCTAAATACTCTATTGCTTTTTTGTAATCACCTGTATATAAGTATGATGCTCCGGCATAATAAGAAGCTAAGTCACCCGCTTTGGTTCCGCTGAATTTGTCAGCAAGTTTTGGAGCGTCTTTAAGCACCAAACTGAATGAATCTACATCAAACAATTCTTGTGTTTTATAAATCGCAGATAATCCTTCTTTTTCGCGTGGCATTTGGTATAAATATTGATAAGCCATGTAAGCTACTAAAGCCACTATAAGCGCACTTATGCCATATACCAATGCTTTGTTTTGGGTGTTTAACCAAGATTTTATTTTGTCAACAAATAGACCTAAACCAGAAGGTGATTTATCACCAGAAGTTTGCTCTACATATTCAGTTTCGTTCTCTATGATTTCGTTGTTGCTCATCTGTAAATAATTTAAGTGAAAGGGCTGCGAAAATAATACTTTTTATGATTAATCCATAATGTAAGGGTAATTTCCTTCGTACACATCTGTAAATAGCTCAGAGGCATCAGGATATGGTGAATTTTCTGCAAACTCAACCGATTTGTTTACCGTTTCAATTATCGCCTCTTCCATTTTTTCTAATTCAGCTTCTGTAGCGAATTTTTGCTTCAAAATGGTCTCTTTTGTTGTTTCTAATGGATCTAAAGTTTTATAATGCGCAACTTCGTCTTTGCTTCTATAAGCAGCAGGATCACTCATACTATGGCCTCTGTATCTATAGGTCTTTATTTCTAAGAATGTCGGTCCATCGCCTCTTCTTGCGCGCTCAGCTGCTTCAAATATAGCATCATGCACAGTCTCACACTTCATACCATCTATTTGAAAAGATGGCATTTCATATGCTGACCCGATTTTATAAATGTCTAAAACATTGGTGGTGCGCTCTACAGAGGTTCCCATTGCATAATCATTGTTCTCACAAATGAAAATTACAGGCAATTTCCACAACATAGCCATATTGAATGCCTCATGCAATGCACCTTGTCTAACAGCGCCATCACCCATAAAGCAAACGCATAGGTTTTTAGTGCCTAAATATTGTTCAGCAAATGCGATACCTGCACCCATAGGGATTTGGGCGCCAACAATTCCATGTCCGCCTAAGAAATTGTGTTCTTTGCTAAACATGTGCATGCTTCCACCTTTGCCTTTGGTACAACCAGTTGCTTTGCCATACAATTCTGCCATTACAGAATCAGCACTCATTCCAAGCGCTAGGGCGTGTCCATGGTCGCGGTAGGCTGTAATGAACTTGTCATCTTTGGTGGTTGCGCTAACCATTCCAGCAACAATAGCTTCTTGTCCTATGTATAAATGGCAAAAACCTTTTATCTTTTGTTGTCCGTATAACTGAGCAGATTTTTCTTCAAATCTTCTAACCAACAACATTATTTCGTACCACTTGAGGTAAGTTTCCTTATTAAAATTTATTTTTGCAGCCTTGGCCATAATTTTTTTCTTAATTAGGGGCAAAAGTAATCAAAATTAATTGATCATACAAAAAAGTGCGTATACAATATTTATCTCTATTCCAATTTAAAAATCACCAAAGTCTAAAACTCGATTTTGACGCTGATATCACTTGCATTACGGGGAATAATGGCAAGGGGAAAACCAATATTTTAGATGCAATATATCTCCTGAGTACCTGCAAGAGTTATTTTAATTCCATAGATTATCAACTAATCAAACACCAAGAAACCTCGGCTTCTGTTATTGGACGTTTCATGAACGGACAGCAAATTGATTTGCAACTCACACTAGAACAAGGCAAAAAGAAAAAGTTGAAAAAGAATGATAAACAATATGACAAATTAATTGACCATATTGGATTGGTTAATGTTGTTATGATTACGCCAGATGATATAGAATTGGTTATAGGACACAGCGACGTTCGCAGAAAATTTATTGATATTTGCATTTCACAAATTGATCGTGTTTATCTTAATAGTTTAAGTGAATATCAGAAAATTTTAGAACAAAGGAATAGCCAGCTAAAACTTTTTTCAAAGCACAAACACTTTGATGAAATAATTATAGAGAGTTACGATCAAAAATTAGCGCCTTTGGCTCAATATATCTTTAATAAACGGGCTGAAGTGTTGGGTATTTTAAACCAATATTTTAGCGAATATTACAAAGAATTTTCTTCTGGCAATGAGGTTTTGACGTTTAATTACATCAGCGATTTACACGGCAACGATTATGCTGCATTGTTGAAGTCAAATATAGACAAAGACTTAATCCTTGAACGCACAAACACGGGCATCCATAAGGATGATGTGGTTTTTGAAATTGATGGCTTTCCTCTAAAGAAGTTTGGTTCACAAGGCCAAAGCAAGGCTTTTATAATCGCATTGAAATTGGCCCAATACAAATACCTTTCTGAGGTATTAGGTACTCAGCCTATATTGTTGCTTGATGATATGTTTGAAAAGATTGATGAGGAGCGTGCTCAAAAATTAATAGACTTGTTGGCTTTAAGTCAATTTGGACAAATTCTAATAACCGATACACATTCTGATCGCGTAAAGAAACATTTTGAGAATGGGAATAAAAGCATCAAATTTGTAAACCTATAATACAGCCATGCAGAAGAAGCCAAACCACTTATTTACCCTTGAAGAAGCGCTTCAAATGATTGTGTCTGATAAGCGCATTAAGAAAGGACTTAACGAAAGTGTTATCAAACAAGAATGGAGTAAGATAATGGGTGACGCCATAGCAAAGCATACTACTGGCTTGTATATGAAAGGAAGTGAATTAACCGTTTATTTCAATTCGTCTATTATACGCAATGATTTTATTTACCATAAGGACAAAGCCATTGGTTTGATTAACGAAGCGATGGGTTACGAAGCTGTTACTGATATAATTATTAAGTGAAATGGCGGTAAAACTCAGTCCACTTAATGCTGGTTGGATATTGGTCTTGATTTATGCTGTTGGGCTGACCGGTTTTTTGTTCCCCCAAACAAGCTCAATAATGAACCAATTGGTTTGGGTTAATTTGCTTTTTACTTTAATTGTTCTTTTGGGATTTCATAAAAAATGGAATCAGGTTTTTGTGGGTTCAATTTTCTTAATCGGATGCATAGGGTATCTTTTAGAAGTAATAGGTGTTAAAACTGGCTATGTTTTCGGTTTTTATCAATACGGTCCAACGCTCGGGTATAGCTATTGGGACACACCGCTAATGATGATGGTTACTTGGATAACAACCATTTACACCACAAGGCAAGTTGCAGAGATGGTTTCTAAAGAACCCTTCTTAAC
The DNA here is from genome assembly GCA_044357345.1 of Bacteroidia bacterium. Taxonomy (GTDB): domain Bacteria; phylum Bacteroidota; class Bacteroidia; order NS11-12g; family UBA955; genus JABMMZ01. The sequence goes on from JBIKPR010000038.1 coordinate 5,807, forward strand.
AAGCGTTATAGCAGCCTGTTTGATGGTTTTTCTTGATTTTTTTATTGAACCTTTTGCTATTCGCCACCACTTATGGGCCTGGAATTCAATTGATGTGCCTTTGCAAAATTACATCGGTTGGTTCGTGGCTGGGTTGATTATTCAGTATTGTTTCATTAAATCAGTAAAGTTTTCAGTTAATAAATTGTCTTTACCCGTTTACCTAATTCAACTTGCGTTTTTTATCGCTTTGTTTCTTTTGAAGAAATAATTTCTAAACAGGTAAACCCAATTTGCAAATAGTATAAAATTGAATACAAAATTCAATTGAAATAATTGAAGTTTATCCGCTATTGTGCCCATTGGTAAGATTAAAGTTAAGAGCAAAAGCAATTCTATAATATTTGTTTTTTCATCTTTTTTAACGGTCAGTAATTTGTAGGCAAGTATGCTTAAAGCATCATATATTAAATGTTGACCAAAGCAAAGATTACTCAGTCCAAGGAACAACAGAATTTGTCCATCACTTAAATGTTTGTTTTTGAAAACAAGTAAAGCATAACACGCCAATAGTGCCAAAGCCATACTGCTTTTAAGCAGTCCCAATGGAAGGTCAATATTGTATTTTAAGGCAACAGATAAATTGCTAGAAATCGTGTTCAAGCCATTAATAAAATTGAATTGATGAGGGTAGGCCCAAAGCCTATTGATGTTTTCTGACCAAACCTGCAATAATTCACTTGGTTTGCTGTGCAAGAGTAATGCTGAGAAATTTAATAAGATTACCATACCCAAATATAGGGCAAAATATCGCTTGTCTTTGCCAAGGAATAGAAGACAAACTAGGGGAAGTAGAACAGTGAATTTAAATGATACAAAAGCCAATAAAAATGAACATAATAAAGGGTGTGATTTAGATTGGTACAATCTAAATGCCCACAGACAAATGGCAAAAACCTGCAATAGTGGTTGCCCAGTGTCTAATGCATACCAAGTGCCTCTAAAGGATAAAATAGAAAGAGCAATTAAAGCAATTTTTAAATCTGGCTTGAGTTTTTTAATGCAGACAATTATCCAAAATACAGAAAGAATATTTAGGGCAAAATCCAAATATTTCGCAAGCTTATAATCGAGCAAATTGTAGAGACCAAAATACCAAATAAATTGAGGCGCATAAACAGCGCTTGCATGGGGGAAGCCACCGGGGTTTTTTAAATGTAAAATCAATGAATCACCATATGCATGCATTGATTTTACTTGTGCCTGATCACTGTATGGATTGTCGCCATTCCAATACGATTCTGAGCTGAAATAATACGTCCTAAAGTCTAATGGTTTATATGATTCTCGCGCAAAATGATTCGCCCACTTCAATCCATTAAATAGAGCGAATACCGTTAGAAGTATATAGATTGCTTTTTGTCGAATGTTCAAAATTATTTCACAAATCAAATCAATAATTCTTACATTCGTGCAATACAATACAAAATTAATACCATGCCTATAAACCTCGGAGATGCTGCCCCTGACTTTACTTTATTTAACACCGAGAAACAAGCAGTTAACCTGTCTTCTTACCATGGAAAAAATATTGTGATTTTGTTTTTCCCATTGGCGTTTACTTCTACTTGCACTGCAGAGTTGTGTGGCGTTCGTGATGATATTAGCAACTACAGCAAAATGGATGCAGAGATATTAGCAATTTCAGTTGATTCACCATTTGCCTTAGGTAAGTTTAAAGAAGAGCTGGGCTTGAATTTTAACTTATTGAGTGATTTTAATAAAACAGTTTCTGAAGCTTATGGTTCTTTATATGATTCCTTCGTCCTAGATATGAAAGGTGTTTCTAAACGTTCTGCATTTGTGCTTGACCGTGAAGGTGTTGTTCGCTATGCTGAAGTGTTGGAAAAAGCAAGTGATGTTCCAAATTTAGATGCCGTTAAAGAAATATTAAAAACATTATAAAAAATTAAATATGGTTACTGCCATCATTATCATTCTAATTTTACTTGGCTTGATTTTAATCTTGCTTGAGTTATTCGTAACCCCAGGTTTTATCACTGGATTGTTAGGTGGTGTTGCTTGGACTTATGCTGTCTACAAAATTTACAACGATTATGGAACTACCTCTGGTCATTTGGCTCTGGGTGGATTAGTTCTTTTGTTGCTTGCATGCATTACAATTGCAGTTAAAAGTGGTGTTTGGGACAAAGTGTCTTTACACCAACAAATGGACAGTAAAGTTAACCTTTTACCAAATGTTAAAATAGGGGATACTGGTTCTACCCTCAGTGCCTTGCGCCCGAGTGGAAAAATGCATTGGAATCAAATAAGTGTCGAGGTCTGCACTATGGGCGAATTGATTGAGACTGGTGCCTTCGTTGAAATTATAAAAATAGAAAACAATAAAATATACGTGAAACAAATTTCATTATGAATATACTAGAAATACCTCCATTTTTTTTAGGCATAGGCGGTCTGATTATGATTGTCATCGTCTTCTTTATCTTTTTGTATTACGTGCCACTAGGACTTTGGTTCTCGGCCATATTATCAAAAGTTAAAATTTCATTGCTTGATTTGATTTTCATGCGTTGGCGGAAAGTTCCACCTGAAATTATTGTTAAAGGTTTGGTTAATGCTACCAAAGCAGGTTTGGTTATTAACAGCGACATGCTGGAAGCCCACTACTTGGCTGGTGGTAATGTAATGAAAGTTGTTGCAGCTTTAATTAGTGCTGACAAAGCAAACATTCCATTAGATTTTAAAGCAGCAACTGCTATCGATCTTGCTGGTCGCGATGTGTTTGATGCGGTACAAATGAGTGTGAATCCTCGCGTGATTGATACACCTCCTGTATCAGCAGTTGCAAAGGATGGTATTCAATTAATTGCGAAAGCCCGCGTGACTGTTAGAGCTAATATTGCACAGTTGGTCGGTGGTGCTGGAGAAGAAACTGTTTTAGCCCGTGTTGGTGAAGGTATTATAACCACCATCGGTTCTGCGGCAAACCACAAAGAAGTTTTGGAAAATCCTGACCGTATTTCTAAAGGGGTATTGGCAAAAGGTTTGGATGCTGGTACTGCATTTGAAATTTTATCTATTGACATTGCCGACATTGATATCGGAGAAAATATTGGAGCTAAATTGCAAATGGACCAAGCGGAAGCAGATAAAAACATTGCCCAAGCCAAAGCAGAAGAAAGACGTGCAATGGCGATTGCGCTTGAGCAAGAAATGAAAGCGAAGGCTCAAGAAGCCCGCGCAAAAGTGATAGAAGCAGAAGCAGAAATTCCACGTTCTATTAGTGAGGCATTCAGAAGTGGTAATTTGGGAATCATGGATTACTACCGCATGCAAAACATGAAAGCAGATACCGAAATGAGAGATGCTTTTGCTAAGCCACCAAAAAAAGACTAATTAAAGATTAGCGAATAAATACAAGATATATTCTGCAAAGAAAAACAGCCAAAACCTTTTGTAATAGGTTTTGGCTGTTTGTTTATTAAGCGTTTTTAATCCCAAAGAATTGAGCGCGAATAAAATCATTAGTACAATATGTCCTATGAATAAAATACGATAGTGTTTTGTGTCTAATAGGGACGAATATTGATTAATGCTAAAAAAATAAGCGGATAGAATGAGCACATTGCCAACAATTAAAGTGAACTTTGGGCTGTACAATATGGCCAACGATTTAATCTTAAATTTTTCATCGCCTTCCATGTCTGGCAAGTCTTTAAACCATGCAATAACAATACTGAAGGCGATAATGAATGCGCTTAATACGATGATGTCTAAGTTGAAAGCATAGCTTTTGTTGATTAGGATATTAAAGACCAGGTAACCGCCAATGTTGACCAATAGTCCTCTGACCAAACTTATGGCTAAAGCTGCAGGTAAATGGTGTTTGCGCAATGATAAAGGTGGACATGAATACGCCCAACCGATGAGCATTGAAATGCTAACTATTACAAGTAAAATAGGGCTTAAGTACAAAGCAATAAATCCACTCAATACCATACTCGAATAAACAATGGCTTTGGCAGAATTGATGCTTATTTCTCCTGAAGCTAAAGGCAAATAGGGTTTGTTGATTTTGTCCAATTCCACATCTACAATTTGGTTAATGCCTACTATGAAAATATTGCAGGTTAAGCCAGTTAGTATGCCCAAAAATAAAATATCAAGATGTTCCCCTTCCGTATGTTTGCAAACCATCGCATACAATGCCATAATGCTTATACTGGTCCCGATAATGGTGTGCGGGCGACTGAACTTTATGAATGAATTAATTGCTTTCATTGATTTGTATAACCAATAGCGGTGCCACTATGTTTTTGATTTCAAAAACATTAATGTTATCCATCTTAAGTGCGCTTTGGTATTGTTTTACAGTTTTGGATTTAATCACTGAGATTATACCATCAATACTTATAGTCAAAATATTGATAGGGATGAGGTAAGTAAATAAAAGTCTTTTCCAGGAAAATGGTTTTATGAAAGGACTTAAGACAAGTACACCCAAGGTCGTTGCAAATAAAGTTTTAACCAAATGCAAGGGACTTGGAAATAGTATTTCAACAAAGTAGGCGCTTGCATTTGCTTCTTTTATTTTGCAGCATATATTTCTTTGTTCATCTTCCCTAAAGTGGTGAAATGCATTGAACATCGTATACGTTTTTCCTGCTTCAAAAATCATGTCTAATACATCTTTAGACTCCTGAAGATATTCAATGTTATTCCCGTTTTTGAAAATAGAGAGAGGATATTTATCTGTTAAAGTTAAACCGCTAAAAGCATTGGATTCAATGAAGATACTCAAAGCAGGCTCGCCACTTCCTGAGCATAAATCAACCATGCTTTTGCCTTTGGTTTTCGGCAAAGTTTTGATAAAAGGATCGTAAATTCTAAAACGCGATACCACAAAACCTATGTATTCGGTTTGGAAGTTTCTCAATGTATTGGGAAACCAAATGTGGTCTTCGAGTTCTTTCATTTACATTATTCTGAAAAGCCAGAGAATACACTTCCGAAAAGGTCTCTGAAACTAATTGATTTTTCTAAAAGGTGTTTGCTTAATTTGCTGTTTTCGCTTAATCCGAACAATACCAATTCCATCATTAAAAGTTTATCGTTTGCCTTGGCCAACGGAAAATGTAATTCTACAAATGATTTTAGCGCGGGTATGGATTCAAGTGTTTTTTGATGTGTTTTGTTCATGCTCATATTTCCCAAATCAATATGCTGTCCTTCATCAAACCAAGCCGTAATGTCTTGGTAATGATTCATCCCATCACGCGATTTTTTACTTGCTTTTTCGAGTGGAGGGCAGGTTTCTAAAAAGACGGTTTTAATGGCTTTGCCCAAAAGGTTTTGTGCCACTTTTAATGGTCCTTCTTGTTCACCTTCGTATACCATTTCTACTTTCCCGGTAATTGCAGGTATGATGCCTTGCAAGTCTGAAATTCTTACATCTGTGGTTTTGTCGCCACTTAATAACGCGCGTCTTTCAGCAGCGCTGACTGCATTTTCGTATGCAGAAATACTAAGCCTTGCTGATACGCCACTTTTGGCATCCACATATTCGCTGTTTCGTGCTTCGAAAACCACCTGTTCTATGATGTTTTCAATCAACAATGGAACATGCACCATTGCAATTTGCTCTGGTTTGAGTTTTGCTTCTTGCCTGGTTATCTCTCGCGCTATTTCAATTGATTTCGGATAGTGGGTAATGATTTGACTGCCTATTCTGTCTTTTAAAGGGGTTACAATGCTTCCTCTGTTGGTGTAATCCTCTGGGTTGGCGGTAAAAACAAATTGAATGTCTAATGGCAAGCGCAATTTGAATCCGCGAATTTGTATGTCGCCCTCTTGTAAAATGTTAAATAATGCCACTTGAATTCTTGCCTGTAAATCGGGCAATTCATTGATTACAAAGATGCAGCGGTTGCTTCGGGGGATTAAACCAAAGTGAATGGCTCTTTCGTCTGAGTAACTTAGTTTTTGATTAATTGCTTTAACCGGGTCAAGGTCGCCAATTAAATCGGCTACAGAGACATCGGGTGTTGCAAGTTTTTCGACATAACGTTCATCGCGGTGCAGCCATGAAATGGGCGTTTTGTCACCAAGTTCTTTTATAAGTTCTTTAGAGAAATTTGAAATGGGATTTAACGGGTCGTCGTTTATTTCACTACCAGTAACATAAGGAATAAATTCATCAAGTAAATTGACCATTTGTCTGGCGATTTTTGTTTTCGCTTGACCTCTTAAACCCAGCATATTGATGCTGTGTCCTGATAAAATTGCCCTTTCTATATCAGGAATGACGGTGTCTTCATATCCCAATATGCCAGTGAAGATGGCTTCGCCTGATTGTAATTTATTGATTAAATTTCTGCGCAGTTCGTTTTTAATGCTTTCGCTTTTGTAGCCACTTTTCTTAAGTGCCCCAATTGTGTTTGTTTTCTCTGTATTCATTCTCATTCTAAATGTGTTTTCGTTTGTTGTTTTCAAAGTCTCTAAATATGTATTCACCTAATCCGTGAAGGCTGGTGTAAAATGCTTTGCCTTTATTGGTTTCGGTAAATTCTTCTACGAAGTTCTGAAGGTATGGGTCTTGCGCTATCATAAAAGTAGTGATTGGTATTTTTAAACGCCTGCAAATGGCTGCTTCATTCAAGGTTTTGTTAACGATTTTTCGATCAAGTCCAAAACTATTCATATAATATCCGCCGTTTTCTTTTAGACAGCTTGGTTTACCATCTGTTATCATAAAGATTTGTTTGTTTTTGTTTTTTCTCCGTCTTAAAATGTCTTGAGCAAGTTGCAGTCCCGCCACCGTATTGGTGTGGAATGGCCCAACTTTTAAATAGGGAAGTTCTTTAATGTCAATTTGCCAAGCATCGTCGCCAAAAACCAAAATATCCAGGGTGTCTTTTGGGTATTTGATTTTAATCAATTCGGCCAAGGCCATGGCCACTTTTTTTGCAGGTGTAATCCGGTCTTCTCCATACAAAATCATAGAATGGGAAATGTCAATCATTAAGACGGTGCTAGATTGTGATTTGAATTCTTTTTCGTTTATAATGAAATCATCTTCTTTCATTACCCCTTGAGCATCTAGCATTATGCTGTGTGCATTGCGCAAAGATTCGGTCATTGCAATTTGTGAGAGATCATCACCGAACTGAAAATTTCTTTGTTCCGCGGAGTATTCATCGCCATTGCCGGTAAAGTTGCTCTGGTGCTCACCTTTACCCGATTTTTTAATTTGCCCAAATATTTCTTCCAAAGCACTTTTGCGTATGCTTTGTTCCATTTTGGAACTCATTTCAAATGAGCCATTTTGAACATTGTCTTTAATATACCCTTTGTTTCTTAAATCTTGGATAAAGTCGCCCATCCCATAAGCATTGTCTGTTATGTGGTGTTCTCTGTCTATTTCATTCATCCAATCTATCGCATCGGCAACATCGCCAGAGGTATAGACCAATATTTCTTTGAAAATTCGGAGTAATTTTTCGAATGGATCTTGATTGGGATCTTCTTCTTGTTTTTGAAATCTGTATCCGATCATTGCTTGTTTAACAATTTTACTTGTACAATGTTCGGTTTTTTTGATGAATTTAACTCATTCTTTATATTGATAGACATATTGCGCGGTGCTCATGCCTATTTCTGTTTTTCTAAAAATATACAAAAAGGAATCCTTTAAATTCGTAATTTTGCAAAATGTTCAGAACCCACGATTGCGGAGAATTACGAATAGAAAACAATGGTCAGATGGTTACTTTATCTGGCTGGGTTGCAAAGCGCAGAGATTTTGGTGCTTTGTCTTTTATCGATTTAAGAGACCGTTATGGTATTACCCAATTGAGTTTTAATGAGGAGTACAATAAAGAATTGTTGGACGAAGCCCGCAAAATGGGTAGAGAATTTGTTTTGCAAGTGCAAGGGAAAGTGACTGAACGCAGCAATAAGAATCCAAAATTAGCAACGGGCGATGTTGAAGTGGTGGTAGAGTCGATGAGGATTTTGAATCCTTCATTAACACCACCATTTACAATTGAAGACGATACCGACGGGGGAGATGAATTGCGTATGCAATACCGTTACTTAGATTTACGCCGCGATGTGGTGCGTCAGAATTTGATATTGCGTCACCAAGTGGCCAAACAAGTTAGACAGTATTTAGACAATAAATTATTTATAGAAGTTGAGACTCCGGTATTAATTAAATCGACGCCTGAAGGTGCCCGCGATTTTGTGGTGCCAAGCCGCATGAATCCCGGTCAGTTTTACGCCTTGCCTCAGAGTCCACAAACCTTTAAGCAGTTATTGATGGTGAGTGGTTTTGATCGATACTATCAAATAGTAAAGTGTTTCAGAGACGAAGATTTACGTGCCGATCGTCAACCGGAATTTACCCAAATAGATTGTGAAATGAGCTTTGTTGAGCAGGAAGATATTTTAAATTTGTTTGAGGGTATGGTTCAACATTTGTTTAAAGAAGTTAAAGGATTTGATATTGGAACATTGCCGCGTATGACCTACGATGAAGCTATGAGACATTATGGAAATGACAAACCAGATATTCGTTTTGGTATGGAATTCAACGAAATTAAATCTTTAACTGAATGCAAAGGTTTTCCTGTTTTTGACGCGGCCGAATCGGTATTGGCAATTAGTGCCAGCGCTTGCTCAACTTATACAAGAAAGCAATTGGATGAATTGACCGAATGGGTTAAGCGTCCTCAAATTGGGGCCAAAGGTTTGGTGTATGTTTTCTGCAATGCAGATGGTACATTTAAATCATCCGTCGATAAATTTTACAGCCAAGAAGACCTTGCTGCATGGGCTAAGGCATGTTCAGCAAATGCAGGTGATTTGCTGTTGTTGTTATGTGGCACAGTGAATGGTGTAAGAAAACAAATGTCTGAATTGCGTTTAGAAATGGGACAGCGCTTAGGCTTAAGAGACAGAAATGTATTCAAAGCACTGTGGGTGATTGATTTCCCATTGTTGGAACACGATGAAGAATCAGGCCGTTGGCATGCCATGCACCATCCGTTTACCAGTCCTAAGCCAGAAGATATCACCTTGTTGGAAACCGATCCAGGAGCTGTTAGAGCCAATGCCTATGATATGGTAATTAATGGTGTTGAAGTTGGTGGTGGTTCAATACGCATACATGATAAAGCCTTGCAAGCTTTGATGTTTAAACATTTAGGATTTACCGAAGACGAAGCCAGATATCAATTTGGATTCTTAATGAATGCCTTTGAATATGGTGCACCGCCACATGGTGGAATAGCTTTGGGCTTCGACCGTTTGTGCAGCTTGTTTGGTGGGGTAGATAGTATACGCGATTTTATTGCTTTCCCTAAGAACAACCAGGGCCGCGACTTAATGATAGATGCGCCTTCAACAATTGACCAAAAACAATTGGATGAATTGAGCATTGCCTTAAAAGGATAGTTTTACTTAAGTCCCTGCACGTCTTTCAAGAAAGCTTCTCTATTGTCTGGGGTCAGTACATACGTCTTTTCATTGGTCTTTAATAAAACCAAATTCACGCGATTTCCTGCTTGAAGGTTGTAAGTTTTTAATTTTGAATTATTGAATTTGCCGTAATATCCAAACAATCCACCTGAACCCATTAAGCGGACACTGCCACTTATGTCATCGGCTTCAATTAAACGGCTTTCAATGATGGTTTCTCTAGGTATAACAATAGGATTCCACATTTTACGGATGGTGATATTAGAAGCATCAGTCTCAAATTGATTCGGCGACCAAGCATAAGATAACAACAATAAGAAAGCAAAAAGGACCGTCATGATAATGTTGATGACTAAACCAATATCATCGAACCAAAATTTTATGACTAGAGAAATAAGTAGCAAACACGTTAAAGTAGAAATTACTTTGGTCGTCCTGTCGAATGAGTTTTTGTAAATCATGATTTATTTTGCTAATTGAATAATGTCTTTTACTTCTAAAACTTTCTTTTCACTTCCATATGCAGATGCATGAATCATTGCTAATCCTAATTCTTGTAAACTCGAGGCAGAATTAGGAATAATTGCCTTTAAAATAGGGTATAGCCAACCCAAATATTTGTAGTATTTCAAAGTGTTTTTTTGTCCCACAGTCGGCTTTAACATGCCAGGTCTAAAAGCATATATAGCTTTGAATGGAAGCTTCATTAAATCGTTTTCAGTTTTGCCTTTTACCCGCGCCCACATCAATTTCCCTTTTTCAGAACTGTCTGTTCCAACACCGGAAATATATGAGAAGCTCATGTTGTGGTTTAAACGTGAAATGGTTCTTGCGAAATTCATCGTTAAGGTATAGCTTATTTTGGTGTACTCATCTTCATTCATGCCAACAGAGGAAACGCCTAGGCAAAACAAACATGTATTGTATCCTGAAATATCGTCTTCTATCTCGTTTAAATTGAAAAAATCTTGGTGTACAATTTCCTTGAGTTTTGGATGAATAAACAAACAAGGCTTTCTGTTTACCAGTAAAACACTTTCAACTAGAGGGTTTTTTAAACATTCAATTAAAACGCCTTCACCAACCATTCCAGTAGCTCCTGTTAGTATGACTCTCAATTTTTCTGACATAGGTTCAAATGTATTGGTCTAATTTGTGAATGCAGGTCTTTTTCGTTAAAATCAATTTTTTGTCGTTTATCAATAAAAAAGAGACAATTTGTTTAATTGTCTCTTTTAAATATTTCAAATTGGCGTTTTAAGCTTTTTTCAAAAACTCTGTTTTTAACACCATCATAACCTTGTCTATTTTGCATTCAATTTCACCTTCATCGTCGGTTAAACGGATGTTTTTTCCTACTGCACCTCTTTTTAAGACACTTGATGAACCTCTGACTTTAAGGTCTTTTATTAGTGTAACTGTATCGCCATCTTTTAGTTCATTTCCATTGCTGTCTTTTGCCATAATATTGAATGTTAGGCCACAAAGGTAAATCAAAACGGTAAATTACAAGATGCTTTTAATCACATCTTAAGTCTGGCTTTATTTTAGCGCTGACATTCCACCATCCAAATGTAAAATTTGCGCGGTCATCCAACTTGATTTTTCAGTAAGCAGAAACAAAGCAAGGTTTGAAATGTCTTCTGCTGTGCCTATTCGTTTAAGTGGATGGCGTTGTGCATTGGCCAATCGTTTGTCATCAGTATTTAACAAGCTTGCCGCCAATGGGGTGTCGGTTAAGGATGGCGCTATACAATTGACCCTTATGCTTGGCGCAAATTCCGCGGCCAAGGCCCTCGTTAATCCTTCTATAGCGCCTTTCGAACTTGCTACCAATGAATGGAAATTTAATCCTGTTTGAACGGCTAAAGTTGAGAACAATACAATGCTGGCATTACCCGACTCTTTTAATTTAGGTAAAACAGCTTGGATGGTTTTAATAGCACCTATAGTTTGCAACTGATAATCGTTTGCGAAGTCTTCTGCTTTTATGCGGTGAAATGGCTTAAGCACAATGCTGCCGGGACAATATACCAAACCATCAATTTTATCCGGTAAAAAAGATAAATCGTAATCCATAGACATCACATCTAAAAAATGGTAGTTTAAGTTTTCTTGATCGCTGCACCCGTTTTTATTAAAGGTTCCATAAACTTGATGGCCAGCTTTGGCTAGGTCTTCAGCTATAACTTTACCAATTCCAGATGAGGCTCCAACAATAAAATAGTTTGACATATTGTAAGGAACAATGATGTCTTGAAAATGTTCTAACTTATAGTTTTACAAAATTTCTAAAACTTAGGTTGATTCGGGCTGATTTGATTTTACTTGATTGTGGCAAACAGTGTTTCCAGTATTCTTGCGTTTGACCTTGCATAATTATTAAACTCCCGTTTTGCAACAGCAAATCAATTTTCTCCTTGCTTTCATTGTGTTTAAATGAAAATTTCCTAGCAGCACCGAAGCTCAAAGAGGCTATAACGGGCTCAGCTCCCATGGTTTTTTCATTGTCGCTGTGCCAAGACATGCCTTCATCCCCATCTTTGTAATAATTAAGTAAACAAGAGTTGAATTTTTCTTGACAAACCGTTTCTATATGGTTTTTGATTTCAATAATTAATGGAGTGAATAACTCAGCCCTTTTAACCATGCCAGAATAGGTGTATTCAAAATAATCTTCACCCATCCAAGCGGTTTGTCTTTTGCACTCAATGGTTTTGCCATACATTTTCACCACATCATTTTGCCAATTAATGCTTTGTTTTAACTGTTCAAAATATAATTGAGATTTTTCTTCAGAGATTATTTGCCCATAAGAATAAACCTCGCCATCATATGGCAACTGGTTGATTTCTGGGTTGTATTCTTGAGAAAATAAATCCATGCTTGAATTTAAAAAATAATGTAAAGTTTGAGTTGATTTTGTTGCGCAATTTAAACTTTTGAATAGGATAATTGAATACAAATTGAAGTTTTTAATTTTTGTTTCTTAAGTTTGTCCAATGAAGTTTGGCAAAACCTTACGTGCAGTATTCTGTATAATAATGCTTGTTTCAGTTCTTGAAACCAGGGGACAAATCAAAGTTATTCATACCGATGCCGATGACATTAAAAAACACAATGTCTCAGTTTTTATGTCTGTTCGGCCTTTAATTGGTATTGGCCCACACTTGCGGTATACTTATTATCCAGCAAGTCGAATCCGTATTCTGTATAATTTTTATTTACCCTTAGTTGGGAAACCGGAAAATGGGTATTATTCGGATTATTCAAAACGCGATGTTTACAGGCCAGATATGCAACGAAAAGCTGGGATGATTCACGAAGCAGAATTGGATTTTCATTTAATTGATTTTCATAAAAAGAAAGATATTAATGTTGCCTTGGCATGGGGGGCAACTGCAGATACTAGAACATTAGATTATACGACCATGCCGGGAGAAGTGCGCAGAATTCTTTCACTTACAGGTGGTTCTCAATACATCAAAAGGAATGAACTCTTAAATGGGAGGGCAAAACACGGGTATACTTTGTATGATATTGCAAGTGGTACAAAGGAATTGATCAAGGATAAGGTGTATACAAATACAACCTATCTAAATATGTTAATAGGTTTGAAGTTTAAGTCTATTTCAGCGAATGGCACCAAGTCTGATTGGGGAGTGAAATACAACGACATGCATTTGGAAACCTATGCAACAATGATTTTGCCCATTGCACATCAGTTTCAAGCAGGTGTTTTCAAGGATCCCTACGACAACGATTTAAATCCAACCCATAATGTGCTCGACCGCAAAGTAAAACCTGGATTTAAATTTGGTATTTTTCATAGAAACAGCATAAAGAATTTTTGGAGTATAGGTGCAGAAATCGGTCGTTATCCCACAATGGCCGCTAAAGTTGGTGCTGGCGTTTTCTTTAATTTGTCTATGGGTTTAAGCTTGAATTTCGGCAAAATAAAATTGCTTAATTAAGCGCTTAAAACCTCGGTTAATATGCTGCGGCTTCTGAGTTCAAAATGCTCGGAAACGTGGTATTGAAAATACCGGAGTAATTCCTCAATAACTTTTAACCTTAAAGTTTTATCTTTGGGTAAATGTGAAATACCTTGTGTTAATATTTGAAATATGACAGCCGAACAGTCTTTTTCTGCTATATATTTTAAAGGCAAAAGGGTTTCTATAAATGTGCCATTTTGTAAATCAAGGTAAGCATCATCCGTATATGAATCACAATTCGGAGAACACCCATAATGGTGTAAAACACTCAACATTGAAAATGGGAGTTGCCAAAACTGGATTTCTGTATTTAATCCAGGAATTGCCTCTTGGTATAAATATTCAAATAAGTTTTTATTCAACTCATTCTCCTTTACCGTTTGTTGTATTAGCTCGCAAAAGACTTGATAAAAAGCTTGTTGTGAAAAGGTTTTGAATTCTGGTGATGATTGGCACGTAATGTCAAGTATGCGTTGAAGGTTGCTGTTTTTTTTGTAATTCAAACTTAGTTCAACGGTATTTAGAGGCTGTAAATACGACATTTTTACTTTGCCTTTGTTTTTGTAAACGCCGGGAATATGAAATCCTAAAAGTCCAAATTGTTCAGTTAAAATATTGCATATAGCAGATGATTCTCCATACTTAATGGTTCTTATAACAATTCCTCTTGTTTTGTTTTCCAAGGCTTAATGAACAAATAATATTTTGCCAACTTGAGATTCGGTGCCTTCGGTATTAATGCAAAAAACCAAATACACTCCTGTCGAAACTTTGGTGCCATCAAAGTTTTTTCCATTCCATTTTGCCATGCTTCCATTCGAGAATGTTTGATACACCAAAGCGCCATTTATGTCGGTTATTTTTACCAAAGTATTGTCAGGCATGCCAGTTATGGCGACATCGCCATCGTAATTCGGCTTTACTGGATTTGGGAAAATAATCAACTCGCTAAATTCTTTACTGGCCACAATGGCATCTGAGCGGTAAGATGCCATTCCTTGGTCAGTCCCAAAAAACACTTCCCCAGTTGCATCCATGATGCCAATAGATATCACATTGTCTGACATCAAAGGGGAATTCTCCATGGTGAAATGGTGTAATAAGGTTTCACCATCGCTGTCGTAAAGCCATGCGCCTTTGTTGGTTCCAAACCAACGTCTGTCGCCACCATCTACTACAATGCAATTTATAACTTCTGATTCTAATAATTTACCACCCAAATTGCTGTTTGAATCAACAGAGACAATAATTGATTGGGCATCGTAATCGCCACCAGTAAAGGCATTGTTAGGGTTTCTGATGCGCACAAATCCTTGGTCTGTGCCAATGAGTAGCTCCCCCGATTTTGTAAAAGCGATATCATTCACAGCATTGCTTGGTAAATTACCTGTGCCTTTGGCGGTGTTTAATAAAATTGAAACATCATCGTTTGTATTACTCAATACTTTTTCATTGAATGCTAAAATGCCACTGCTTTCGCCCGGTGTTAATATCCATTTATTGTTTTTATTGTCAATGACAATTTTTCCGGTTTTATTAACGGGTAATTTAAAGCTTGTAAAGGCCCCAGAAGCACTCATTCGAAGCAAGGCGCTATCAACATTGAAATTGCTAATCCATAAATTGTCGCGGTTGTCGCTAGCCAATCCTCTAATTATGGTGTAGTATACCTGCTTTTTTAATGGCGAATTGGTCTCGTTGTATATTTTGCTTGCAACACCATTGTTTAATTGCAGTATTCCGCGCCCGAATGTTCCAATGTAAAGGCGACCATTTGACTTTTGATAAGATGCAGTGATGTAATCAAATAAGGGATAAGTGAAAGGGTCGGTTGGTGAATTGCTCCATTCGAAATTGTTGAAGTAGTAATATTTATTGCCATTGAATGTTGGCGCATCAGTGGTCGGCATAAAGCCCCCTGCCAGGGTATATAAACTACCATAGGCATTAACAAAAGAGAACGCATCGGTTGACCTTGGTCCATTTGGATAATAGACCTGCTCACCATTGGGGTGCATCAGCACCAGGCCGTTCGAAGGGCTAGAATACCAAAATTGATTGTCAATATCGACCATGCTTTTGTTTAGGACATTGATGCCTTTGTTGATTTCTTTGCCGCTTAAATCAATGCTGTAAATGCTGTCGGCAAATGAGCCAATAATTAATTTCTTATGTTGTACTTCAATGTTCGAAATTATTCGATTGCGCAAACTTGGTTTAAATACTTGCCAGGTATTGCCAGATTTTTTCATTATTTGGCTGTCTATTTCGGCATAAATGGATTGATCAAATGCGGCCAAGGTTTGCGATTTGATATTGGCAGATAAACTAAGATGCCAATTCGTGTAGTCAGCTAAATTGTTGCTTGGGCTTATAAATCCAGAATAGATTCCTGATTTACTGCTGATGAAAAGACTATCGTCTAATACAGTGGAAGCAAAAACATCTATAACGTTACCTGAAGGACCAATATTCAAATACGAATTCTTGATTTCATTCTTTTTGAAGTCAAATTCCAATAAGCCAAAAGAGGTGCTGATATAGGCTATTCCATTGCTTATTTGTATGTGGTGTATGGTCTTTTCGCCTACAATAGTTTTGCGAAAAATGTCATCGTTTTTTTCTATTGTTTTGTTTTTAACCATTTCAATGCGTGTGTCCGCATACACGATGATTAAGGTGGCTGTTGACCAATCATAAGTCATGCATTTAACTTTATAGCCCGAGAAGCCATTGGCTGGCGACAATCTTTCTGTGATTCCATCGGCTTTTGAATAGGAAAATAAACCGTTAGCAGATGCACAATAGATTTTATCAGGTGTTTCGCAAATGGCATTGACATTGTTGTATGGCAGATGCACTCGCCATTGACCAAGAGCAACTGGTTCGTATGCCTTTGCTTGATAAAAGCAGAAAATGCTTGTGAATAAAATTAATATCTGTTTAATAGACATATGGTGTTTAACTGAATTTAATGAACAATGGTATGTTTTTAAACAATAATGACAAAGACATGACCGAGCCATTCGCAAAAATAAGTAATATCTAAACATCTTGTTTATTAAAATCTTATGCAGAATGACTTTAGAAATCTTACTTTTGCATGGATTTTTAATTATTTAACGCTAAGGATGAAATCAATCTTCACTTTTTGAGTTTAATAAGTAAAATGTATAATTTATGAGTAAGCAATCATTTAACACAGAAGAGATAAGCTTTTTAGAAGGACCGCAGTCAAGGGTTAAGGACTTTGTTTTTACAATAAAGGTAATGTTCGAATTTGTAAAAGGATTCAGGGTCCTCCATTTCGTGGGTCCATGTATTACCATTTTTGGTTCTGCCCGCTTTAAGGAAGACCATCCACATTATGAAAGCGCAAGAATCTTGGCAGGATTAATTGCCAAGAAAGGGTTTACAATTATGACAGGTGGAGGACCCGGGATAATGGAAGCCGCCAATAGAGGTGCAGTTGAGGTAGGAGGGAAGTCAGTTGGTTGCAACATCGTATTGCCTTTCGAACAAGACCCAAATCCATACCTTCAAAAATTTACCAATATCCGTTATTTCTTTGTTCGTAAAGTTTTGTTGTTAAAGTATTCTTATGGCTTAGTGGCTATGCCAGGAGGTTTTGGGACTATAGACGAATTGTTCGAAGTGCTAACCTTAATTCAAACCACTATGATAAAACGTTATCCAGTGGTTATTTTTGGACGCGAATACCACAAAAAACTTCTCGAATATATGGATGATATGATAGAAAGTGGCACAATAAGTCCTGAAGACAAAGATCTGTTTATCGTTACTGACAGCGCTGAGGAGGCGGTTGAATTTATAACAAAAAATACCATTGTTCCATTTGGATTAAAACCTAAAAAGAAATTTACTTGGCTTTGGGAATAATATTAAAGCAAATATGACAAACATAAAAAATCCAAAAGATTCATTTACCATTATGAATGAAATCGTTCTGCCGAACGACACCAATACTTTAAATAATTTAATGGGTGGAAAGCTATTGCACTGGATGGATATAGTAGCGGCAATTTCTGCACAAAAGCACAGCAATAATATTGTTGTTACCGCAAGTGTTGATGGGGTCTCATTCAAAGAACCAATTCGTTTGGGCGACGTGGTAACCCTTGAAGCCTATGTTACCCGTTCGTTTAATACAAGTATGGAAGTGTATATCGAAGTGTATGCACAAAATATTCCACGAAACGAGAAGTACAAATGCAATGATGCCTATTATACTTTTGTGGCAATTGACTCTAGAAATAAGCCTGTTTTAGTGCCAACTATTGAACCTGAAACCGAAATGGAAAAGGTGAAATACGAAGGGGCTTTAAGAAGAAGACAAATTCGTTTGGTGATGGCCGGTAAATTGAAAAAAGATGAAGCCACAGAATTGTTGGCTTATCTTAATGCCGAATAATCCCTGCGTTTTTTATTCCCTTAGTTTTCTTACTTTTGCCGAATGGAAATCATCAAACACGGCCTAGATATTTTATTGCATTTAAATGTTTATCTAAAAGATTGGATAGGCGAATATGGTATTTGGATTTACGGCATATTGTTTTTAATTATTTTTGTTGAAACTGGTTTGGTGGTTATGCCTCTTCTTCCAGGCGATTCTTTGTTATTTGCTGCAGGCGCTCTTGCGGCATCAGAAGGAAGTTTAAATATTGCCATTCTTATTCCTTTACTTATGCTAGCGGCATTGTTAGGCGATAATACCAATTATGTGATAGGCAAGTATTTCGGTAAGCTCATTAAAAGCAAAGAGAAAATTCTGTTCTTGAAACGGGAACATATTGAGAAAACAGAAGCATATTATCAAAAATATGGCGGTAAAACGGTCATCATTGCGCGTTTTATCCCAATCGTTAGAACCGTTGCTCCATTTGTTGCGGGCGCTGGTTCTATGGCATACAAAAAGTATATTGTCAATTGTGTTTTAGGTGCAGCCCTTTGGGTTGGTGGTGTTACCACTTTAGGTTATTTATTGGGTAAGAACCAGTTTATTCAAGACAATTTTGAAATGGTTATTTTCGGTATTATTGGCATTTCATTGTTGCCAATAGTAGTGGAATTTATCAAAGCTAAAATGCCAGCTAAGAAAGTATAATATGCCTTTATTGGGACTCATAGGTTATCCCTTGGCGCATTCATTTTCGCCGGCTTATTTTAAACTAAAATTTAAAGAAGGAAATCATATTGATTGGGACTATCAAGTTTTCCCTATTCCAGAAATTGATCAATTGCCTGAATTAATAGCTTTACATCCAAACTTAATTGGATTTAATGTTACGATACCTCATAAAACTGAGGTGCTTAAGTATTGTCATATTCTAAGTGAAGAAGTTGAGGAAATCGGAGCGGCTAATTTTATTTTAATCGATCCTGAAACCAAATTGTTGAGTGCTTATAACACTGATTATTGGGGCTTTTCTCAAAGTTTGGAAACTTGGTATACTGGAAATGGACGTGCACTGATATTGGGCAATGGCGGATCTTCTAAGGCCATTCAATACGCGCTGAAATCACTAAAAATATTGTTTGATGTTTGCAGCAGGAATGGGGACTTGAATTATAGTAATCTTGACCTAAGTCAATACAGTTTGCTTGTTAATTGCACCCCTGTGGGCATGAGTGGGAATACAGATAAAGATGGTTTATTAGACCTGTCTTACCATCAAATTAATAGCTCACATAATTTCTATGACTTGGTCTATAATCCTGAAAATACTGCCATGATGCAGAAGTTTGCTGCCCATGGCGCAAAGGTGAAAAGCGGATTAGAAATGTTGCATTTACAAGCGGACAAGGCTTGGGAAATGCTAAGGGCCTAAATGCAACTAGTAACTATTAACTAATCCACCAAATGCAATTCAACATCTTTGTTGTTCACATTCACAATAACCCAAGCTTCATGGTTTTTTAAACGAAGGATTTTGTTTTTGTTTTCTTGGGTGGTATTGACTGGCTTGAAAACAATATACAATTTGTCATCGCTTAAATCCCAAGTACCAGTTTCAACATAGTCAAGTAAATTATAATACTTATAGGATAAGCGGTAGTTGTTGTCGTTTTTTAAATTTAATTCGTAATTAACAAAAGCGGATTTGTAGAAATCAGTTTTGTCTAAATCCGCTTCATACGCTTTGTCGATACGCCAGGTGTTTACCGCTCGGGCTTTTTTAGAGCGAAAACTCATTTTTGGTCCATCTTCATATATACATGAAGACATAAATACCACAATGGGGAAAATCAATAAGTAGATATTTTTTAATTTCATTTGTTGCAAAAATAATTTTTTTATTGGGATTTAATCTCTTTTACAACACCACGACTTTCTTTACAACAGCTCCCCCTGCTATTGTGATGTAGAAGGTATAAATTCCTTGGGGTAATTCTAAGGTTTTTAAATTGTCTTGCTCAAACAACAATTTGCCAATTGCATCCACAACTTTAAGCTTGAAATCTTGAGTGCATTGAATAGTTAATTCTCCCTCGCTTGGATTTGGGAAAATACTAATTTGCTTAGCCAACCATTCATTTTCAGCGATGTTAAGTTTGTTCACCTTAAATGCCAATGAGGTTTTGGCGCATAGAAATCTTTTA
>JBIKPR010000097.1:0-7632 GCA_044357345.1 Bacteroidia bacterium
TTAGGAGCAGGAATGTTCTTGTTATACGACCAAGCGCACTATGCAGTAGCAGGTGAGCAAATGGAAGGTGGTCAATTATTGGCTTATTACAACCCAGAGACCTTCAAATCTAGTCCTGAAATTACCATCAGCGGTAACGACGAAGAGATAAAGAATGGCGACAAGTATCCTGTAAACTACGACAATACTGATTTTGGTACTGTGGTAAAAGGAAGCAACCTTGTTAGAACTTTTGAAATCAAAAACAACGCAGTAGGTGATTTGAAAATGAGCAGCATCAGCATCTCAGGTTTAAATGCTTCTGAATTTGTATTAGAAGGTTTGCCTACTTTCCCATTAACTATTGCTTCTGGTTCAGTTCAAACAATCACTGTTAGATTCACTCCAAACAGTGCTGGATTGAAAACTGCAGTATTGAATGTAGTAAGCAACGACTTTGATGAGGCTACTTATAGCTTTAACATCCAAGGTTTAGCTAGTCTTTCAACTTCAATTGATCAATTGGCTAATGAGAATGGAATTAAGTTATATCCGAATCCAAGCAACTCAGCAGCTGTATTAAGTATGGAAATCAAAGAAGCTGGTTCAGTATCAGTTAAGGTTTTCAACATCAATGGCCAAGAAGTAATGGAAGGATTTGAACAAACACTTGAATCAGGCAAACAATCAATTAAAATGAACACAGCAAACTTAAACGCAGGTGTTTATTTAGTTGAAGTAAGCATAAACGGAAATATCAGTCGTCTGAAAATGACCGTAATGCATTAATAATTTATATTTTTATAGTAAGTCAGTGTGCTTTTCATAGGCACACTGACTTTTTTTATTTAATGACACATGAAATTCAAATTTTTTACCATTTTTACTGCACTAATAGGTCTATTGTTCATTGGTGCTTTCCGCAATGACGATGATTCCAATGTTTATAAATCAACCTATTCACATTTTTTAAATGTTTTTGAGAATTCTAGTGAACGCATGCAAGGGTATGCTAATTCAGCTGACGTGAATGAAGACAGCTTGAGGACTTTGATTCATCAAGCCCGTATGGATTTAAAGCCTCTTGATTTCTGGTTTCGATATGCAAATCCCATTGAATACAAATTGATTAATGGACCTTTGCCTGTGGAATGGGAAACAGAAGTATTCGAAAAGTATGAAAAACCTTATAAACGAATTGGAAGCGGTCTCACCCTTGCAGAAATTGCCTTAAACGACAATGACACGCAAGGTGTAATCAAATATATTGGTTCCATTAATACGGCATTGAATCATTTTAAACCAGATTCAATGTTAGAACTTTTCAAAACAGCAGATCACTTTGCCTTTTGCAACCGATTGTACATACTTAATTTATCTACTTTATACACCACTGGTTTTGAATGTCCTGATCAAGATCAAATCATACCTGAATTATTAAGTATGCTTAAAGGCGTAAGGACAATTTACACCGCTTACACAAATACCTATACAAATAATCCATTAAGTGGCGAATACTTAGACAAATATGATGCTTGTATTCGCTGGGTTGAAAACCAACCGATGAATCCGCAGTTGTTTGACCATTACACTTTTGTTTCTCAGTATGTTAATCAATTGTACCATTTGCATGCAAATTGGATACTTAAGAATGGCTTTAGATCCAAAAGCATGCTTGATTACACAATCAATAAAGAATCACTGTCAATATTCGATAAAGAAATTTATAGAGGACAAAACACCAAAGGTATTTTCTTAAGGGTAAACAATCAAAACGATTTAACTAAAATTGAACAATTAGGTAGGCTTTTATTCAATGATCCATTGTTATCAGGAAATGTTCAAAGAAGCTGTGCCTCCTGTCACAACCCTGAACAAGGTTTTACAGACACCACACAAGCCACGGCTTTAGCATTTAACTATAAAGGCAAACTAAAACGCAATGCCCCGAGTTTGTTAAATTCAGAATACAACCACTTGATTATGCAAGATGGTAAACATTTAACGCTTCAAGAACAAGCACTATCTGTTATTACCAACCCAGAAGAGATGAATTGTCCTGAATCATTAATCTTGAAGAGGGTTTTATCTTGTAAGACCTATAAGTTAATGTTGAGTGATTTAAGTAAATTAACCCCTCAAGAACCCGCACCTTCAATAGCACATATATTGTCGGCTTTAACCTATTACTATTCTAAATTCAATGCTTCCAAATCATCGTTTGATGATGCTATGGAACTTAAATCAGATTTATCTCTAGAGGCAAAACGTGGGTTTAATCTTTTTATGTCCAAAGCCCAATGTGCAACTTGCCATTTTTTGCCAATTTTTAATGGGGTAAAGCCACCTTTTGTAGGTTCAGAATTTGAGGTTTTAGGAGTGCCCGATGACACTGCCTTTACAACATTTGGGGCAGACTCAGGCCGCTATTTAATCAACCCAAGTGTTGAAACGCTTTATGCATTCAGAACGGGAACATTGAAAAACATCAATAGAACTTCTCCATACATGCACAATGGGGTATATAAAACTTTGAGGGAGGTTCTGGTATTCTATAATGAGGGTGGAGGAAATGGAAGGGGATTAACTATTAGCAATCAAACCCTTTCCTCTGATAAATTAGAATTGACGGAGCAGGAAATTTCAGAAATCTTAGTTTTTATGAGCACATTGAATGAAAATTATACAACAGATAAGCGGCCTATTGAACTGCCAAAATCAAAACACAAACAATTTAACAATAGAGTTATAGGAGGAATATATTAATGATAAGATACAGTTTACTTTTAATTTTAACCATTAGCGTTTTCAGTATGTGCGCTAATAAGAAGTCTGTTCAATTTGAGTTTCCAGAAGCAATGTCTGACACTTTAAAAAGTGCTAACCTAGCCAATGTAGAAAAAGGTTTAGCCTTATACAGAATAAGCTGCGCTAAATGCCATACAGATACTGTAAAAGGTAAAGAACGGATACCAGATTTCACATCAGAACAACTGTCGAACTATGAGTTCAGGTTTGCAAACAAAAAACATGAAAATAATTTGGGTGAAACACAATTAACCCAAGACGAATTGATTTTAATCAATATGTTTTTCAATTATAAGAAGAAGAACAAATAAATATTGGGCATAAAAAAATCCGATTAGTTATCTAATCGGATTTTTTTAATATTGTTTATTTTGACTAAGCACCAAGAGCGATACGTTTGAAACTAAGGACTGTTAGTCCAGCTTCAGTATCAGCCAACATTTTTGCAATGGTTTTGCTGCTGTCTTTTACAAACTCTTGGTTTAAAAGCGTGTATTCTTTGTAGAATTTGGTCAATCTTCCTTGAGCAATTTTCTCAGCCATTTCAGCTGGTTTGCCTTCAGCGATTGCTTGTTCTTTCCCAACTTCAATTTCTCTTGCGATTGTGTCAGCTGGAACTTGAGCTTCATTTAAAGCAAGTGGGTTCATTGCAGCGATTTGCATTGCTGTATCTTTACCTGCGTTCATGTTAGCTTCAGAAGGAGCGTTGTTCATTTCAACCAATACACCCATTCTGTTTCCAGCGTGGATATATGCGATTACGTTTTCACCGCTGATGATAGCGTATTTAGAAACGTCCATTTTTTCACCTGTTTTACCCATCTCGTCTAATAAGCGTTGCTCAAGAGTTAATGAACCGATAGTTAATGCTTTTAAAGCAGCAGCATCAGCTGGTTTGTGGGTAAGGGCTAGGTTAGCGATTTCGTTTGCAAATTTAACGAAGTCTTCGTTTTTGGCAACGAAGTCAGTTTCGCAATTCAATTCAACCACTATACCTGTTTTACGGTCTTCAGAAGTAAGAGCGATTACTGCACCTTCTTGAGCTGCTCTATCTGCTCTGTTTAAAGAGATTTTTTGACCTTTTTTTCTAAGGTTATCAATTGCTGCTTCAAAATCACCATTGCTTTCTATTAGGGCTTTTTTACAGTCCATCATACCAGCACCGGTCATTTGACGCAATTTGTTTACATCTGTTGCACTAATTGTTGACATACTACTCATGTTAAATGTTTTGAAAATTGATTAAGCTTCAGCTGATGCTTCTTTTTCTGCTTTAGATTTCTCTATTTCAGCTGAATCTTTTTCTTTTTTACGGTCTAATTGTCCTTCTTCGATTGCTCTAACAATTACATCAACGATTAATTTGATAGATTTTGAAGAGTCATCGTTACTAGGGATAGCGAAATCGATGTTTGTAGGATCGCTGTTGGTATCCACCATAGCAATGGTTGGGATATTCAATTTGATAGCTTCAGCTACAGCCAAGTGCTCTCTTTTAACGTCAACGATAAATAGAGCAGAAGGAAGGCGAGACATATCAGCGATACCACCAAGCACTTTAGCTAATTTAGCTTTTTCGCGCTCTAGCATCAATTTTTCTTTTTTGTTGATGTTTGCATACGTGCCATCTGTAGACATTTTATCAATGGTCTGCATTTTTTTGATTGACTTACGTACGGTAGCAAAATTGGTTAACATACCACCTAACCATCTTTCGCAAGCGAAAGGCATGTTGGTTTGAGCAGCAGCTTCTTTAATGATTTCTTTGGCTTGTTTTTTGGTAGCTACAAATAGAATTTTGCGACCAGATTTAACCATGTTTCTAACGGCTGAAGCAGCTTCATCCAATTTTACCGAGGTTTTGTTAAGGTCTATGATGTGAATTCCATCTTGCTCCATGAAAATGTACGGAGCCATCTTTGGATTCCATTTGCGGGTAAGGTGGCCAAAATGACAACCTGCTTCCAATAATTGTTCTTGTGATACTGAAGACATTTGAATATAGTATTAGCGTTTGCTGAATTGAAATCTTTTTCTTGCTTTCTTTTGACCAGGTTTCTTTCTTTCAACCATCCTGTCATCTCTAGTTAATAAACCTAGTGGTTTTAGAGCAATACGGTTTTCTACGTTCAATTCGCAAAGTGATTTAGAAATGGCTAAGCGGATAGCTTCTGCTTGTCCTGTTACGCCACCGCCATCAACATTTACTTTGATGTCTAATTTACCAACATTGTCAGTTACTTGCAATGGTTGAACCACTTTAAACTGATTTACCAATGTAGTGAAATATTGGTCGTATGGTTTGTTGTTGATAAGAATATCACCATTGCCGGCTTTTACATAAATGCGGGCAACAGCTGTTTTTCTTCTTCCTGATGTGTTTGATACTTCCATGAATGATCTGTATGGATTATTTTATCTTTAATTCTGTTGGTTGTTGAGCTGCGTGAGGATGTTGATCACTGTCGTAAACGAACAGGCTTCTATACATCTCAGCACCTAGCTTGTTTTTTGGCAACATGCCTTTAACCGCTTCCTCTATGAGAGCAATAGGTCTTTTGTTTACCAAGTCTGAAGCAGAGATTCTTTTCTGCCCACCTGGGTAACCAGAATAGGTGATGTACTCTTTAGAGTTGATTTTGGTTCCGGATAATTTCACTTTTCCTGCATTCAACACAATAACGCAATCGCCATTGTCTGCATGAGGGGTGTAATCTGTCTTATTTTTGCCGATTAAAGCAGAAGCGATTTGAGAAGCCAAACGGCCTAATACTTTTTCGCTCGCGTCAACTACATAAAATTTTTTGTTTATGCTTGTTTTGTTGGCGTAAATGGTTTTATAACTAATTGAATCCACGACTTTGGGTGTTGATAAAAATTTGGGACGGCAAAATTAGATAATCATATTCGAAATACCAAACACCTTTTGATTTTTTATTGTAATTACCTTGAAAGGACATCGTAAACCTTTGATATTATTGGTGTTTGCGTTTTCCAATCATATTTCTCAAAAACCGTTTTTTTGCCGTTTTTTGCCATAAGTTTACTTTTTTCGACATCCATGCGCATAGCAATGAGCACTTTTTTCAGTTCCTCGACATTAAAAGGGTCGATACATACCCCGCAATTATTTTCCTCTACAACGGCTCTATAAAGCGGAAAATTTGAGGTAATTATTGGCAATCCGCAGCACATATATTCGAACAATTTTGTAGGGTAACTTTCAATAGAATTCTTCATTGGCCAAATCAGACAAATTCCTATGTCCATGTTTTTTGCCATTTTATATCCTTGATCTAGTGGCAAACGTCCATAAAAATGGATTTGACTTTCTATTTCTTTATAATATTTTAAACCTTGGATTTTTTTATCCAAGTCAGAATACAACTCGCCGACGCAATGAAAATCTGCCCGTATACCTTCCTTGTTAAGTAAGTGTATTGATTCTAGGATTTGTAAAATGCCTCTATTCTCCAAGATAATACCTATGTAATAAAGGTTCAAAGTGTTCTTATACTCTGTTTTTTCAAATGGGGTAAAGAATTCAGTATCGCAAAAATTCTGAACGGTTGAAATTTGCTTGCATTTGGTCATGTATCTTTTTTCATAAGATCGCTCTGCCAAAAGTATATAAAACATCTTACAGGCAATGCTTTCAAAAAAGGCAAAAATTGAATAAACCAGTTTTTGCTTTTTTATCCATGGTTTGTCAAACAAGTCTTCCGCAATATTTTCATGAATGTCTAAAATAACTTTTTTGCCAAGCAATTTTAAGAGTATGCCACAAGGGATTAATTCTGGATCGTGCAGATGGTAAATACGGGCATTGACCTTTATTGCTTTAAAAAACATTAGCAACCATCCAAATAGAATTCTGAATTTGCGGTTGTGGTAACGCTTAAAGGGAATAATATGAACTTTGTCTTTTAACTCCTCTTTTGGATGCACTGCAATTAAGGTTACCGCATAGGTATGGCTTAAAAACCTACACATCCGATAAAAAATACGCGTATCTAAGGCAAAATGAACCGAACTTAAATGACAGATTTTTATGGGTGTGTTTTCAGACAAGAGTGCAAAGGTAGGGAAGAGAGAAGCAAGAAGCAAGATTACTGAACTTGACTTTTACAAAGTCAAAAGTTAAGCTCAGGCAAGAGCAAGAGTTATGAGGGGAGCATTTGGAAATGTTTGAAATTTCGATTAATATCTTATTTCCTTAGCGATTAATCAATACCCGGAAAGACAATAGACCCGTGGTAGAGCATGCCTGTTTTTATAAGGAAATGAAATTACCGATAATGCGCACCCCGATGACCGGCGTGTAGCTCTTGAGGCATGCCTCAAAGCCGCAGCGGAGCGGAGACAGAGGGCACGGAAAGGTGCACAAATAAGAAGCAAGGGCAAGAACGAAGTGTAGCGTTCTCATGAGCTTGCGAGTAACTAAGTGGAACGAAGTGTAGCGTTCTCATGAGCTTGCGAGTAACTAAGTGGAACGAAGTGTAGCGTTCTCATGAGCTTGCGAGTAACTAAGTGGAACGAAGTGTAGCGTTCTCATGAGCTTGCGAGTAATTATGAGAGACAAAATGTAGCTTTCTGGCGAGTTTGCCATTAACTTAGTGCAGCGCTTTCAAGACTGAAATGGGTACAGAAATATTTATAGCCTCTAGTTTTTACGAATGCCTGCCCTTCTCAACCCCCTTGCTCTTGCTTTTTTTCAAAACAAGTTCAAATATCCTTTGTTAATTATAATGAATTTAAATAAGTCCAATTTTTTACTTTTATCAAATAAAACGATAAATTTGCGGCGAATTCAAAATTTAAAACTTTGAATCGAAAACCATTAAA
>JBIKPR010000098.1:0-7490 GCA_044357345.1 Bacteroidia bacterium
GCTGGCATGATAAAAGGATGGCAAGAAATTTTACCTAGAATGAATAAGGGAATGAAAGTTAGAGTGATTATTCCTCCAGCTTTGGCCTATGGTGCACAGGGATATCCGGGTGTTATACCTGCTAATGCAACGATTGTATTTGACATGTTTTTATCAGATTTAAAATAATGAGTAAGAAAATATTAATAACTGGAGGTGCTGGTTTTATTGGTTCACACGTTGTAAGACGTTTTGTGAATTTGTATACTAATTATCAGATTTTCAATTTAGACAAATTGACTTATGCTGGTAATCTGGAAAATTTAAGAGATGTTGAGAACAACTCAAATTATACGTTTGTTAAAGGGGATATTACAGACACAGAATTTATAAGGGGTTTATTTGAGACCCATCAATTTGAAGGTGTGATACATTTGGCAGCTGAGTCACATGTTGACAGATCAATTCATAGTCCTATGGACTTTGTGATGACCAATGTTGTTGGTACGGTGAACTTATTGAATGCCGCTAAGGGTATATGGGCTGGAAATTACGATGGCAAATTGTTTTACCATGTAAGCACCGATGAAGTATATGGTCAATTGGGTGATGAAGGAAAGTTTTTGGAAACAACACCATACGACCCGAATTCTCCATATTCAGCATCTAAGGCGTCAAGCGACCATTTTGTTCGGGCCTATCAGCACACCTATGGGATGCCGGTTAAAATTTCAAATTGCAGCAACAATTATGGTTCACATCATTTTCCTGAGAAATTAATTCCATTGATGATCAACAATATCATGCAGAAGAAACCATTGCCGGTTTATGGCAAAGGAGAGAATGTGCGCGATTGGTTGTTTGTAGAAGACCATGCAGCAGCGATAGATGTTATTTTTCATCAAGGAAAAATGGGTGATACCTATAACATTGGTGGAAACAATGAGTGGAAGAACATCGATTTGGTGAAGTTTTTATGCCAATTAATGGATAGAAAACTAGGAAGAACTGAAGGCGAATCAGAGCAATTAATTACTTATGTAACTGACCGTGCTGGTCACGATTTTAGATATGCTATTGACTCATCAAAATTAATGGGTGAATTACATTGGAAACCATCTGTTACTTTTGAACAAGGATTAGAAAAAACAGTGGATTGGTATTTGGCAAATCAAGAATGGTTAAACCATGTTACCAGCGGCGCTTACCAGAGTTATTATCAAAATATGTATTCAAATAGATCATGAAAGGAATAATATTAGCAGGAGGAAGTGGTACCCGTTTGCATCCATTAACATTAGCAGTTAGTAAGCAAATGATGCCAGTATTTGATAAGCCAATGGTTTATTACCCATTGTCTATCTTAATGATGGCCGGAATTAAAGAAATATTAATTATTTCTACACCACATGATTTGCCTCATTTTCAAAAATTGTTGGGTGATGGAACTCAATTAGGCTGTCAATTTTCCTACGCTGAACAAGCCGTTCCAAACGGATTGGCACAAGCATTTGTTATAGGAAAAGAATTTATAGGCCAAGATAAGGTTGCTTTAATACTGGGAGATAATATTTTCTTTGGAGCTTCTTTACAAAGGTTGCTACAAAGCAATAATGATCCTGAAGGTGGTGTGATTTATGCCTACCACGTTAGCGATCCTGAGCGCTATGGTGTGGTTGAGTTTGATGAAAACAATGTTGCCATTAGCATAGAAGAAAAACCATTGCATCCTAAATCAAATTACGCTGTACCAGGTTTGTATTTTTACGACAACCAAGTAGTAGAAATTGCAGAAAATTTAAAGCCATCACCACGTGGTGAATATGAGATAACGGATGTCAACAAAGTGTATTTGGAAAAAGGACAATTGAAAGTCGGCATATTGGAAAGAGGCACTGCATGGTTAGATACTGGCACCTTTAATAGTTTAATGCAAGCCGGTCAATTTGTTCAAGTAATTGAAGAAAGACAAGGTTTGAAAATTGGAAGTATAGAAGAGGTTGCTTGGAGAATGAAATTTATAGATGATGAGCAACTAAGAAAGGTGGCAGAGCCTTTAACAAAAAGTGGTTACGGTACATATTTATTAGGTTTAATTAAGCATGAAAAATAGCAATTTTCTTTTTATTTTTTTGGTCGTTTTTATATTGCAAGGATGTAAATCATATACGTCTAATATAATTTTAAAAGCTGAGCCAACAGATTTCAATTGGAAATCTTCTTACGAAAAAGCGGTAATTGAAAATCCGATTAGAGTAGGGGATAAAATTCAATACTCAATTTATACCAATGAAGGAGAATCAATTATAGATCCAGGTGGCACATTAGTGTCTTCAAAATCTTTTGGTGATGGTAACGATTTGTCCGCAAGTATACCAACATATGAAGTTTTGGAATCTGGCATGTGTCTTTTTCCATTGTTGGGAAAGGTTGCTGTAATTGGCTTGAAGACATCACAATTGGACAGTTTATTATCCGCAAAATATGAAACATATTACAATGGAGCATATATAATTTCGAAGGTTGTAAACAAAAAAATTATTCTATTGGGTGGTAAAGGTGGTCAGATAATGCCCTTTAAAAGTAATATGAACCTATTAGAAGCTATAGCAGCATACGGGGGCTTAGATGAAAAGTCTAAGGGCTATAACATTCGAATTATTCGTGGCGATTTAAAAAACCCAGAGATTACAGTGGTGAACTTAAGCACGATAAATGATATGAAAAACTCAATTGTGAATTTGCGGCCTGATGACATCATTTACATTGAACCAATTAGAAGACCGGGATCTGAGGTGGTGCGTGACAATATGTATATTTTTAATTTTCTACAAATAATAACTACATTTTCATTGCTAATAAATAACTTCACGAAATAAACTATGATAGATTTTGAGTCAGAAAACGGTCAAATTGACAACAGAGTTGTTCAAACCGAAGGTGCTGGTTTTTCAAGTGAAAAATTAATTTTAATATTAAAGAAATATTGGTTTTGGTTGCCAATTTCTTTGTTGTTATCAAGTATTGGCGCGCATTATTATTTAAAATATAGCAAGCCTGTTTATCAAGCAAGCTCTTCTATTAGGTTGGAAATGCAGAAGGAAGCAAGCAACGCAGGTATTGCAACTATTCAAACAATGCAATTCGAAAATCTTGATGGAGAAATTGAGTTAATTCGTTCGCAAAGAGTTGCACAAGAAGTTTTAGATGTAATTGACTTAAATGTATCCTATTTTGCTGAAGGCAATATATTAACTACCGAAATATATAATTCTTCACCTTTTAAGATTCACATTTTTTCTGATCCTAAAAATACAATTTACGACAAATATTATTCTATTGTTTTTGTTAGTAAATATGAATTCAGTTTTAACGAGAAAGATGGAGATAAGACGAATTCGAAAATTTACAAAATTGGCGATCCTATTCAAATTGGTCAATTTAAATTTACTATTCAATGGACTGCATTTCGTGATCAAGATATTGAAGGCAAGGAGTTTATGTTTAGAATCAATAGTCGTGGCGCTTTAATTTCCTATTTATTAGGTAATCTTAGTGTTGTAGCAAGCAGTGTTGAAGCTAGAACATTGGCGATTTCTTTTGTTGATTTTAATATAGAAAAGGCTAGGGATATTGTGAATACATATGACACCGTCTACCTCCGTCAATCTTTAGAAAAAAAGCAGAAGTCACACGAACAAACTTTGCTGTTTATTGAAAACCAAATTGAAGAAACTGCAGGTAAGCTAGAATCTTATGAAAATGATTTGGAAGCCTTTGTAAAACAAAATGGATCTGTGTCGCCAAATACAGATCTTAATGTTATAGTTAAGCAACTTGAAGATTTAGAAAAAACTAAGGAAGAACTACTAAGAGGTGCAAAAAATTATTCGGACATTTTAGTTTTTATACAATCAGATGCCAGCAAAGACAATATTGTTCCAATGATTTTTGGGACTGAAAATATTCAAATTGCTGATGGAATCAACAAATTAAATGATTTGTACAAACAACGTGAATTATTAAAAATTTCCAATAAGGAAATCACATTGCCGTTTAGAAAATTGGAGTTGGAAGTCTCCATTATTAAATCACAGATGCTTAACCATCTCAAGGAATCTAAAAAATTTATCAGTGAGAAAACAGCAGAGATTAACGCGAAAATTTCAAAATTAAGCGCTCAATTTTCAGGGTTGCCAGACAAAGAAACAGAATTGAACCGAATCAAACGCTTTAGTTCATTGTATGAGAAATACTACATGGATTTAATCACCAAGCAAATTGAATATCAAATTTCAAAGGCTGGGACAGTTCCAGAATTCACCATTCTTTCTGAGGCTTATGCCAGTGAGATGCCAATATCTCCTAATAAACAAAAAGTTTGGCTATTGTTCTTGTTAATAGGAATTCTTCCAGTTACAGTGTATATAGCCATTAAATATTTGTTGATGAATGTAATATACAGCCAACAACAAATTGAAAATATTCTAATGGCTCCAATCTTAGGTTCAATTCCAACCTATTCCAAGAAGATGAATGAGTCTACCATGGTGGTTGATAAAAATCCTAAGTCATCCATCAGTGAATCCCTCCGTTCGATTAGAACGAATTCTGATTTTATGCTGCCTAAAAAATCAAAGCAAATAATCGGGGTTACTTCAACGATTAGTGGAGAGGGAAAAACGTTTTTTGCCATTAACTACGCTGCTATATTGGCCTTAACAGGCAAAAAGGTTATAATATTGGATTTGGATATGCGAAAACCAAAAATTCACGTTGGTTTTAATGTAGACAACAGCATAGGAATGAGTTCTATTTTATCCGATATGAATACATGGAAAGACGCGGTTAAGACATCTACCATAAGTAACCTACATTTTATACCTGCAGGTCCAATTCCTCCAAATCCGAATGAATTGCTGTTAAAAAGTGAATTTGATGAGTTAATCGATCAACTATTTTTGGAGTATGATGTGATTATGGCAGATAACCCTCCAATTGGATTGGTTACCGATGCCAGTGCTGTCTTCAGGCGTTGCGACTTATCAATTTATGTTGTGCGTTCAGGTTATTCTAAAGAAGCTGTCATTGGCAACATAAATTTGATGTATAATAGTAAAAATTACAACAATCTTTCGGTTGTTATTAATGATGTAAATAGAAAGAATACCTACGGCAATAAATATGGTTATGGTTATGGTTATGGCTATGGCTATGGCTATTATGAGGAAGACCGTGACAATTCAATGTGGTGGCACAAATTTAACCCCTTCAAAAAGAAGTAATGGGCTTATTAGACCGTCTATTTGGAACGAGTAAATTGGATGTAATGCCCTTGAAATGGGACATGCACAACCATGTTTTATTTGGAATAGATGATGGTTCCAAGTCTATTGAATATTCGCTAGACATGGCCAAAAGTTTTATAGACTTAGGCTTTGAGCGAATTATTGCAACGCCGCATATAATGAGCGATTATTATCCCAATAATAGAGCCATCATAGAAGATAAAAAAAACAAATTAGAATTGGCATTGGCGGAGAATCATTTGAGTTTAAAAATTGATTTTGCCGCCGAATACTACATGGATGAAGTATTTTATGATCTTATAAAAACAAAAGGGGATGTTCTAACTTTTCATGGCAACCATGTGCTTGTAGAGACTTCTTTCATGAACAAGCCAGTGTTTTTTAATCAGTTGTTGTTTGAGGTTAAAACGGCAGGTTATATGCCAGTTTTGGCCCATCCGGAACGCTATATTTATTTGCAAGACGACTACGAAGACGCTGAGAGAATATTAGATATTGGCGTGAAGTTCCAGATCAATCTGATGTCATTAGCCTCTTATTATTCGCCAATGGCAAAGAAGTTTGCTCAATGGTTGATTAAAAACGGACACTATCATTTTCTTGGCACCGATGCGCATAGCATTAACCATCTTAAGGTTGTTAAAGAAGTATTAGGCTCAAAGTTGTTTTCTCAAATCGATTTCGATAAAGTTGAAAATGCTAAATAGTTTCAGTTCTCTCTGCATTTCTTCCAAATAACTTCCAATTTTCTACACTTAAAACCATTGTAAAAATCAATGGAATTACAGGCATTAAGAACCTACTTGCGCCTATTGGGCCTGTTAAAAAAACAATATAGAAAGGGAAGCAAAACAGGACTAGCTTGATGAATAAACTTAGTTTTTTGGAAAATAAAAATTTCATTATCAATACGAGTTTAAAGAAATTAAAAACAAAGAATAGGATTAATAAAACACCCAAAGGATTCATAACAGAATTAATAACCCGCCCAAAGGCATTCTCTTTGTTCGTTTCATAGAGTAAATTTTTCCCATGGCTAAGTCCAAAAAATTGACTAATGTCGAAGCGACCTGGATCTAATAAACAAAACGCCATACCTCGCAAGTGCAGAAAAATGTAAGTTCCTAGGTTTGCAGAGATTAGCGACTTGCATGAATTACCAATATAATCTTGTTTAGCTGCATAATTACCAAGTAAATTTCCTTTAAAATGAATATCATCTACAATGGAATCAGCTTTGTTTTCACCATATTTATACATCAACATGGTGTATGTGTTGTAGTGTAATAAATTAATGGTGCTAATAGAAGAATACTGCCTATGTCCACTCCTGTTAAAGTTCCAATTCACAATTAAAAATATAAAGACAATTGGGAGTATTGTTGGTAGCGTGGTTTTGAAATCAAATTTTGGCAAATTCCTAAGTACTATTATCAGCGGAAATGCATAGGCAAAAGGCATGAGAACAGGTTTAAGAGACAAGCCGCATATAATGGTTGCAGATGAAATTAATGACCATTTAAAGGTTAAGGGTTTACAAATTTGAATATACACCAAAGCACATAAACAGAGTTGCAAAAACGATTCACTCATAATGGTGTTGCAATAAATGAATTGAGACAAGCTAAAAAGCATAAAAACACTGGCATGTTTCCAATTAATATTGATTTTCAATTGGTTTAAAATTTTGACACACAAGTAGAAACTTAACAAACTTGCTGCATTTTGACTAAAGTATACCAAAATGAGAAATACAAAATTAGAACCTAAGCTAATGGTTTTAAAAAGGGCAAGGATTAAAGGGTACAAAATAGGTCTTTTACTTAACCAATCTGGGTTGAAAGCATGGTTTAAATTCCATGAATACAAGGTTTGATGCGTAAGTAGATTATCGGCTGCGTATAGGTATTCTTTGCTGTCTTGTAGGATGCTATTGCCTGTAAACAACTGTTTGCTCATAAAAAGCAAATGAAGAATAATCAGCAGTATCCAAAAACGTTTTTGATCCACCTTTCAATGATAAGCTTTTTTTAATTTTTAGCAAAAATAGAATCCATAGTTGCTTAAATAATCGGAAGTAAACTTAAGTCTGTAGGATTTGGTTGACTAAGCGCTCAGAAATTCTTACTTTTGCAAAAGTATATGATGACAGAAGACATGCTCCGTTCTTATCTCAACACTTTGAGACTTGATTTGAATTTG
>JBIKPR010000099.1:0-7437 GCA_044357345.1 Bacteroidia bacterium
TTGATTAGTTCATTTCCCCAGTATGCACTGCCTGCTTTTGCCAACGAGGCTTTGCATTTTATCACCAAGCCCATTAAGCCAGAAATTCTATACACCGCTTTGGAACGCGCACACCGTAAAATACAACTAAAAATCAACCAAAGGGAACTCACTTTTTTCTTTGTTCAATCGGGTAAAAACAAATTTAACCGCGTAGCCTTCGACGAACTAATAAGCATAGAAGCAGAGGGCGAATACCTGCGCTTGCATCTTACAGAAGAAAGAGAAATACTGGTATTTAAACGTTTGAAGTCTCTGCTCAGTGAATTGCCATTTGCTGAATTCAAACAAATTCACCGCTCAAACATTATCAACATCAACCACATCGATACGATAGACTTTCACGAAGTTGAAATGCGCAACAAACAAATCTTTTCTGTTGGCAAAACCTACAAAGCGGTTATTCAAGATATACTAAGGGGGAATACGACGACGCTATGAAACTAGGGTATAGGGTCCATGTAGCAGAGACTACACTGCGTTCCGTCACGCTACGGGATGAATCTAGCGTATAGGGTATAGTTAGGATTTTGGAAACTTCAATGTTTCGTTATATAATTTAATTTTGGATAAGCTATGGGTATAGGATAGACCCTAGTCCCTCAATTGAAAAGTATTTTATTTAAAAATCGGAATAACGAAACTTCTCCCAATCTACTTGACCATTAATTTCTCCAATTCTGCTTTTAACTTTGCGTTCTCTTCTCTAAGAGATCGGATGATATCTAAAAGTGTTGAAAAGTCGTCGTGGCTTAAGCTGTTTTGCTGAGGGGTAGTCGCAATAGGAGTGTAGTTGTTGCTTTTATTGGCACTTTCTTCATCCAAATTTTTTAGCAAGTCTTCTGAATTGAACTCAAGCAAAGAGGTGCGGCTTACATTTAGAATTTCAGCTATTTGTGTAATTCTAGAAAGGTTAATGTCGGAGTCACTGCGTTCAATTTTACCATAGCCACTAACACTTAGGCCGAGTTGATCCGCCATATACTCTTGCGTATAGTTTCTAAGCTCTCTTATTTTTCTGATATTTTCTCGAAGTAACTTCATCTACCCTAAAAGTAATATTTTGTTGCAAATATGAGCATATTGGTCCAAATACACAAGCAAGGGTTTCGATTTTACAAAATATTTTTGTTGAAGTTAAATTAATGAAATAAGCATATGGAAAAAGTAAATTACAAAATTCAAGTATTTAGAAGATTTTCAAAGGGGTTAATCCCATTGGTCTTTTTATTATTTGCAGGCAAATCTTTATTTGCCTTTAATGGTGGAACATACACCATTAACTCAGGAGCAGTTGCAAGTGCGAGCAATTATGTATCGTTCACTGCTTTTGTGAACGATTTGCGCAACTTAACAAGAGGAGATGGAGGCCCGGCCAACTACAATTTAGGAGGTGCAGGTTTACAAGGCTCTTTAACTGTTGATGTTGCTACAGGTTCTGGTCCATATGTGCAGCAAATAAGTATACCAGCCATTCTTGGTATGAGCAGCAGCAGAACAATAACAATCAACGGGAATGGCACCACTTTAAGTTTCACCCCAACTTCAACTGCCGCCGGTGGTGTGCTCGATTTAAATGGGGTTGACTTTCTTACGGTTAATAATTTGACCATCGTAAACAATGCAACTTTTGGATATTGCTTATGGGTAAGAAATGCCTCTGACAACAATACCTTAAGGAATTGCAACTTTAGCTGTCCTTCAATGTTGGGAAGTAACACTGGAACAGCTTATGTATGGATTTCAAATGGCACAACCTCGCCATTTAATTATACCAATGCAGGCAACAACAATATATTTGAAAACAATAATTTTAGAACCTCAAATAGCAATGGCCCTTACTACGGCATTGTTATGGCAGGTCCAACTGCTACATCATTAAACAATGCAAGTTCAGGCAATAGATTCTTAAACAATAACATTCAAAATTGGCGCTTCTGCGGATTCTATTCAGCATATACCAACAACACAACTTTGGAAGGCAATGCTATTCACAACACCGACTATACTGTTACGTCATTTAAATACGGTATCTACTTAAATTATACCACCGGTGTATTCGACCGCAATAGAATATACAATATTGATGGATCTGGGGTTTCTACAAACTCAATATACCCAATTTACTTTTCCAACTTCAACAATGTTACTAGAAACAGTACTTTGAACAACAATTCAGTTCACTGCAGAACCACGGGTTTTAACTACAATTACATTTACAATTATGCCTCACTGTTTGGTGGCAGTTTAAGTATTATAAACAACACATTTGCCCATGTATCTGGGACTTCAGTTTTAAATAACAGCACAACCTACGTTGTATACGGGGGGTATTGGAATGTGTT
The DNA here is from genome assembly GCA_044357345.1 of Bacteroidia bacterium. GTDB lineage: Bacteria > Bacteroidota > Bacteroidia > NS11-12g > UBA955 > JABMMZ01. The sequence goes on from JBIKPR010000099.1 coordinate 2,385, forward strand.
TAGAAACAATATTTTATCCTGCGATTTTCAGGGTGCCGGAACCAAATATTTGTACTACGACTTTTCTGGTGCAAATCCTGCTAGTTTTAGCCACAATAATTTTGATTTAAGAAGTTCAGGTACAACCTATATCGGCTATGTTTCAGGTGCAGCAAGAAGCACTATGTCAGATTTGTATCAAGCGGGTTTTCCTGCAAATAATATCAATGTCGATCCTGACTTTATCGATGAAAATGCGGCTTCTGACTTACACCCTAGAGCTGTAATGATGGCCAATAAAGGCACCAACATACCAGGATTGATTATCGATTTGAGAGGAAATTCAAGAAGTAGTAGCAAGCCAGATATTGGCGCAATAGAATATACTTTAAATTTACAGATGGCGCAATTTGATTTGCCATTGAGCAATCCTGTTTGTGCAGGGTATACCAACAACATTAAAGGTGTAATTAAAAACAAATCTGCATTTTCAGTCAAAGGCATTCAAGTGGCCAACCGTTTAAACAATGGAGGGAAAACGGTGCTTGCATTGACAAATGTTCTAAGTCCAGGAGATTCGGTTGCTTTTACGTTTCCTCAACCTAATTTATTCAGTCAAAGCGGTCAGAATAAAATCCAGTTGTTTAGCAACAACGAAGACGATGTTGTTGCAGATGACACCTTGTCAAAAGTATTCTTTGTAACACCATCTCCAGGTGGTGCAGTTTTCACACCAAGTACAGGTAATATTGGAATATATGATTATCAAAATAGAGGTTTTGCTGTAAACCCTGTAGATGAAACAATGGAGATTCAAATGACTTCTCCAAGAAAATATTCTGCATCTGATTACGGTGTAAAATGGACAAATTCAATTTGGGTGAAAAGTGCCACTGGGATCACTTTGTCAAGCAGCACAGCATTATACGACCACAATAATAATGGCAAAATAAAGTTCAAAGCACCCCTAAATTATTTAGACAGCACCGTAACACTTTTTATCAAAGTGAACGATATTCTTACCTCATGTGATACGCTCTACATGCGTAAAATAATTGTTGCACCTAAAGGAAATCCTAAATATATCCTTCCAAGTACTTTGTGCGATGGATCTGAAATTTATTTAGACAATCAATCTACTGTTTCTTCAGGAAACCTTACATACTTGTGGAATTTTGGAGATGGTAGTCCAGAGAACGATGCTATAAGTCCGGTGCATGAGTTTCCAAGTTTTGGTTCATACACCGTTAGAATGCGAACCATTACATCTCCTTATGGATTTATCAAAGACACCACTTTTGTAGTGAATATTAATGAAGTGCCTGAAGTTAATTTTAGGGTTGTAAACGCTTGTGAAGGCCGACCAGTTAAATTCAATAACAGCAGTTATATTGGCAGCGGAACTATTGTTTATACATGGGATATGGGCGATGGCATAGGTAATTCGGCCGCCAATAGCCCATCCTATTTGTATGCAAAAGACGGTGCTTACAAAGTGGTTTTAAAAGCTGAGTCAAATGGTTGCGCGCGCTCAACTAGCCGTATTGCATATACTTTTTCTGTTCCAAGATCTAATTTCGAAATCTTGCCTTCATCTTTTTGTCAGAATGAGCCTATAAGGTTTAAAAACACTTCTACAATTAACTCAGGAATTCAAGGGAGCGCTTGGACTTTTGAAGGACAAGGTACGATTGCAACCGTAGAAAATCCAGAATATTTATTTCAATCTGATGGCAGCAAAACCATTAAATTGAAATCTGTCTCTGAATTTGGTTGCGTCGATTCTATCGAAAAAAACCTACTTGTTAAACCAGCACCTGTGGCAGATTTTAAAGCTGATTTTATGTGCAATTTAAAGCCAAGTAATTTAACCAATTTGACCCAAGTGCCTAGTGGGGTAAATGCTTTTTATTCTTGGAATTTTGGCCAAGGAAATGGCGGTAGCACGCAAGTTAGTCCATCGGTTTCTTGGAAAAGCTCAGGAATAAAAACCATTAGCATGAAGGTGGTTTTGAGCAATACTTGTAGCGATGAAATTGTAAAAGTTATGAATGTCGGTGAGCAACCGCGGGCAAGCTTTACAGCTGACGATAAATGTGTAAACGAGCCAATCGTATTTGCGAACAAGACAGAATTTAAACAAGGACAAATTCAATATGAGTGGGATTTTGGGGACGGCTTTACTTCAAATAAGTATAACCCAATGCACCAATACAATACTGTAAGTTCAAAGACCTATTCTGTTCGTTTGGTTGCCAATGTACTTGGTGGATGTTCGGACACAACAATTAGAGCTATTACAGTAGAGGAAATTCCAAATGCATGTGATTTTACCATCAAGCGCAACTATACTAAAGGACTAAAAGCGTTTGATTTTGTTCCCCTAGGAAACACAGATAAATTAACATTCACTTGGTTAACTGGAGATGGTAATTCGTTTCAAAGTGCAAGCAATGGTATGACCTATCTGTATACTCAAAACATTAAATATTGTGTAACTATGAGCGCCAAAAATGAAGCTGGATGTGAATGCACTAAAGTGAAATGTATAACATTAACTACCGATATTGATGATCTTGAATCTATGCGTGTTAAAGTATATCCAAATCCGAGCAATGGCTTGTTCAATTTGGAATATGACAATGACACCAAATTGAATCAAGTAAATGTTTACGATGGATTTGGAAAATTAATCATGTCTTTAAGTGAAGATGATTTAAAAACAATTGATTTGACAAACTACAACAGCGGGGTTTACTTCCTCGAAATAATAACCGATAATGAAACCGTTAACAAAAAAATTACGCTCGTAAAATAAATGCTTATATATGTTTGATTTCAGCGCCTTAGCACTTCGGTGCTAGGGCGTCTGTTTTTAGAGGAAACTAGGGTTTAGCGTCTAGGTCCCGATAGCTATTGGGATGAGGAAGGCGGTCGGTATGTGTTTGTGATTTCGTATAAACTTAGGGGTGATACCAGTGGCAGAGAATTTCGCTTCACTACATTCACGCCACGGTATGGGTGCAGTGTTTCGTTTTTTTAACACCTTTTGTGAAACAACACCTGAGACGGCATTTCGTTAGTTTAAAAATTAGGCATCGATATACGAATATATAGTAAGTCCTATCCCGAAAGCTTTCGGGATTAGTGGGGCAATCGATGAATTTAATTATCGAATTCAAAGCATGTTTTTGAAATTACTAAATTCAACCGCACTCACATATATCCTGTGGCGTGTGACAAAGGAACTCTTCCCTCGCTCTCACTTTCATTCTCACTCTCCTAAAGTATTCCCTCATCCTCCAAGCGTTTGATCATGGCTTGGGTATTTTTGGTGTCGGTTTTATATAATATGCTTTTGCGGTGACTGTCTACCGTATGGGTGCTGATGGATAGCGAGTCGGCAATTTCTTTGGTATTTAAACCATCTTTTAGTCGGTGGATGATGTCGAATTCGCGGCGGGTAAATTCAATTTTATTTTGCATGCCTTTTGCCAAATTACTTATAATTTCTTGGCTGTAATAGGTCTTTCCATTTAAGATGTCTTGTATGGCTACAACCAATTCTGCAGTGGATGTATTTTTAAGCACAATGCCTTTGATGCCCAATTTTATCATTGGGTTTAATATGTGCACAGAACTGTGCATGGTAATTAGGAGTATTTTGGCGCGGGGTGTTTTCTTTAATATTTCTCTTGCGGCTTGCAGGCCATCCATTTCGGGCATGTTGTAATTGAGCAGTATGATGTCGGGCGAATGGAAATTCAGTTGCTCGAGCAGTTCTACACCGTTTTTTACAATTTTTAAGACTTCGTAATTCCCGTTGCGCACTAAATTCTCTGCCAATGACTCGGCAAACATAGAATGGTCGTCGGCTATAATTATGCTTTTTCTCATGGTGTAAAAGGTAGTTCAATAAATAAGGTCATGCCCCTGCCGGGAGCTGTATCAAGATGCCAATGGCCTACTTCATATTCAGGGCATTGTTTTGCCAGAGCATTTAATCTAGTTTTTCTCTAGGCATCATTAATGAGGTTGTTGCCACTAAGTGAATCATAGCCTAAATACAAACCGTCGCAGTTTTGGGCTGCGACAGTTTGTATAAAACAAAATAGAATTAGTAATGGTTTTGATAGTTTTGTCAAGACCAGGGTTAATTAAGCTTAAATGCTGCTTGCTTTTGATAGCAATAAGCATTTAGGTCGAGGGGTGCAAAACCTGCATCCCAAAACATCGTGATGACATATTTACTTTTGTCGAAATTTGGTATGGTAACATGGAAGTCGTTGTGTGTGTTTTGTCCTACGTCGGTCGATTTAATGATTCTAACCACATACATTTCAACGCTATCAACTTCAACCGTAAGCACTTCAGCGCTGGCCAATAATGCGCCATTTCTAAGGGTGTAATCCAATATTAGGTCTAGGCTTGAGTTGTTGATGTCCATAGAATATAAATTGTACAAGGCAGCCAATGTCACTTGGGTGGTGTGTTCCGTCAATGTGCCTTTTGGTTTCAAAGGCGGGGGCATTCTACCGGGCTTTAAGGTTACATAACCTAAAGTGTTGATGGCATCACCTTCTTGCAGGTCAATGCTGTTAAGGTCTTCATACGGCATACCGCAGCTTGTAGCAATTGTAAAATCTTTGAAATGGATGTTGTAGAAATTGTCAACTGGAGTAGCGCTCGGGTTTACAACACGTCTTTGATAAAAGGTAGCATCGCTTGGAAATACATCGTTATAATGCACAATGGCGCCTTCGTTGTTGCTGATGGCTAGACTTGATTTCCAAACATGGTCTTCGCCATTGACAGATGTTGGGTTTTGATAGATAAACGACCAAGAACTTACTTTGCTCTCATTTGCAAGAAGTATTTGTTCGGGAGCTGATGCCATGGCCAAGGATTCGTTATGGTTGGCATTTGCTGGTGCAGATGAGTTGCATGAAACGATTGAAATTAAGCCACTTATTAATATAAAGCAGCTTGTGATTAGATTCTTTTTCATTTGGTTTTTTATTGCAATTACTAGTTTATATGTGTAAATAGCTATATATTTTATTTAATAAACTAA
>JBIKPR010000039.1:0-24889 GCA_044357345.1 Bacteroidia bacterium
TGATTTGAATTTGTATAAAGATTCAATTAAGGAAGTGAGTGAAGATATCATCAATGAAGGGTATAGCAAGTTCCCTATTTTTATAGCCCACCAAGAAGATGTTAAATTGGGTGAGGTGATTCTAGATCGGGATGAATTGGGTACCAATTTTACCATACAAGTTACAACCCTTGAGGATTTGGTTACCAAAAATATTATTCTTCCCAAAAACATTGATAAATTCAAATCGGCATACAAGGATCCTTTGGTTCAATGTTGTATATTTTTGGTGAGCAGCAATGGTGCTCAATTTGTTTTTGTGCCATATGAACTTCCGCCAGCAGCAGCTGAAAATCCAGAACAAGAATAATGTCCAAAAAGGTAGCTGTTGTCATATTAAATTTTAATACCAGGGAGTTTCTTCAGAAGTTCTTGCCTTCAGTCACTAAGTCAAGCTATCCCAATACTGAAATTGTTTTAGCTGATAATGCCTCAACCGATGACTCAGTTCAATTCGTAAAAGAAAATTACCCCCAAGTTAAGGTGATTGTTTTAGACAAAAACTATGGCTTTACAGGGGGGTATAACCGTGCATTGAAGCAAGTTCAGGCAGATTACTTTGTGTTGTTAAATAGCGATGTGGAAGTAGATCCGCATTGGATAGAACCCATGCTCAATCTTATAGAATCAAATCCATCTATAGCAGCCATACAGCCTAAACTTTTGGCATGGCATCAGAAAGACACATTTGAATATGCTGGTGCATCTGGTGGGTTTATAGACCAATATGGATTTCCATTCTGTAGGGGTAGAGTTTTTGAACACTTAGAAAAAGACCAAAACCAATACAACGACGATAGGCAAGTTTTTTGGGCTAGTGGAGCTGCTCTATTTATTGATGCAAAATTATACCATAGCATAGGTGGACTTGACGAAGACTTTTTTGCCCATATGGAAGAAATTGATTTGTGTTGGCGCTTGCGAAATGACGGTCATGAAATATGGATATGCCCTGAAAGTATTGTTTACCATGTTGGTGGTGGAACTTTACAAAAGACTAATCCTCGAAAAACCTATTACAATTTCAGAAATGGCTTGATACTGCTTCTTAAAAATTTACCTGCCAACAAACTATTTTCTGTAATAGCCACTAGAATTATCTTAGACCATATCGCGGCTTTAAGATTTTTAAGCCAAGGAAAATGGGGTGATTTTAAAGCCATAATGTCTGCACATAGACATTTTATATTAAGGTATAAATATTGGAAAAGTAAAAGGGCGGTTCACAATGGCAATGAAGCTTATTTTGGCCAAGAAGTGTATAAAGGAAGTATCGTGTGGGCGCATTTTAAACGCAAAATCAAAACATTTTCAGGTTTAGGAATGAATTAATTCTCCTGTTGTGGCAAAATCAAACAAAAAAATCCTTGTCTTGAGTGGCGCTGGTATGAGTGCTGAGAGTGGTATTAAAACTTTCAGAGATGCTGGTGGCTTGTGGGAGGGTTATGATATTATGGAAGTGGCGAGTATACAAGGTTGGATCAAGAACCCTGTTTTAGTTACCGATTTTTACAACCAACGGAGATTGCAATTGGCAGAAGTGAAACCCAACATTGGTCATATCGCTTTGGCTGAATTAGAAAAATATTTTGATGTTCAAATTGTGACTCAAAATGTAGATGATTTGCATGAAAGGGCAGGTTCAAGCAATATCTTACATTTACATGGTGAATTGTGCAAAATGAGAAGTGTGAACAGCGATGAAGTAACAATTGACATTGCTTACCAGGCAAGCGAGTATGGCGCAAAGAATGATGCAGGAGAGTTGTTGAGACCCTATATTGTTTGGTTTGGCGAAGAAGTGCCCTTGATAGAAAAAGCAATAGAAATGATAGAGGTTGCTGATATTTTAATTGTGGTTGGTACCTCCTTAGAAGTATATCCAGCAGCAGGTTTGTTGCATTATTTCCCCAATAGTAATCCTATATTTCTAATTGATCCGAATAGGCATGAGAAATTGAACAAGTCTAATTTGCATTTAATAAAAAGCACGGCGGTAGAAGCTTTGCCCAAATTGATGGATATGCTTATTAAGAAGCATATTTAATTCAGGCTTGCTTTTTCTCAATTTCTTGTGTTAATTTAACCTTTAATAAGGATTAAATTTCGTAACTTTGCAGTCAATTTTATATCATGAGTGATGCCATAAAGCACGAATGCGGTGTCGCATTCATAAGGCTTCTAAAACCCCTAGAGTATTTTAACGAAAAATATGGAACGCCATTTTACGGCCTGAAAAAGTTGCAATTGCTAATGGCAAAGCAAATTAACAGGGGGCAAGATGGGGCAGGAATCGGGGTTATCAAATTAGATCCCCAATTTGGTCAACGTTACATTGCCCGCAAACGTTCAAATTCTAAAAATCCAGTTGCAGATATTTTCGAAGATGTAAACTTATCTTTGGCTGAATTGAATCAAGACAATTTAAAAAATGGTTTGTATTTGAAAGAGCATTTTCCTTATGCAGGTGAACTGTTGTTGGGCCATTTAAGATACGGTACACATGGCGGCAATAGTTTAGAAAACTTGCATCCATTTTTGAGACAAAACAATTGGATGTGTAGAAACTTGGTTTTGGCCGGCAACTACAACCTTACCAACGTGGATGAATTGTTTACCCAATTGATTGAACTTGGCCAACAGCCTAAAGAAATAAGTGACAACGTTACCATGCTTGAAAAAATTGGACATTTTTTGGATGAGGAAAATGAAAGATTATTTAAAGTTTACAAGCAAGAGGGGTATTCTAATTTTGAGATTACTGAGAAGATAAAAGACAATTTATCGGTAGAAAATATTTTAAGAAATGCTTTTAAACGCACAGATGGTGGTTACAATATGGTTGGAATGATTGGCCACGGCGCATCATTTATTGTGCGAGATCCAAATGGAATAAGACCTAGTTTTTGGTATGCCAATGATGAATTGTTGGTGGTTGCTAGTGAGCGTCCAGCGATTATGACTGCCTTTAATATCCCATACAGTGAAATTAAAGAGGTTACACCAGGTTGTGCTTTAATTATCAATAAGGATGGTTCTTATAAAGAATCGAGAATATTGGATCCAAAGCCTTTAAAAGCTTGTTCTTTTGAGCGTATTTATTTCTCTAGAGGAAATGATGCAGACATATACAGCGAGCGTAAAACACTTGGTAAATTGCTAGCGCCTAAGGTTCTTGAAAAATTAAATTACAACATTGAAAACACGGTATTCGCATACATTCCAAATACTGCGGCGACCTCTTTTTATGGCATGATAGATGGGATTAATGATTGGTTAAAGATTCACAGGTCTGAAGTCCTGATGGCAGAGAAGGACAATTTAACGCAAGAGCGAATTCAAGAGATTTTAACTTACAGAATTCGCCGCGAAAAGATTTTGGTGAAAGACGCAAAAATGCGCACTTTCATTACCAATGACACCGATAGAGAGGATATTGTTGGTCATGCCTACGATGTGACTTATGGCATTATAGAACCTAACCAAGACACCTTGGTTATAATTGACGATTCGATTGTTCGGGGCACCACTTTAAAGACCAGTATTTTAAAAATATTGGGCAGATTGAAGCCTAAAAAAATCCTAGTAGTTTCGAGTGCACCTCAAATATTATTCCCTGATTGTTATGGAATAGATATGAGCAGGTTGAAAGATTTTGTTGCATTTAGAGCTTTATTAGAATTATTGAAAGACAATAATTTGGAGCATAAACTTAACGAAACGTATGAGTTGTGTAAAATCGAAATGCATAAACCTGCAGAGGAAATGATCAACCGTGTGATTGATTTATACAAGCTTTTTACAACTGAACAAATCTCTAAGAAAATTGCAGAGATTGTTACACCTGAAAATTTTGAGCCTGAAGTTGAAATTATTTTCCAAACGGTGGAAGACTTGCACATTGCTTGCCCTGATAATACTGGCGATTGGTATTTTACGGGAGATTTTCCGACCCCAGGTGGCAACAAAATTACCAATAGGGCCTTCATTTACTTCATGGAGAAAAACAATGCCAGAGCCTATTAATAAGGTTTTGTATTTTTAAAACATTCTTATGATTCTGTTGATTGATAACTACGATTCATTTACGTACAATCTAACAGACTATTTTGTCCAGTTAGGGGAAGAAGTTCTCTTGCATAAAAATGATGAGATAGAGGTTGCTGATTTGTCAAAATTAAACTTTGATAAAATTGTGATTTCGCCCGGACCCAATAGGCCCAAAGACTCAGGAAATTTAATGACAATCATTGAAGCGACTTACCGTTCATATCCAATTTTAGGAATTTGTTTAGGTCATCAAGCTTTGGGTGAATTTTTTGGCGCAACACTTAGCCATGCTGCCCAGCCAATGCATGGAAAGGTTTCTCGCATATATAACAATGGGGAAGGGATTTATAAAAATCTGCCGCTTTCATTTAATGTTTGTCGTTACCACAGTTTGATTTTGGAAAAATTAGAAAACACAGATTTGCTTGTTAATGCCAATACCTTTGAGAATGAATGTATGGGTATTGTTCACAAAGAATTGCCAATTATGGGCATGCAGTTTCATCCAGAAGCAATATTAACTGAGTTTGGACTCGATTTGCTAAAGAATTGGTTGGATGGACTTAAGACTTCTTAACCAGCATTAACACGCCTTTATCTATCGATAAGTAGCCAAACTCATAACAAAACTTATAGGTGTTGCCGTTCTTGGTTTCATAAATATGGGTAAAGTATTCGAAGTTGAAGCCCAATACTTTTAATGTTTTTTCTGAAATGCTGGTTTTTCCGGAATCAGGCAATAGGTTTTGAAGTATTTTTCTATTTTTACGCAATAGAGAATTTACATTTCTAACGTATTCATTAGACTCGGTGTTTTGTCTGTTGTTGTATGAATTACGGCAGCTGTCGTTGCAAAATTTCTTATCACTTCTTCCATTAATGGTTTTTTCACATTCAAGGCAATTTTTCATAGTTACCCAAATTTAAAACATATTTTTTAAAATAACAAGTTGAAAAATTAAGGCTGATTTAATAAAACAAAGTCATAAAGTTCAAAAAAATCACTCAACTTTGTAAGATGAGAAAATCGCGTTCCTATCCAAGTTTTTTAATTGCCATTTGCATTTTGTTTTCCAATTGCCATGCGGGAGCTAAGGTGATGGCTCAGAAACTTGAAAAGCCATTAAATATTATTTTATTAATTGGTGATGGAATGGGCTTGGCTCAAATTTCAGCTGCAGCATTTATGAATGGTGGTTTGGCTTTAGAGTTATTCAAAAACATAGGCTTGGTGAAAACATCATCATCCAATAATTATATAACAGACAGTGCAGCTGGTGCTACGGCTTACAGTACAGGAGAAAAAACCTATAATGGAGCCATTGGTTTAAGCAAAGATTCAATTTCATTGCCTACCATATTAGAAATGTCTGAAGCCCATGGTTTGTCGACAGGGTTAATTGCTACTTGCAGCATTACCCATGCAACGCCGGGTTCATTTTTTGGACATCAAAAAAACCGTGAAATGCACAAAGAGATTGCCAACGATTTTTATGGAAAAGGCATAGATTATGTGGCTGGATCGGGCAAACCATATTTTGATTTGAACCGCTTGAAGGCCGATAACTATACTTTGCACACTGGCAAAGATTTAATCGGCTTAGATGCCATTCAAAAATACTTTTGGTTTTACAACGACAGCATCGATGCACCAAAAAGTCCTGAACGTGGTAATTGGTTAAAACAAGCCACAAGCCAAGGCATTCAATTCTTGTCATCAAATAAAAAGGGTTTCTTTTTAATGGTAGAAGGAAGTCAAATCGACTGGGGTGGACATGCCAATGATTTTAATTACACCGTTTCTGAGTTGATAGACTTTGACCTTGCTGTTAAAGCAGCGCTTGAGTTTGCGAAAAAAGATGGAAATACATTGGTATTGGTAACGGCCGATCACGAAACTGGCGGCTTGTCTCTAGATGCGGGTAGTTTGACTAAAAAAACAATTGATCACCATTACTCAAGTACCCATCATTCAGGTATTATGGTGCCGATATACGCTTATGGTCCCGGTTCTGAAATGTTCACAGGCACCATAGATAACACCGATGTATTTAAGAAGATGAAAAGCTTATACGGTTTTTAAACTCCAATGAAGATAAGCCGCATTCTGCTGTAGTAAAAAACAAAAAACCCTCTTATTTAGAGGGTTTTTATGGGTGTTTTTATAAGTTTATTTCACTTCTTCGAAAGACACGTCTTCGACATCAGCCCCGCCAGAATTGTTTGCGCTCTCATTGTTTGGAGCACCCTCTGTTTGGCCTGTCGCTTGTTGTGCATTGTATATGTCTTGGCTAGCAGCTTCCCATGCTTTGTTTAAAGCTTCAGAAGCTGAATCGCAAGCAGCGATGTCTTTGCTTTCATGTGCGGTCTTTAATTGAGCCAAAGCATCTTCAATGGTTTGCTTTTTATCTGCGGGTAGTTTATCTCCGTATTCTTTCAGATTTTTTTCTGAAGTGAACACTAGAGTGTCTGCAGCATTTAATTTTTCGATTTCTTCTTTTGCTCTTTTATCGCTTTCAGCATTGGCTTCAGCCTCTTGCTTCATTTTTTCGATTTCTTCTTTGCTTAATCCGCTTGAACTTTCAATTCTGATTTTTTGTTCTTTGCCAGTTCCTTTGTCTTTAGCACTTACGTTTAAGATACCGTTGGCATCAATGTCGAATGTTACTTCAATTTGTGGAACACCTCTTTGTGCAGGTGGGATACCATCCAAGTTGAACATACCAATGGTTCTGTTGTCCTTAGCCAATGGGCGCTCACCTTGCAACACGTGCAATTGAACACTTGGTTGGTTATCTGCAGCTGTACTAAATGTTTCGCTTTTCTTAGTAGGGATAGTGGTATTAGATTCAATCAATTTGGTCAATACACCACCGTAAGTTTCGATACCTAAGCTCAATGGTGTAACATCTAACAACAAGACATCTTTTACTTCTCCTGTTAATACACCACCTTGAATTGCAGCACCTACAGCAACTACTTCATCTGGGTTAACACCTTTGTTGGGCGCTTTTCCAAAGAATTTTTCTACTGCAGCTTGCACTGCTGGGATACGTGTGCTACCACCTACTAGAATAATTTCGTCAATATCACTGGTACTTAAGCCAGCATTTTTAAGTGCTGAACGGCAAGGGTCTATGGTTCTTTGAACCAATGAATCTACCAATTGCTCAAATTTAGCTTTGCTTAATGTGCGCACTAAGTGTTTAGGTATACCGTCAACTGGCATAATGTATGGCAAGTTGATTTCGGTATTGTTGGTGCTCGACAATTCGATTTTTGCTTTTTCAGCAGCTTCTTTCAATCTTTGAAGAGCCATTGGATCTTTGCTTAAATCCAAACCACCGTTTTCGTCTTTGAATTCTTGTACCAACCAATCGATGATCTCTTGGTCAAAGTCATCACCACCCAAGTGGGTATCACCGTCGGTTGATTTTACTTCAAATACACCGTCACCTAATTCCAATACAGATACGTCATGCGTTCCACCACCACAGTCGAACACAACAATTTTCATTTCCGTATTCTTTTTATCCATGCCATAAGCCAAGGCAGCAGCAGTAGGTTCGTTGATGATTCTGCGAACGGTTAATCCAGCAATTTCACCAGCCTCTTTAGTTGCTTGTCTTTGTGCATCGTTAAAATAAGCAGGCACTGTGATAACCGCTTCTTTAACCTCAGTTCCCAAATAGTCTTCAGCTGTTTTCTTCATTTTTTGAAGAATCATTGCACTGATTTCTTGTGGGGTATATAATCTATCGTCAATTTTTACTCTTGGCGTGTTGTTGTCGCCTTTAACCACTTCATATGGAACTCTTCCAGCTTCCATTGTTACTTGGTCGAACGAGTTGCCCATAAATCTCTTAATTGAGAAAATGGTGTTTTTTGGGTTGGTAATCGCCTGACGTTTTGCAGGGTCACCAATTTTTCTTTCGCCATCTTTCATAAAACCTACTACAGATGGTGTTGTGCGTTTGCCTTCGCTGTTCGCGATTACAACTGGCTCGTTGCCTTCCATTACAGAAACACAACTGTTGGTTGTACCTAAATCTATTCCAATTATTTTGCTCATAAAAATGTTATTTACTGTTTAGTAACATCTCTTTGTTTTCAAACCTAATGCCACAGCATAAAAACTGACAAACAAGTAATTTTTGTCTGTTATAGAGGAAATTTATGACATAAAGCATGTCAAAAAGTCGTAATGGAAGGATTTCTTAGCTTGGAAAGTTTGCCAGTAAATGAAAGATTGGTTTTGGTTTATTTTACAAAGCCCAAGACTTTGTACTCTGCAGTCCCAACAATAACATTTTTGGTGGTTTCAGATATGGACACCTCATCGATATAGTAGGTGTTTCTTGAGGCGAAAATGCCGATACCATTGCTAACATTGGTGTATTCACTTTGCTTTTGAACAATACCAATGGACGGTGTAGACGCTTGAATGTAATTGTCAAGTTCCAAATTACCGCTTACCAATTCGAAAGCACAAGTCTTAAATTTGCGGATAACATTGGGATTCACTGGGATATTGCCCAATAATTGGTCGTAAAACATAATGCCAGAAACTCTCTGGAAAACAAACTCATTGCCTAGGTCGCTAATGGTTCGGTAGCTTCTTAAGATTTTCCAAGCGATGGTTTTGTCGGTTTTTTTGCTGGTATCAAACTTATCTATTTCCGTGTAGTTGAAATGGAAATAGGCATCGTAAATTTTACCTTTTTTAGGTGCTTGAAATTGAATCTGTATGGAACTGGTGGTTTGTATGGAAATAATTCTTTGGGCTGGCGAAACTGGATAAGCCACAAAGGGAGTATTTACTATATTCGTTTTTGCAATCACTTTTTTACCTGATTGAGGCAGGGTCATTTCAAACTGATATTTATACGTGTTGTAAATTCTTTGGTTGGTAACGTATATGTAGTTGGGTGAATTGGCAAAGTAACCACTGTCTTTTAAGGCAATATTGGCTTTTTGTAGAAGAATACGTCTGCCAGTTTCCAATTCTACAATTTCAGGTTTTATGGAGTCAAAGTACAAGGAGTCGGCAATTTTTGCCACATCGCTGGCTTTGGCATTTGGATTCACAAAAACTTTGTTAATTTTTATGAATTGCCAGGTTTGGTTTGGGTCTAATAGGCAATAGACCGAAGCATTTTCTTCGTAATTAGCAAGTACGTCAAGGTCGTTAGAACACGCATTTAATAGGAAAACACAGAGTAAAGGGAATAAATATCGAAAACAAGGTCTCATTTACGTAATTTGTATTAATTTTGCCTTTTTAATGGCCAATGCAAAGATGAAGAAATTAATTGTAATTTGGGTGCTTAGTTGCGGATTTTTTGCGCAGGCTCAAGAGGTCAATAAAGATTTTACCAAATTATTGCTCAACGATCAATTTGATCAAGCAGATAAAAATTGGAACAGCACGTTTAATGCCGATAATCTTTTTATTGCCCAAAATGGTTTTTTTGAATTGTACCGCAAATCGAATAAATCAGGTTATTATTTGTTCCCTAATAAGTCTGAAGAATACACTGCCTTTCAAGTAGAAGCGGGCTTGGTATTCGCCGAACACAGCAATGGAAAACAAAGTGCTGGTGTTTTGTTGATGGCCAACTCGGAAACGGGTGGCGGTTTGTTGGTAGAAATCAACCAAAAGAAACAGTATAGAGTTGTTCGTGTTTACAAAGACAAACAGGTTCCGTTAAATGCAAGTGGTGATGGATGGCAAAAAGCCAGTGCGGCCATTACCAAAAATGAAAATCAAATCACCATAAAGACCTACGACAAGGTATACGACCTATACATTAATGGCATCTTTGTGCAAACCTTTACTGATATTGAATTGAACAAAGGCAAGATTGGTATTTACATTGGACCAGACAGCAAAGTGAAATTTGATTACCTTAAAGTATTAGGTGAGGATAAAACAGAATTATTGAACCTTGAAATTAAAGATGCAAAAGGCGAAGAGCAGGCCTTTACGCAAATCATTTTAAAATTGAAAGAGCAGATTAACAAGCGTGATAAGGACATTGACGATTATAAAACCAAATTAAAACTTTGTGAATCGGGTGGATTTGGAAAAGCAGGAAGCGACACCGCAGCCAATAATTTAAAAAACCGTTTGTTGGCGAAAGTGACCGTTTTGGGGGAAGAAAACAACGACCTTCAAATAAAAGTAATGGGCATGGAGGAAGAGATTAAGGCTTTGAATGACTTTAAAACGGGGGTTGAGAAAGGCAACGATGGCGACATTGTTATCAACCTAACCAATATGGTGAGCAACCAAAAAGCCAATTTGGATGCTTTAGAAAAAACAAACAAAGCATTAAATGAAGAGAACAACAGTTTGTTTATGGAGACCAAAGATTTAACCAAGGCTTTAGACCGTGCGACAAACGAAATTACCATACTAAAAGCCAATCAAGTTGTTTACCAAAGTGAAATAGACAGTTTGAAAAAACAAATATTAATCTTGAAAGATTCTATTGTGAAAAAGCAAATAGAGCTTAATGGTAAAAATGGTTTACCCGAAAAAGAATTGACTGAAGATGAAAAGCTTCAGCTAATGATAGAAAAAGAGCGCGAAGAACGCCGCAAACGCAGGGAAGAAGAAGAGCGCAAACGCAAAGAAGCGGAGCAAAACAACGGCAACGGTTAATGCGCATTGTCAGTCCTTTAATTCTCTCTATTCTCACCCTAAACAATAAAAATGTATTGGCTATGGCTCTTTGGCCTTTTGTGGTATACAAGGACAAAAAGACCAGCGAGAATACCGTGATTCAAAACCACGAAAAAATCCACCACAGGCAACAAATCGAACTCTTGATTCTTCCATTTTATATCTGGTATTTCATTGAATATTGGGTGGGTATGTTTAAGTGTAAATTCAAGCATGAAATAGCGTACCGAAACATCAGTTTTGAAATGGAGGCTTATGATCAAGAAAGAAATAAGGACTACTTAAAACACAGGCCCTATTTTTCTAATTGGAAATATTTTAAACTTAAAATCAAAAAAAATGCCGAACGTAAATAAAATTAAAAATAAGGAAGATCTTGAAAAGGCATTTGCCGTGAGATACCGTGTTTTTGTGGTAGAACAAATGGTCGATTCGAGTGAGGAGTATGATGACGATGACCATCAATGCACTCATTTTTTAGCCACTTCTGATGGTGTAGCATGTGGAACCGCACGTTGGCGTTTCAAAGAAAAAGGCATTATCAAATTGGAGCGTTTTGCCGTTGATGCAAAATACAGAAAGACTGGGGTAGGCGCTGCCCTTGTTAAAGCGGTAGTGGCCGACTTACCTTATGCTGAAAAAGTAATGATGCACGCGCAAATTCATGCCATTCCGTTTTATGAAAAACTTGGTTTTGTGGCCTATGGTCCAGAATTTGACGAGGCAGGTATTAGACATTTCGCTATGAAATTGGTCTTATAAGAAAAGTAATTCTCTGTTACTTTGCCTTCAAATACCCAATAATTTTATTTAATTTCGCCCCTAAATCAAATTGTATATGTTAAAAGGAAAAACATCACTGATTACAGGTGCAAGCAGAGGAATCGGCAAAGGAATTGCTGAAGTATTTGCTAAAAATGGTTCAAACATTGCCTTTACTTTTGCGAGTTCTGTTGAAAAAGCAAAAGCTTTCGAAGAAGAATTATCTGCTAAATACGGCGTAAAGGTAAAAGGTTACCAAAGCGATGCCTCAGATTACAATGCGGCTATGGCGCTTGCTGATCAAGTTGTTGCTGATTTTGGCAGTATAGATGTTTTAATTAACAATGCTGGAATTACCCGCGACACACTTTTAATGCGTATGTCTGAAGAGCAATGGGACGAGGTAATTAATACCAATTTGAAATCAACTTTCAATTTAACCAAGGCTTGTTTAAAGACTTTCTTAAAAAACAGAGCTGGAAGTATCATCAATATGTCTTCAATTGTAGGATTAACTGGCAATGCTGGACAATCGAACTATGCTGCGTCTAAAGCCGGTATGATTGGCTTTACCAAATCGATGGCAAAAGAACTTGGCAGTAGAAATGTGCGTTGCAATGCCATTGCTCCAGGTTTTATTGAAACCGAAATGACCGCAAGTTTAGATGCAGACGTTAAAAAACAATGGATAGACACCATTCCATTAAAGCGCGGTGGTTCTACCGATGATGTTGCAAATGCTTGTTTGTTCCTAGCTTCTGATATGAGTACCTATATTACCGGTCAAACCATAAATGTTTGCGGTGGTATGGTTATTTAAGCCTTTAAAATTTATATATAAAAAATACACGCATCAATGGCATTAGACCAGGAGCAGGAACATTCGGAAGATAAGGAAATGTCATTTTTTGACCACATCGAAACCTTGCGCAAGCATTTGTTTCGCAGTGCGGTATCAGTAGCACTTTTTACCATTGTTGGTTTTGTATACATTGAGTATATTTTTGATCAAATTATTTTAGGCCCGCTCAAAAGCGATTTTATCTCCTATAGATTGCTGTGTGATTTGTCGCATTACTTGTACGGGAATGACCAATTTTGTATCAAAAATTTAGACATTGTTTTGGTGAATTTGGAAATGTCTGGTCAGTTTATGATTTCATTTCGCTTGGCTTTTCTTGCAGGTATTATATTGTCAATGCCTTATTTGGTGTGGCAGTTGTGGAAGTTTTTAAGACCGGCCTTAACCCTAAGAGAACGCGCTAAAACTAGAGGATTTACTTTTTACACCACCTTTTTATTTATGGCAGGTGTGTGTTTTGGTTACTTTGTGTTGTGTCCTATTTCAGTTAATTTCTTGAGCAACTACACCTTGAGTTCCATGATCGAAAACAAGTACACAGTTTCGAGCATCGTGTCGTTTTTAAGTTTAATTGTATTGGGCACAGGACTCATATTCGAATTGCCAATAGTGATGTATTTCTTGGCGAGAATTGGCATTATTTCATCCGAGTTTTTAAAGAAATACCGCAAACATTCATTTGTGGTAATCCTTATAGTGGCTGCTATTGCCACACCTCCTGATGTGGTGAGTCAAATTACCTTAACTGTTCCCTTGTATTCACTATTTGAATTGGGAATCGTTATTGTTAAGCGCGTAGAGAAACAAAAAGAAAGCGACAATGCATAAATCTATCAATATTCAAATCGGTTCTGACCACGCGGGTGTAGAACTTAAAGCAAGTATCAAATCTTACCTTGAAACACTAGGTTATTCAGTACAAGATTTCGGTACCCACAACGCCGATTCTATGGACTATCCAGATGTTGCCCACCCAGTAGCCAATGCGGTACTTAATGATGCCAATTCTTTGGGTATATTAATTTGTGGTAGTGGCAATGGAGTTTGTTTAACTGCTAACAAACACCAAGGTATTCGCGCGGCTTTGTGCTGGTTGCCTGAGCTAGGTGCTTTGGCCCGACAACACAACAATGCCAATATCTTATGCTTGCCAGCCCGTTTTATTTCTGAGCAAACCGCTAAAGAAATTGTAGACGCATACTTAAACGCCGAGTTTGAAGGTGGAAGACACCAAAACAGGGTGGGTAAGGTGGATTGCTAAGACACTTATAAATTCATTTTTGTATTACCAAAAATGACTTCTGTCCTTCTTGCGCCAGTAGTTCACCAAGATTAAACCAGTAATGGCACCACCAATATGGGCAAAGTGGGCAATTGAATCGCCACTGAAATTGCTGATACCAAAAACTAAATCGACAGCAATTAAGCCTGGTACAAGATACTTTGCTTTGATGGGATAGGGAATAAACATCAACATCAATTCGGTGTTGGGAAACAAAAAGGCAAAGGCCACCACCACGCCATAAATGGCACCACTTGCACCCAATAAAGTTTGGAAATAAATGCCGCCCAATTTGTTTAAGTCTTCTTTGCTGGTAATAATGGAACCGTTTGAAAATATTTGTTCGCCATCAATTTTCAAACCCATATCAGACATGCTGGGAAACCACAGGCCGGTTATACTGTGCACTTGCCATACCTGTATGCCGAGGTGCAAGGCAATGGCACCCAAACCAGAATAAAAAAACAATTGAAAAAAGCGCTGTCCGCCCATTACTTTTTCAATAATCACACCCATGGATACCAAAGCAAACATGTTAAACGCCAAATGGGCAATGCCACCGTGCATAAACATGTGGGTGATAATTTGCCATGGCTTAAACAAAGGTGAATTGGGGAAGTGCATGGCCAATAAGCCATTCAAATCGTATACATTACGTGCCTCTAAAAGATAGGTGCCCAAAAACAAAACCACGCAAGCGATGAGTATTTGTTTGATGACTGGGGTTATTTCAATTCTATTCATGTGTATTACCTAAAAAGGTCTGCAATTTTTTCTTGATTTAGTTCTATGTAAACGGGTTTTCCGTTGGGCCTACTGCCAGGGTGTTCGCAAGCAAATAAACGCTCGAGCAAGCCCATTAATTCTTCGTGCTCCATGGTTTTGCTGCGGAGTATGGCTTCATTTTGTGCCAAGGCCAAAGCCAAAGCTTTGCGCTTGTCGCCTGCAAATTCATCGGCATGGTGTTTAAAGTATTCCAATAACCCTTCTAGGAGTTCTTTTTCACTGCCCTTGGCGGTTTCTGATGGCACACCATTTATAATTAAACAATTGGTGCCGAAGTCTGCCACGTCGAAGCCTATATCCCGCATCTCTTCCATTATTTCGTGTGCTAGTGCATAGTCGTGCTTTGAGAGTTCAATGGTGCGCGGAAACAGCAATTGTTGTATCGGTGCTTTGCGGCTTTGAATGTTTTGAAGATACTTTTCAAACAATATGCGTTCGTGGGCGGCGCGTTGATCAACCAATATCAATTGGTAATCTTTTCTTGCCACTATAAAACCATCGGGCAGTTGAAAGGCCTCATCTATTCTGTTTTTCTTTTGCTCTAAAGGAATATAGGCAATGGGCTTTGGCTGCTCATGGCTTGTTTGCTCGTCGAGGTAAGGGTTGCCAAACATGGTTGCCCATTGCTTGCTTTGAACATTGCGAATGTTCATGCTGTTGCCACTAAAGGGATTGTATGAGCGGTCTACCTTTACCTCTGGACTTTGAGACAGGTTCATGCCTGCATGTTGCGGTTTAATAAAGCCAACGGGGTTAAATACATTGGGGTCGCTAAACTCAATTTCGGGCATAGCCGTGTATTGACCCAAGGCCTTGCGCACAGCAGATTTTACCAGTGAGTATATGGCGCGCTCGTCGTCAAATTTTATTTCAGTTTTGGTGGGGTGTATGTTCACATCAATGCGGCTTGGTTCTATTTCTAGAAACAAAACATACAAAGGAAATTGGTCTTTGCCAATCATTTGATCGTACGCATTTACAATGGCATGGTTCAAATAATGGTCTTTAATGAAACGGTTGTTGACGAATATAAACTGCTCACCTCTGGTTTTTTTGGCGGTTTCTGGTTTGCCTACAAAACCTTTAACCACTAGGAGGTCGTGGCTTTCATCAACTGCCAAGAAGTCTTTATCGTTTTTACGGCTAAGGAGTTCTGCTATGCGTTGTGAGGCAGAGCTCGGTTTTAAATCGAATACCTCTTTGTCGTTGTGGGTCATGTTAAACGCAATCTGCGGATGGGGCATGGCAACGCGGGTAAATTCATCAATAATATGGCGAAGCTCTACAGGAATGCTTTTTAAGAAATTGCGTCGAGCGGGTACATTGTAAAATAAATTTTTAATGGCAAACTGGGTTCCATTGTGGCAAGCCACAGGGCTTTGCTCGCTTACTTTACTGCCTTCAATTTTAACCAAGGTGCCGAGTTCATCCTCCTTGCGTTTGGTTTTCATTTCAACATGCGCAATAGCGGCAATGGAAGCGAGGGCTTCACCTCTAAAACCGAAGCTTCTAAGACGAAACAAATCGTCGGCTACACTGATCTTTGAAGTGGCGTGTCTTTCCCAACACATGCGGGCATCGGTAACACTCATGCCACGGCCATTGTCTATGGTTTGAATGAGTAAGACGCCACCTTCTTTAACAATGAGTTTAATGTCTGTGGCACCGGCATCCAAAGAGTTTTCTAAGAGTTCTTTAACCACCGAGGCGGGTCTTTGCACCACTTCACCAGCTGCTATCTGATTGGCAATGTTGTCTGGTAAAAGTTTAATGCAATCCATGTAATGAGGTTTGTTTGCGCTGAATTAAGCACGCACACAAAAGTAATTATTTTTTGCTTGGTTTACCAAGCCTTCAATCGATTACTACACACAATTTATCCGATTTAAAAACCGAGCATTTCCACAATCAATTCAGTGTTTTTAACATTGCTAAATAGGCTTTTGTCTAAGATGTTTTTCCGCGCTTCAATTTCTGCTTCAGCGAATGGTGTTTTCCAATATTTTTGGATATCGTGCACCATGCCTTCAGCGTTCTCAGAAATAATGCAGGCTTCTTCGAGTGTGGTGTTTTTAACCATCAATTGATTCACCACACAATATCGGCCTGCGTACAAGGCATTCAAGAGTTTAAGTTTTATACCAGTGCCTTGAAAAGTTGGTAATACATTCATTTGCGCCTTGGCCACAGCATCCATTATTTGTTCGTTGTTCCAATTGTCCACCAATTTGATGTGTGGGTATTTTACCAAGGCTTTTTTTAATTCATCACTTGGGTTACTGCCGGCAATAACACAAGGAATATCAAGTTTTGAAAACACGTCGTTCACCAAGTACAAGGCAGCAAAATTATTTTCTCCTACACCCAAGTTTCCGTGGTAGAGAATAAACTTCCCTGTGCCCTTGCTGCTGCTCACACTGTCTTGCGCATGAAAAGCAGGTACAAGCACTGAATTGTGGTATTTCTTGTTTAAGTACTGGTTATCCGAAGGCGAAATGGCCAAGACCTTGCTGGCGTGTTTTAATATTTTTTCGTAGTGTTTTAGGTTGTCCGATTCGTTGCGAAAAAAATACTTTTTAAAGTAATTGGACTCCACCAATTCAAGGTTTTTGTAATAGTCGTGCTCAATGTTGTGGTTTCTCACCAATTTAATCCGGTCTTTCAAACGGCTGTGGTTGAGAAAGAACGTGGTGTGCATGCCTTCAAAAAGTATGGGTGCTTGGTCTTTACACAGATTCTCTAAAAGCTCTTCATTGTTTCTGGTTAAGACAATATAAGGCACATTGCCTATGAAAGGATTTCTGTACTTGCTGCGCTTGTAGTAAATTACTTTTTTGCAAAGTTTTTCCAATTCTGGCGCTTCTTCACGTCCGTATTGAAAACAGTGCAAGGTTATCTGAACACCAACTGCTTTAAGGCTTTTGATCTTATAATAAATATCTATAACACCTCCATAATCGGCAGGGAATGGCACATCAAAGGCAACGATATGTAGGTGTTTTTTCAGAATGTTAAAAGATTTTTTAGTGTTTCTTTTTCAAGAGACCAGTTGTTCTCTTGAGCAGCAAACTTAGTATTTTCTTTTAATTTGGCATATTCTGAAGGATTATTTTTCCAAAAGTTTAATAGATTCACCAAAGCTTCTTTGCTGTTTGGTAGGCTAACGCCACATTTCCATTTGGCATTTAAGCTAAGGTATTCGGGCAATTCAGAAGAAATTGAAGGCAAGGCGGCGTGTATGTAATCGAAGTATTTGTTGCTCAAAGAATAGTAATAACTTAAGCTTCCACCGGCATTTAAAAGGTTGTAACCTGCAAAACATTTCGGGGTAATTTTTTTCAATTCCTCGGGACTTAACAAACCAAGAAATTCTATATTGCCAAAGCCTTCCGCACGTTGTCTAAGTGCTGCACTTAAATCGCCTTCACCCACCAATAGGCAATGGTACTCAGGTAATTCTTTCATGGCATCGATGAGCAATTCCAATTCTCGTCCTTCATTGAGAGCGCCTTGGTAAATAATGGTTTTTTTCTCAAAGTCCTGCACGGTTTCTTGCGGCTTTGCATCTGTTACATTGCGCACGCAGGCAAAGGGCTTGCCGTAAACCCGTTCTAATTCAATAGCCAATTCTGCACCCACAGTTATACAAACTTTTGCTTGCTTAACACCCCATTGTGTCAGCCAATGCCACAATTTTTTTTTCAAGGTTTTTCCATTGAGTTCAGGCACTTCTGCAAAGTATTCGTGGGCATCGTACACCAAGGGTTTGGCGTGCAATTTACTTAGGAGGGTAAAGGCCAAAAGTGTGTCGCTGTCGACGGCATAATACGCCTCGGTTTTTTTAAACAGCAACTTAAAAAACAATAAGAGATTAAACCATAAATAAAACAATACCCCCGAATTAAACAAGGGGCGCAGAGCTTGAGTTTGGTAAGAAAAACTTTGGGCTTTTAAGGCCTTGCCATTTTTGTATTTGTAATATTCGCGGTAATAAACAATGGGTTCCCAAGAGGTTTCAGCAACAGCAGAGGCTATTCTCTGCATCCTTTGATCAGAAAGAAAATTACCACTCAGGCCAATAATCAATGTTTTTTTTGCGTCCATGTCCAAATGCCTTCTGTGTTTTCCTCTAAATAATTATTGTCTTTTAACCAGCGCAATATACTTAAATATTCAAGTGTTTCAGACGATTTTACCTTCAATTTTAATTGCTCTAATTTGAAGCCACCGGCATCAATTAAAGGTTGTATTTTAGGGTAGTATAAATCAAATTTTTGAGCGGGACTTAAGTTCTTTTTCTTGGCCAAGCACACATCACAAATGCCACAGGCTTGACCGTCTTTTTCACCAAAATACTTCACCAAATTAAGCGAGCGACATTCCGTTTTATTGCGCACATAATTGTTCATAAATTCGAGTTTTTCTCTATAACGGCTGCGCAAGAAAGCGATTCTGTCTTCTGAAATGTGTATGGATGAAAAACGGTTTTCCAAAAAATACAATTGCGGTTTATTGTTCTGAGGAATATAGTCTATAATCTCAATTTTCTTGAGCTTAGACAATTGCTCTTTCACCCAGCGTTCTGGTTTTTGCAAACGGCGGGCAATTTCATATTCGTAAATATTGGTGTAGAAGTCGAACAAGCCACCATAAGAACGCAGTAGGACCTTAAACAATGCATCCACACCTTCGTTTTGCAATTGCCATTCGTACAACTCATTGTAAGAGCAGCGAATACGCATGCGCGACGGCATGTACACCGATTCGCTGGCTTGAAAATAGCCATCTGCTTCTAGTATTCTCAATGCATTGTAGATCAAGTTGGCCGGAATATTAAAATAGGTAGCAAGCCCGTTGATATCGAAGTCAAAACTCTGGCCCTGCCCCGAACCTACCGCCACTTTTATATAATTGCAAATCAACTCATACACCCTTGCAATGTCTTTTGGACTGGGGTATTTGTTGGCTATATTTTTTTCATCTTCTATAAAGTCAACTGGGTGACTCAGCAAAATACAATATGATTTTTGACCATCCCGACCGGCCCTTCCAGCTTCTTGGTAATAGGCTTCAAGGGTATCAGGTTTTTGATGGTGAATAACAAAGCGCACTTCTGGTTTGTCTATACCCATACCAAACGCATTGGTGCATACCATGACACGGGTTTTATCGTTTTTCCAATTGTCTTGTTTTTGGGTGCGCAATTCGACATCCAAACCGGCGTGGTAATGGTCGGCAGAGATGTTGTTTTGACTTAAAAAATGCGCAATTTCCAAAGTCTTTTTTCTGCTTTTTACATACACCAAACCAGTGCCCTGAATCTTATTGCAAATTGATTTTATTTTTTCCAATTTATTCTCTTCCTCTTGCACCACATAAGAGAGATTGGAACGGCTAAAACTCTTGCTAAAAATACCGGTGTTTTTAAGTTCAAGTTTGGCTTCTATATCCTTTAAAACTTCAGGGGTTGCCGAGGCAGTTAGAGCAATGCACTTGAGGTTTTGAAATTTCAGTTTGAAGGCCGCAATTTTTAAATAAGAAGGCCTAAAATCATAGCCCCATTGAGAAATACAGTGCGCCTCGTCTATGGCCAAAAAATTGAGGGGCATGTGTATGGCAAAACTCAAAAAATGTTGGCTCATTAAACGCTCGGGCGACACATACAAAAACTTGTATTTTCCATTGACGCAATTTTCAAGTTCAAACTCAATTTCTCTATGGCTCATACCGCTGTAAAGCGCAATGGCTTGAATGTTTTTGTGTTTCAAATTTTCAACCTGATCCTTCATTAAAGCAATCAGAGGCGTAACTACTATGCACAAGCCATCCAGCATAAGGGCAGGCACTTGAAAACAAACAGACTTGCCGCCCCCAGTAGGCAATAGGGCTATGGTGTCATTTCCATTGAGCACATTTTCTACAATATCTTTCTGCAATGGCCTAAACGCAGTGTGGCCAAAATATTGTTCTAATATGGATTCAGGAGACATCAAAACTGAAGGGCAAATTACTACAATTTGTAGAGTTCATTTGCACAAAATTTTAGCAATTTTCAGGGCCTTTTAATCCAACAACTCAATATGGTTGCGGTGCAATTTGACCAATCCCCTTTGTTCCATTTTTTTGAGAAGGCGGGATATAACTTCTCGGCTGGAGTTAAGCTCGTTGGCCACTTCTTGATGGGAAATATTGAGGTTTTTTAGACCAAGGTTTTCGGCTTGGCGTTTGAGGTAAAATTCTAAACGCTCGTCCATACCCCTGAAGGCCACTTGGTCAATCACCATCAACAATTCGTCAAAGCGCAAGCGATAGGTATTAATTACAAATTCATACCACGATTTATAATTGGCCATCCACGATTCCATTTGTTGCAATGGTATCATAAGCACTTCTGCGTCTTCAACTACCTTGGCCATAATTTGGCTGGTTTCCATTTTGGTGGCGCATATCATAGAAACCGCGCAGGCTTGGCCGGGCAGGAGGTAATACATTAAAAACTCATTGCCATCTTGGTCTTCACGAAAAATTTTTATTTTACCACTTACAACCAGTAAGGTGCTTTGAATGTATTGCCCTGTGCGGATAATAATATCCCCGGCTTTTAAATGTTTATGTACGGCATGTGTTTCAATGCCCTCGACTAAGCCGGCTTCAAAATTTGGAAATGCAGCTTTTAAGGCATCCATGGTTTAGGCAGCTTTGGTGGCGTTTAAATCGGCCAATTTGCTTACCACCATGTCGGCAGTAATGGTAATTTCTTTTTCCTTCATAGAAGGTGCATCGTACATCACATCCAACATTAGTTTTTCGCAAATGGTTCTCAATCCGCGGGCGCCAAGTTTAAATTCAACGGCTTTGCTGACAATTAGGTCAATTGCTTTTTTATCAAAACTCAATTTAATGCCTTCCAAGTCCATTAGTTTAATATATTGTTTAAGTAGGGCATTTTTTGGTTTAACCAATATATTTTGAAGCGCTTCGCGGTCAAGTGGCTGTAAGAAAGTAATCATAGGCATTCTACCAATAATTTCTGGTATAAGTCCAAATGATTTTAAATCAGAAGGCGCTATTTGTTCAATTAAATCTGAATCTTTGATACGGTCTTTTTTGCTTGAATTAAAACCGATAGAAGAATTGTTAAGGCGTTTGGCAATTAATTTTTCTATGCCATTGAAAGCCCCACCGCAAATGAATAAAATATTGCGGGTATCAATTTTAACAAATTTTTGATCCGGGTGTTTTCTGCCACCTTCTGGAGCGATGTTGGCAATGGTGCCTTCAAGAAGTTTTAACAAACCTTGTTGAACACCTTCACCACTCACATCACGGCTGATGGAAGGGTTGTCGCCTTTGCGGGCAATCTTGTCAATTTCGTCTATGTAAACAATTCCTCTTTGTGTGGCATCGGCATCATAGTCGCTTGCTTGGTATAAGCGCGATATAACGCTTTCAACATCTTCGCCCACATAACCAGCTTCGGTCAGTACGGTGGCATCGGCAATACAGAAAGGCACTTTTAGAATTTTAGCAAGTGTGCGCACCAATAGGGTTTTACCGGTACCAGTTTCACCCACTAGAAGCACATTAGATTTTTCAATTTCAACCTCATCTTTGTCGTCTGCATTTAGAATGCGTTTGTAGTGGTTGTATATGGCAACGGCTAAAACTTTTTTTGCTTGGTCTTGGCCAATAACATATTCATCTAAATGCTGCTTAATTTCTTGGGGTTTAAGCAAATTGAGTTGCAGTTCGCCAACGTTTTTTTTGCTTTTAACGGTAGTACCGAATTCAACTTCAACAATTTTAGACGCCTGTTCTACGCATGCATCACAGATGTTAGCCTCTATGCCTGAAATAAGCATAGTGGCTTCATCTTTTGGCTTGCCACAAAAGGAGCAGAAAGAGCCTGTTTTTTTACTTGCCATTATTTTTTGTCTTTGCTTCTGGTTAACACTTCATCCACCATGCCATAGGCTTTGGCTTCTTCAGAAGTCATCCAAAAGTCTCTATCGCTGTCGTGTTCAACTTTTTCGAAAGGTTGACCAGAATGTATAGAAATGATATCGTATAGTTCTTTTTTTAGTTTTGAAATTTCTTTGTAGGTAATTTCAATTTCGGTCGCTTGACCTTGCACACCACCAAGCGGTTGATGTATCATCACACGGCTGTGTTTTAAAGCGGTACGTTTTCCTTTTTCACCAGCGCACATCAATACGGCAGCCATACTTGCAGCCATACCAGTACAAATAGTGCTTACATCACTTGGGATAAACTGCATGGTGTCGTAGATACCCAAACCAGCATATACACTTCCACCTGGGCTGTTGATGTAAATTTGAATGTCTCTGTTCGGGTTAGAGCTTTCTAAGAATAGAAGTTGACCCATTACAATATTGGCAACCTCATCGTTAATTGGAACACCCAAGAAAATGATTCTATCCATCATCAATCTTGAGAAAATATCCATAGCAGCGATGTTTAATGGACGCTCTTCAATGATATTTGGTGTAAGGTTGGTAATTCCAGAAGGGGTGGTACTGTTGATGTAGCGGTCTACCATCAAACTATTTAATCCTAAATGTTTGGTAGCATATTTTTTAAATTCGTTTCCGTGGTTCATAATATTTGATGATAAACAATAATAGTACAAATTTAGCCTTAATGACAAAAAGGCACAAATTTAGTTTTGGCCTTTTCGATAATATTATAAATAAGCTTGTCCAATATAACAAACGCATCAAAGAATAGTTTGTTACACGTTAAACGCTTTTAATTAGTGTTGGTGTTGGTGGTTGTGGGTTTCTATAAGTTTATAGAACTCCTCAATGCTCACAGGTTTCTCGTTGTAAGAAATAATTTCTTTAACCTGGTTGTACACTTTGCGTCTGATAGCGATGTCGTTCATTTGTTCGATATAATCGCGTTTTTTCAAACTGTCGTCGCTGAATTTTTTCACAAATTCGAAATCAGGGTTTTGCATGCCATAATTGCGGAACAATGATAAGGTGTAGCCTAAAGAAGCATCTTCGATGTCTTGTTGTTCAACTTTCAATTCGTATTGAGCAGCTGCTTTTTCACGGATTAAAATTTCTTTTAAAACTTTAGATTCGTTTTCGTAACGCTCATCGATGTTCTCAGCAGAGTATTGCTCTTCTTTGGTGTTTAACAACCATCTTTTTAAGAAAGCATCAGGAAGAGGCACTTCGTGTTTCTCTTCTAAAAGATGAGAAATCATGTGCTCTACTTGTTGGTCGCTTTCATTTTTATAGTAAGCCTCTAAGTTTTCTTTGATTTTAGCTCTGAAAGCATCGATGTCGGTAACAACACCTTCGCCCATTACTTGGTCGAATAACTCTTGGTTTAATTCAGCAGGGATTTGTCTTTTAATTTCAGTGATGCTGATTTTGAACGTTGGATTCAAATCTGCAACCGCTTCTTTTGCTATGCCTAAAGTACTAGCAATTACTGTATGGTTTTCGTTGAATAGGCTATAGATGTTTAAATTCAAAACAGTGCCTGCTTGAACACCGGTTAATTGTTTTTTAACCGCTTCGTCGGTAATTAAATCAGCAGTAAAAGAAATTTCTTTATCGTTCACACCGCCTTCGAAAGATGTGTTGCTTTCGTTTAGTTCAGTAGCGGTAGCATAAATAACGTCTTTCTCTTCAGAAACTTCAACTGTTTCTAATTTGCCATAACGTTTGCCTAAGTTTTCAATTTCTTTATCAACTTCAGCATCGTCAACTGAAATGACGTATTTATCTAAAGAATCTTTATTGCTGATGTTAAAATCGAATATTGGAGCTAGACCTAAATCGAAAGCGAAAACAAATTTTTCGCCTTTTTCGATGTCTATATCTGATTCAATTGTTTCGCTAGGAAGTGGTTGAGCAATGATGTCGATGTTTTGTTCTTTCAAATAATCGTATAAGCCGCTGCTGGCCAAACGGTTAATTTCCTCGGCTAAAATACTTTTGGCATACATGCTTTTAATCATGCCCATAGGCGCAGCGCCTGGTCTGAAACCTTTTATAACGGCTTGTTTTTGCTGTTTTTTAAGTTCTTTTTCTACTGAGGGTGCGTAATCCGCTTGTTCTAAAGTTACAACTAGGGTAGCGTTTAGATTGTCGATTTTATTGAAATTTAATTCCATCCAGATGAAGTGTTTATATAATTATGGGTACTTAAGAACCTAAAAAGGCTCAATTGTCTTCAGGGAACAGTTAAAGCAGTTGATGAAAACTGTTCAACCTAAATAAGTGCGGATGAAGGGACTCGAACCCCCACGCCTTTCGGCACCAGATCCTAAGTCTGGCACGGCTACCAATTACGCCACATCCGCATTATTAAAAGCGACTAAACCCCTTTAAATTCAGGGCTGCAAAGGTATCAAAAGGATTTGAATAAAACAAATAATTTT
>JBIKPR010000100.1:0-7304 GCA_044357345.1 Bacteroidia bacterium
TCTACACATTGCATTTCTTCTCCGAGAATGCGAAAGTCTATTTCGTGGTTTTCAATCATGTTGCAAATATTGTATAGTCAAACTAGGTTATTAATTGAATTCGACAAACGTATTCAATTCGTTTATGAATTTATTTTATCTCAATCTCATCAACAAAAATAAAGGCATCACCTCCAGCACCAGGATGCCAGGCTGGCAATTTGCCGTAGTTTTTAACAAACACCTTTAAATATCGGTAAGGCGTGCTTTTCTTGAATCCTGAAAACACCATTGGGTAGCGTCCTACCGTCATGTCGCGCTCATCGAGCAAGTAATCGCCTATATTTAATTCTTCAAAATGCACAGAATCTTCAGAGCCATAAACACTAATCTTATCAGGCAAAAAAATCCATGAGCGTTTGTCTTGTAAAAACCCCATCTTCATGGTGTCAAAAAACATTGGCTTTTTAAGGTCTATTACCACCTCAAAGTCTTGCGACTGGTAACCCTGCCATCTGCCCTTTCTCCAATCCACATCGCCTATCAAACCATCTATCAATCCTTTATCACCACCAGCGGTATACTGTTTGTTATAGGTGCAATTGTATTGAATGGAATAGTCGTTGTAATACCTGTGGAATCGAGCCATAGCAATAGGACTGCTCAACTGCTCAGAAAGTATGGATTTTGCTTTTAGTAAACAAGATTGACTAATTTTTAATACCTGTCCATCCACATATAAGAGCGATTTACTTGTAGGTTCTGAACCATCTAAAGTGTAATAAATTTTATCGCCCATTTCTGTCTTATTGTTGCTGCTTATGCGAACCAACATGCTGTCTCTAAACACCTCTCCGGCTGAATGAATTACGGGCGCAGACAAAGCATTGCGGGTCCATTCCTCGCTTATTCGAAAATGATCATATCCGAAATAATAGGCTTTTGAATTTCCAAAGTATTTTATGCTTGAACTTTTAACCAAATCATCACTGCTCTTGGGTTTTTTGTTCTTATAAATTACTGCCGATCCATCGCCCTGAACAAAGCGCACACTGTCGAACAACATATTGCCATAAACCATTTTCAACTCTGAAGGATTGGCAGGATAAAAACCCATGGCACTGAAGACATACCACGCACTCATTTGACCACAGTCTTCATTGCCGCACAAACCATCCGGCGTTGGTTTATAAAAATCGCGGCATATCCTTTTTACATATTTAGACGTCGAATCGATGTTGTTAAACAGGTAAGCAAAATGATGGCTGGGTTCATTTCCATGCGCGTATTGACCAAGCAAACCCGTAATGTCTGCTTGCTCTCTGCCTGTGGTTTTTGAGTCGGTGTTAAACAGTTTTGACAAGAAGTTAGGATCATAAATTGCCTCTAAATTATGCTGAACTGCAAAGGTGTATTGCCAGGCGTTGGCTTCTGTAAAATGGTTGTTCACTTGCTTTGGGTCAAAATCGGGCAACCAGCCCCCATTGACTCTCGGGGTCATAAACCCAGAGTTTACATTGCGGATATTGCGCCAAGCTTCTGCATAAGCTTGATACTTTTGAGCATCTTCAAATTTCCCTAGAAAACCGGCTATGCTTGATGCACAATGCATGTTATAACTGTATTCGAGTGTTTTTGAAACACTTTCACTTTCATCTTCTGCAGATAAATATCCTTTCAATCTGAATTTATCCAATCCCGTTCTATTATTCATGGTTTCAGATACTATACCTGGATACAAACCACTCAACTCATCTTTATTTATGACATTTCTTAAGTAGGCATTTTGAATAACACTCACACTGTGAAAACCAATCATGCAATTGGTTTCATTGCCCCATAATTCCCACATTGGAAAGCGCCCACCTTCTTGGTATTGGGCGTTAAATGTCATGATAAAATCGTGTGAACGTTTTTTGTCAATGATGTTCAATAAAGGGTGCAAAGCTCTATAGGTATCCCATAATGAAAAAACAGAGTAGTAATTAAATCCTTCCGCCACATGAATCATTTTATCTCTTCCCATATAGCGGCCATCCACATCGTTTAAAACATTGGGGTGCATCATACAATGGTAAAGTGCGGTGTAAAAATTCTTCTTTTCTACCAAGCTTCCACCGTATACTTTTATTCTGTTTAGCTCAAGGTTCCAAGCTTTATTGGCATCGTCTTTCACCTTCTTAAAATCCCAATGGGCCAATTCCTCTTCAAGGTTGTTTTGAGCGCCTTTTTCATCTACTGCAGACAAGGCTGTTTTAACTAAAATCGACTCCCCTTTTTTAACTTGAAAACCCAGGTTAATTTTGGTTTGCCCGCTGCTGTCTTTCGTTAGTTGAATTTGATCAGCATCTCTACTCACTTGAAAATAGTAAAACAACAATTGATCGAGCGCCCAAGCCTCTGAGCGCCTTAAGCCACTAAAGGTGTGCTTGTCTATTTGGGTGATCTTACCTTCTAACAAGATGTCGCGGTGTTTCAAATCGAGGGTAATCCAAGCATATCCATTTTGAGAATAGGTGTATTTCTGGAGTCCAACTCTAGCCGTTGAAGTCAGTTCCACTAAAATACCATTATCGAGTTTAACGCTGTAGTAACCTGGACTGGCTTTTTCATTTTTATGCGAGAAAGAATAAGACAGTTTGTCCAAATTCCAAATGGGCTCAATGGCTTTATTGACAAAGGTGGGCATGAAAGCAATATCTCCATAGTCGCTGCAACCAGTGCCGCTTAAATGGGTATGTGAAAATCCGTAAATAATACTGTCGCTGTAATGGTAGCCACTGCATCCATCCCATGAACCGTCTATTCTGGTATCGGGACTTAATTGCACCATGGCATAGGGCGTTGTTGCACCTGGGAAAGTATGTCCGTGGCCATCTGTGCCCACAAAAGGATTAACGTATTGTGTGTAGTTGTTTTGTGCGCTGATACTAGCTGTAAATAGGCCTAGTAGTGCGAATAATGCTATTTTACGCATGTTAATGTATAAGTTCAATATTCTTTAACATGAAGAAAAACTTCCTTCATAATAATACTGAGTTCTGGGAATAATATAGAGTTAAATGTTTCTTCTTCCGTATAGATTTTAGAACCTTGATATTTACCATTGTTCAAGGTATAAACTATCAGCGTTTTGTTTTGTGTGTCGACTATCCAATATTCTTGCACTGTGGCTTCTTGGTACAAATTGAATTTTGTGTTCAAGTCGTGTTGGCTATTTGAGGGCGATAGTATTTCAACAATTAAATCGGGTGGACCTACACAACCTTGTTTGTCGAGTTTTTTTTCATCACAAACCACACATAAATCAGGTTGAACAACGGTTTGGTCTTTACCATCGCTTTTAGGAAAAAGCCTTACATCAAAAGGCGCTGTAAAAACACGACAAGGTTTATTGAAAAAATAATTAAACAACAACCTGCTAATATTAGCAGACACCATTTGGTGGTTAATATTGGCTGCAGGGCTCATTTTATAGAGCTTACCTTTTATCAATTCAACCCGTTCCTTGAATTGCCAACGCATGTAATCTAGAAACGAATACGATGCATTTGGATCCAACTTGGCGTAATCTGTTATAGGTTCATTTGTTTTCATGAACCACGAAGTTAGAAAAAATTAATTTAAAAAAAAATGGCTGCGGATTAGGCAGCCATTTTCAATTTAAATATTTATAATATTACTCAGCGATGATGCCAGCTGAAAGATATTCTCTGTTCATTCTAGCGATATTGCTTAAGCTAATTTCTTTAGGACATTCAGCTGAACAAGCGCCAGTGTTTGTGCAAGCACCAAAACCTTCAGCATCCATCTGATTAACCATAGCAAGAACACGTTTTCTAGCTTCAGGTTGACCTTGTGGCAATAAAGCCAATTGAGATACTTTAGCAGACACGAACAACATAGCACTTGCATTTTTACAAGCAGCTACGCAAGCACCACAACCAATACAAGCTGCGCTTGAGAAAGCTTCGTCAGCTATCTCTTTACCCACTGGCAAATTGTTTGCATCTTGGGCATTTCCGGTGTTAACACTTACGAATCCGCCAGCTGACATGATACGGTCGAACGATGAACGGTCAACTGACAAATCTTTAAGCACTGGGAAAGCCGCAGCTCTCCAAGGCTCAACAACGATGATGTCACCATCCTTAAATGAACGCATATGCAATTGACAAGTTGTAACAGCATTTTTTGGACCGTGTGGTCTTCCGTTGATGTACATTGAGCAACTACCGCAAATACCTTCGCGGCAATCGTGGTCAAACACTACAGGCTCTTTGCCTTCATTGATTAACTGTTCGTTCAGTACGTCAAACATTTCCAAAAAGGACATGTCTTCAGACACATGGTCTAATTTATAGGTTTCAAACTGCCCTTTAGCAGCATTGTTTTTTTGTCTCCAGACTTTTAATGTGATTTTCATTACTATTCTTATTTATTTGTAACTACGTGCTGCAATTTTAATATTCTCGTATTTTAATTCTTCTTTATGCAAGTTCCATTGGTTGTCACCTGTTAATTCCCATGCAGAAACAAAGCTGAAATTTTCATCATCTCTCAATGCTTCGCCTTCTTCGGTTTGGTATTCTTCACGGAAGTGACCGCCACAACTTTCATTTCTCTCTAATGCATCTTTACACATCAATTCGCCTAGTTCAAGGAAGTCGGCAACACGTCCGGCTTTCTCCAATTCGGTATTGAACTCATCTGCAGTTCCTGGAACAAGAACACTAGACCAAAATTCAGCACGCAAGGCCTGAACATCGCTGATGGCTTTTTTCAAAGCTTCTGCATTTCTTGACATACCACATTCATTCCAAATAATCTTACCTAAAATTTTGTGGAAATAATCTACAGACTTGGTTCCTTTAACATTGATTAAGTGGTCGATAACCGCTTTAACTTTATTCTCAGCTTCAACGAATGCTTCATGGTCTGTTGGAATTGCTTTTGTTCTGATATCAGTGCTTAAGTATGCACCAATAGTATATGGCAGTACGAAGTATCCGTCAGCCAAACCTTGCATCAAAGCAGAAGCTCCTAAACGGTTAGCACCGTGGTCAGAAAAATTCGCTTCCCCAATTGCATACAAACCAGGAACGGTGGTCATTAAGTTGTAATCAACCCACAATCCGCCCATGGTGTAGTGCACCGCAGGGTAAATTTGCATTGGTTCGTTGTATGGATTAACACCTGTAATTTGTGCATACATATCAAACAAGTTGCCATATTTCTCTTTAACAACTGCTTTACCTAAAACAGTTATCGTTGCTTTATCAGGATTGCTTAAATTCTTTTTAGTCGCTTCGATTTTACCATAGCGCTCAATTGCTGCTGCGTAATCTAGGTATACCGCTTGACCAGTTTTGTTAACGCCATAACCAGCATCACATCTTTCTTTAGCTGCTCTAGATGCTACGTCTCTTGGAACCAAGTTGCCAAATGCAGGGTATCTTCTTTCTAAGTAATAGTCTCTATTTTCTTCAGCAATGTCATTTGGCTTTAATTTACCTGCTCTTACTGCCTCTGCATCTTCTTTCCGTGCTGGCACCCAAATACGTCCGTCATTTCTCAAAGACTCAGACATCAAGGTTAATTTTGATTGGTGGTCGCCAGAAACTGGAATACAAGTTGGGTGAATTTGAGTAAAACAAGGATTGCCAAAGAATGCACCTTTTTTGTGTGCTTTCCATGTAGCTGATACATTGCTTCCCATTGCGTTGGTTGATAAGTAGAAAACGTTTCCGTATCCACCAGAAGCCAAAACTACAGCGTGACCGAAATGTCTTTCCAATTTACCACTTACCAAATCGCGGGCTATAATACCTCTGGCTTTTCCATCGATGGTTACAACATCCATCATTTCGTGACGGGTGTGCATCGTAACATTACCCATACCAACTTGTCTTTGAAGAGCACTGTATGCACCTAATAATAACTGCTGACCAGTTTGTCCTGCTGCATAAAAAGTTCTTTGCACTTGGGTACCACCAAATGAACGGTTGCTCAATAATCCGCCGTATTCACGGGCAAAAGGAACACCTTGGGCAACACATTGGTCTATGATGCTGCTGCTCACTTCAGCCAAGCGGTGAACATTGCCTTCACGGGCACGGTAGTCACCCCCTTTAATGGTATCGTAAAATAAACGGAAAACACTGTCGCCGTCGTTTTGATAATTTTTAGCGGCATTGATACCTCCTTGAGCTGCAATTGAGTGCGCACGTCTAGGAGAATCTTGAAAGCAGAAAGCTTTCACTTTGTAACCCATTTCAGCCAAAGTAGCTGCTGCTGAAGCACCGGCCAAACCAGTTCCAACAACAATAATTTCAATGCTTCTTTTGTTTGCAGGGTTAACCAGCGCAACACTGGATTTATATTTGGTCCATTTTTGGTCTATTGGACCTTCTGGGATTTTTGAATCTAAAATGTTTGACATATAAAAAATCTTTAGCTTAGGTTATTGATTAATAAAAAAATACACCGGCATAGCGGCAAATAGGATAGGAACTATGATACCGAATACCCACACTCCAATGAAGTTGATTACACCATTGTATTTTTTGTGGTTGAATCCTAAAGTTTGAAAAGCACTTTGGAAACCGTGCACCAAGTGAAAAGAGATAGATGCCATGGCTAAAACGTATAGCAAAACAATCCACCATTCTTTAAAAGCAACGGCCACTTCTTGGTATAAATCTTTAACAATGGTAATTTCTACATTGCTTTCAGTGAATTGAATCTTCTTAGAATCAATAGCATCTGTAGGCATGGCAGAGACTTCTAAAGTATTAAGGTCTTGTGAATATTGAACATAAGGCACTTCACCAAATTTGTATTCAGCCCAGAAATCAGCCATATGAAAAACGATAAATGCTAAGATGATGGTTCCAAGAACACCCATCCATCTGCTGTTCCATGAGCTGTTTGCTTTGCCATCAATTACAGCGTAATTAACTGGACGTGCTTTGCGGTTGGTGTTAACCAAATACAAACCCCAGAATGCATGAAACAAAATGGTCGCATACAATCCGTATGAAGTAAACTTAATAAATGGATTGCTGGTCATAAACACTGCATAGGTATTGAATGCAAGACCATGGTCGTGTTTAAACAACTGCAGATTCCCAATTAAGTGTACCAATAGGAATGCACAAAGGAAAAAGCCAGTTAAGGCCATCAGTAGCTTTCTACCGATACTTGATTTTAGAAAATTTGTTAGCCAATTCATGTATTACTTGTTATTTCGATTATTTAATGGTTTTCGATTCAAAGTTTTAAATTTTGAATTCGCCGCAAATTTATCGTTTTATTTGATAAAA
>JBIKPR010000040.1:0-24375 GCA_044357345.1 Bacteroidia bacterium
GAGGAAATCCATTTACCCCTTCATCAGATTTAGATGCAAACAATCCTTTAATTGCGGTTATAACGCGCGCCACAATTAAGACAAATAAACTGTTTAAGTTTTGGCGTTTTGTTCCCATATCACAAATGCCAATTCAACGTGGTTGTGCTGGACTTATTTACACCAAAGGCGTGGGTGAGGTGCCAATTGTTCAAATGGCTACTTTTAGTGTTTGGGAAAACTTGGACTCCTTGAAAAATTATGCATATAATAGTTTAGAACACCGCGAGGCCATTAAGAAAACACATCAAATAGATTGGTACAAAGAAGAAATGTTTACGCGGTTTCAACCATTCAAAACCTTGGGTACTTGGGAGGGTAAAGACTTGTTAGCGCCTTACTTGAAGCGCTGATTTAATTAAATTGGTCGAGCAATTATTGTCATAAATCCCATTGAAAAAATTTTTTGCAAGAGATAAATTGGCGCATTTAATACCATGCCAATGACATAAGCTATAAACCTTGGCTCCATAGAAGCCGACCAATCAATTCTCTTTTGTTCCATGCGGCTCATCCAATGCAATGTGTAAGGATTTAATGTTCCGTAGGTTAAAATTTGATCAACTTTCCAACCACTATTTTTCAGCATCAATTCAATATTATTGGGTGAATAAAGTGCAGTATGTCTTGGCGTGTGGTAACCCGACCAATGTTTCCCGAATTTTTTGCGGGTGTAACTGTTAAAGTTTGGTACCTCAATAATTAGGCGTGTATCCGCATGCGAATAATTAAGTAATTGTTTGAGATGTTCTTGTGGTTGATAATCGTGTTCCAAGTAATGCCACATTGTGATTATGTCCATAGGTTTTTCATTGCCCAAATCTGCAATTTCTCCAGTCCTAAGGTCAATGTTGCGGTATGAATCAGAGTCGTTTTTCCAACCTTCATTACTAAAATCCAAGCCAATAAGATTTGCTTCAGTACTTTTTCGCAGGCTAGCCAAAAAAGTGGGCTTGCCACAACCAATATCAAGTATCCTGCTTTGTGTGCTAAGCTTGCTGTGCTTAATAAGTCTCTGCACTCTGGCTTTGTCAATTTGTTCTTGGTCTTTTTTTACAAAAGACGCATATTTGCCCCAAGCTTCTTCTATTCGGTAAGGTAAATAAGAGGCAGTGTAAAATTGTCCAAGTTCTGTTTGATCCACGCGTGGGTTCAAAAAAACCAAACCACAGCCATTGCATCTATCAAAATTATATTTTGCTGGTAAATTTTGATGCATCATGGCAATGGTTTGCTCATAAGCAGCAAAATTGCTTGAATTGCATGCAAGGCACTTCGTTAGGTAGTCCATGATCTATTCATTGTTTTATGTTTAATAGCAACAATGCAACATTCATTAGGTTTTGATTGTCCATGTTTTATTTTCTTGTATTCATTAAGTTCAATTGGTCAATTCGTTTTCAAAAGTAGGAATTAAAATAGCTGAATGCATTATTTAATTTATTGAGATTAATTATTAAACCTGCGTTGTTTTTTTGTTAAAACTGCGAACGTTTTGTCGCGACCAAAAGTACGTGTCTTTAAGCACCAAAATATCTTAAGAACGCGAATTGAAAATCAGCGAAGCTAAAACCCAAGCTTTGTGGCAGGGGCTCTTGTAAAACGTTCACATAATATTATTGCCTAGAAAAATTAAACCATTAAAATTCGATACTTATGGCTCAGTATTGTTTTTGTTAAATGAGTAGTTTAAACTAGCAAAGATGAAATGAAGTTGAATAAAATTGTATCGATTCGTTCCGTTTGCTCCTCCTTCAAGAAGTCTATAGCCAATGTTTACTTTTAGGTTTTTAGAAAAATTATATCTTCCAGATAATGAAAGGTCAATTGCTCTGCCTTTACTTGCAGCTAAGCCTTCTCCAAAAAAATCAACACCCATTTTTTGAGATAGTTCCCAATTGGCTAATAGGTTGACAAGAGGAACGAAACCAATGCTAAAGTTTTCACTCAAATGATCTTTATTCTTCAACGATACTCCAGCATCTCTAATTTTTGCAGACAAACCAAGGCCAAATTTAAAATTGTCTTTACTTATTATTCTTCGATTATAGGTAAGGCGGTAAGAATTAAATTTGTAAACAGCGTCTATTGGTAAGTTGGCTTTAAAGGTTTTTCCATCAAATAGGATGTCCTTTTCTAATGTTCCAGTTTCTGTAATTTTTAAGGGAGCATAAAGAATTGAAAAATGATTTTTCCCATCTAATATGTAGCCGATACGCAACCTCAAAAATGGACTTATTGGAGTCTGAATATCATTTTTCAGGGAAAATAAAGTTCCGTTATTGCCGTTGCGAATATCATTAAGACCTGTAAAGAATGCTCCTGATTCAAGATTAACGAAAGGCTGAGCATTCGCAGACAAACTGTAATTCAAACAAATAAAAAGAATCCAATATCTAGGCTGAAAAATAAACTTAGAAATCAAATAATTCATATTGGGTTCTTGTTTTTTGGAGTGTGTTGTTTGATATTTAATGACGTTTTGCGCACAATTTAAGTGCCAAATGAATTGAGCAGGATGTCTTATTTAGACAAATATACCATAGAAAATGGATGATTCAAAACCGCAGAAAGCTTGTCATTTCTATTGTGTGATCTTATAGCAATGGGTTATGTGTTTTTATTCTTCAATTCTGTCATAGTTAAAACACAAGATCACCTTATTTCTATGTGCAGTTTTTTGCAGAAATTAATAAATTATATTTGGATAATTCTAGGGTATCATCCAATACTTTTCTACTTCATTTTCGCCAAAAATAAATTTTGCTCTTCTGTGTCCATCGTGGTTTAAAAAAAGCCAATCTATTTCTGTGACTAAATTTCTAATAACAGCAAAGTTCTCAATTCCAATAGCTACACTTTCTTCGTTTAAACTTGAAAGGTTAATATGTTCTGGTAATCCATCTGTTGGGAAGTCTGCTAAAGTTGAGGGCGCAGCTTGAACCCAATAACATTTTTTACTATCCAATGTTGATTCATTCCAACTCTTTAAGGACAATTGATCATCATGGTGAATAGCTGAAATGGTTTTTATTCTAAGTTGTAGTCTTGACTTTGCATCATAAAATAACCAAGACGTTCTGTTGTTGCATTTAATTTGATTAATCTTTGGAGATTGATAATCGGTATGAAATATCAAAGTTTTCTCTTCTGGAATAACCTTTCTTAAAACAACGGTTCTGATTTCGGAAAATTCACCATTAATTGTGGCAATAGGGGAGCAGTGAAATGGATGTCTTGATGAAACCGCGCCGTCAATCAAGCGATGCCAGCAATCTTGCAGTATATCTTCTAAATTGTTGGGAATTTGATTTATTAAATCTGCGTCATTCATTTCTATTAAACACAAATAAGACGATATAGTTTATTTTTTGTGTTGGTATTGGTATATTTTCTATGAAATAAATTCTCCATTTGTAGTTTATTGTAAAAACGGTCTTCCTAACAGCCTATAACTACCCCTCCCTAAATATCTTCCAAAGAAAAT
The DNA here is from genome assembly GCA_044357345.1 of Bacteroidia bacterium. Lineage (GTDB taxonomy): Bacteria > Bacteroidota > Bacteroidia > NS11-12g > UBA955 > JABMMZ01. The sequence goes on from JBIKPR010000040.1 coordinate 3,527, forward strand.
ATCCCATAGGAATGAATATAATGGCCAAACTCATTGGAAGGAAAAAGACACCCAATGAACTGCTTTTGTTAAATGCAATTTGGATGCTTTGGTAGCTGATGCCAGCAAATAAAAAGACTATGGTGCAACGCAATACTCCACCCATACGCATAGCATTTGTGTAAGATGGCTCTTGCTGCGTACTTTCGCCGACCTGGCTGCGCTTGATGGAACCCATGCCTAGGACTATCATGGTAGCAATAGCTGGCAAGAGGAAGATGTTCGATTTAGATCCTTGTCCATCGGCTTCTCCCATGATGTTGAAATGGGTGGGGATAATCTCAGGTAATTTTGGGTAATGGTACAATACCAATATCCAATATAGAATTAAAAAGACCCAGGTAGCGGTTTGTATCCAGCGCATGTAATTGAAGTTTTAATTTGTTCTTATCTTCCTGAGGCCGCAAATAATAAACAAGCATTGATTTTTTCATCATTTAATTCAGGGAAATCTAAAATAATTTCTTCTTTTGATAATCCATTTGCCAATAAGTTTAAAACATCAAACACAGAAATTCGTGTTCCAATTAATGTTGGTTTTCCAAATCTTTTTTCTGAATTAATCTCTATGAAATTGGCGATTTTCACAATTCAAATTTCGAATAGTTTTATTTCGAAAACAAGAATCTAAGTGAAATTGTTTTTTAAATTTAGAGATTTGCCGCTGGGATGCAGGAGCCCTGCACGAGAGATTGTTCAAAGCAACAATCACCATGCAGGGTGAAACAAGTGGGCTGAGGAAGGCAGTCGATGGATATTGGGGATTCCGGTTTTTAATTAGATTTCGTTTACGACACTTGTTGGTGACGCAATAATTTTATCGAGCTATATCATTAGTTTCTTCTGTTGAATTCTAACCATTTTTGCTAGCTATAACACCAACAAGATCATGTCATTTTAACGAATACGAAAATCATTTTTACTGCGAAGCATCACCGAAGTTAATTATAGTTCAGACAATATTCGAAGTTGTGGGCTACAAGCTTTCCGTATGCCGCATTCATTCTCATTCTCATTCTAACACTCATCTCTCGCGCACAAACTAAACCCGAGACCCTATACCCTAGTTATTGCACGCTCAACACCTTAAACACCGTTCTTCTATTCTTCGCGCGGCCTTCTTCGGTCTTGTTGTCTGCCACGGGCTTGGTGTCGCCGTAGCCAATAGCCGATAGTCTTGTTGCATCTACGCCTTTGCTCACCAAATAGTCTTTTACGGCCTTGGCTCTGCTTTGCGATAAGGCTTTGTTGCGGGCCTTATCGCCGGTATTGTCGGTGTGTCCGCCGATTTCAATTTTCATGAAAGGGAATTTTTTTAATAGGAAAACCAATTTGTCCAATTCCAATTTTGATTCGGACTTAAGCTCAAATTTGTCTACATCAAAAAATACGTTGTTCAATACCACTTCGATGTCGGTGGCTGGTTTTTTAAGCGGAACCTCCAATTTGTATGGCTCCAAACCGCTGTGTTCTTTCAAAGCAAAGTTGGCTGAGTAAAACAAATAATTGGTTTGATCGATGGTCAACATGTAATTTCGGTTCGATTTTAAAACCATAAAAAATGCACCACTGCCTTTTTGACTCTTGGTTTTTATAATGACTTGCCCAGTTGCCAAGTCTGTAAGTTCAATTTCTGATTCAATTTTCTCCAATGTAATCGCGTCGAATACCACGCCTGAGACATAACTAACTGGCTCGGGTTTCAAACTTGCAGGCAATTCGAACTTGTAGATGTCCAAACCACCATATCCACCTGGGCGTTCTGAACTCAAGTATCCGAAGCGTCCAAGACGGTCGACAATAAAACCAAGCTCGTCTTTTTCAGAGTTGATTGGGTAACCAATGTTTAATGGCGGGCCAAATTTGCCATCGGTATTTTTCTTAGTAATGAATATGTCGCCACCACCAACACCTGGATGGCCTTCAGAGCTGAAGTACAAGGTTTGGTTGTCGTAGTGTATGAATGGTGATTGCTCTTCGCCAGAGGTGTTGATATCTGGTCCTAAGTTCACGGGCGCTTGAAAATGCCCGTCTTTAAACGTCGACATATAAATATCAGCGCCACCAAAACCACCCGGTCTGTCGCTTGAGAAATAAAGGGTTAAGCCGTCGGGACTAATAGAAGGTTGTGCATCCCAACTGCCGGAGTTAATGGGCGGTCCAATGTTGATGGGTTTTGACCACTGACCCATGTAATAACTTGAAAGGTAAATGTCGAATCCGCCTAGACCGATGGGTAAACCGCGTTCGTCGGTTCTGTCTTTGGCGGAATAAAATATGTTCTTGCCATCAGCTGTTATAGAAATGGTGCCTTCGTTGCCCGCTGTGTTAACTGGTTCGGGTAAGCGCATAGAAGGACCGAATACCGAGTCGGTAACTTCACTGCGGTAGAAGTCTTCGAAGTAACGTTCGTTTTTGCTCAACATGCGGGTGAAGTAGAAGTATTTGCCATCGAGTGTCAGTCCCGGCCAATACTCACCACCAGCGGTGTTCACGTTTGGACCTAAGTTTTGCGGCTTAAATTCAACAGGATTGGCGTAAAGCGCTTTGAGTATGTCTATATTCTTAAGGGTCAGTTTTGCTTCTTGTTCGTAATTGGCACTGCGTCTGATCTTTGCGTTAAGGTAAGTGTTAAAGGAGAGTTTCGCCTCATCAAATAGCATTAACATGCGCTGGCATCGGCCGATAGAAAAATAGATGCTTTTATTGTCTGGTTCTAGCAATTGAACTTTTTGAAAAGACTTAAGGGCCGATTTGAAATCTTTGATGTCGTATTCAATTTGACCTTTGTACTCCCACAGCTTTGCATAGGTGCTGTCTTTCTTAAGACCCTTCATGCAAATCTCTATTGCTTTTTCTTTGCTGCCACCTGGTTTGATAGATTCTAAGTAAGCCTCATCTGCGTATTTGTCGACCGGATTTTCTTTTTCAGATTTTTTAGGTTGAGCCACTGCGCAAGCGCATAGGGTAAAACTGAGTAAAAGGAATTGTATTTTTCTTAACATGGTGAATTCAGTGGTATAAACTAAGAAGTGTCAAATTTATTGTAAATCAGGCAAAATCCCTGCCGTTCTTTTCCCCAATTCGATAACGGCTACATTGCTGATTTTCCCTTGGTGTATGTCGAAGCTCAGCATGGTGCGCATCACGTGGAACCCATGTCGTCCTGCCGCACCTGGATTCATAAACAGCATATTGTTGGTAGAAGAGGCATCGCGCATCACACGCAGAATGTGGCTGTGGCCGGTTATAAACAAATCGGCTTGGCTTACACGGAGTTGCCCAGCAATGCCGGGACTATATTTGCCGGGATAGCCACCAATATGGGTCATGTATACTTTAATGCCTTCACATTCGAATTGATTGATGAGTGGATAACGCTGTCTGATGTCCTGTCCATCGATGTTGCCATAAATACCGCGTATCGGTTTGCCCGTCTTCTCCATCAGATCGCTAAGCACGGCATTTCCCCAGTCGCCTGCATGCCAAAGTTCGTCGGCGGCATCGAAATATTTAAGTATATCTTGTTCGACGCAAGAGTGGGTATCGCTCAGCAATAAAATCTTTTTCACTTGTGGCAAATTAATTCTTTCTTTGTGATATAAAAAAATGAAATGAGTATAATCATTATTATAGTTACCGTATTGGCGTCTATGGCCGCTTTTCAAAACCAGAGCTTTTTTGAAAAGGCCTTGTTTCGCCCCTATTTGATGAAGAACAACAACGAGTGGTGGCGCTGGGTGAGCAACGGATTTATACATGCCGATTACACCCACTTAATTGTAAACATGCTCTCGTTTTATTTCTTTGCCAGTTATGTTGAAAATGAATTCAATATTATTACGGGCAATGAAACTGGTTTGTTGTTTGTCCTTTTTTACCTGGCGGCTTTGGTGATGAGTGGTATGTACGATTACTACCGCCACCAAAACAATTATGCATACTCAGCACTCGGCGCCTCTGGAGCTGTTGCTGCAGTGATATTTGCATACATTGTTTACAATCCATTTAGCAGCATTTATTTGTATTATGTGATTAAAATTCCAGCTTGGTTGTTTGGCATATTGTATTTGTTTTACGAGTACTATATGGGCAAAAAACAGAAGGACAATATTGGACACAACGCCCACTTTTTTGGGGCCTTGTTCGGATTTGTATTCCCAATATTGTTGCGTCCACAAACGGGTTTAGATTTGATAGAAAAGTTCACGAATTTGTTTCACTGATTCCAATATAAATTGTAATTTTGGCTGCGTATGGCAAACACAGAAGACTTAAAAACATTGGTAGAGAAATCATTTAATTTCCAAGGCCCATCTATAGTATTGGGGACGGCAAAATTGGATGATACCATTTTAGAAAACATCTTGGTAAAAGCGCCTTTGCGCATGTTTAACCGCCACGGATTAATAGCCGGTGCAACGGGAACAGGTAAGACTAAGACCTTGCAAAATTTAGCTGAAAAATTATCTGCAAATGGGGTTCCAACTTTATTGATGGACATCAAAGGCGACCTGAGTGGAATTTCTCAAGCAGGAACGATCAATCCGAAAATTGAAGAACGCCACAGCAAAATTGGTGTGGAGTGGAAAGCTGCAGGATTCCCTACAGAATTGTTGTCAATATCAGGAGAAAAAGGCGTGCGCATGCGTGCAACAATTTCTGAATTCGGTCCTGTTTTGTTGTCGAAAATTCTTGAATTAAACGATGTGCAAAGTGGTGTTGTTAGCATTATATTTAAATACTGCGACGATAAAAAAATGCCCTTGTTGGACATCAAAGATTTCAGAAAAGTATGTCAATATTTTCAATCCGATGAAGGCCGCAATGAAATAGAAAAAGAATACGGATTGGTGAGCAGTAGCAGTGTTGGCGCCATTATGCGTAATATATTGGAAGTTGAGCAACAAGGTGCTGATGTGTTTTTTGGAGAAAGAAGTTTTGAAGTCAACGACCTTTTGCGCCACGATGCCAATGGCAATGGGTATTGCAATATTTTGCGCTTAACAGACATACAATCCAAGCCCGCTTTGTTCTCGACATTTATGTTGTGTTTGTTGGCAGAGATTTACGAAACCTTTCCAGAGCGTGGCGATATGGATAAGCCGCAATTGTGTATCTTTATTGACGAAGCACATTTGATATTTGACGAAGCCAGCAAGTCGCTTTTAAATCAAATCACCACCATTGTAAAACTGATCCGTTCAAAAGGTGTGGGCTTGTTTTTTATTACACAAGATCCTACCGATGTGCCGGATGAAGTCTTGGGACAATTGGGTATGAAAATGCAACACGCCTTGAGGGCCTTTACCGAAAAAGACAGAAAAGCCATTAAGACCATCGCAGAGAATTTTCCACCCAGCGATTTTTATAAAACCTCCGATTTGTTAACCGCCTTGGGAATAGGCGAGGCTTTGGTAACGGTATTGGATGAGAAAGGTATACCAACACCTTTGGTGCAGGCATATTTAACGGCGCCTCAAAGTAGAATGGATGTAATCAGTGCAGAGGAACAAGATGCCTTGGTTCGCAATTCAGAATTGGCGGCGAGATACAATGAAGAAATAGACCGCGAAAGTGCGTTTGAAATATTGACTCAGAAATTGGAGGCCTACTCCGCTAAAGCTACGAAGGCCGATGGGGGCGAGGAAGACCACGGGGCTGAGGAGGGGCGCAGGAAGCCGAATGAAAAATCTACGGTAGAGAAGGTAATGAACAGCAGTGTTACTAGGGTGATTGTGCGTGAAGTAGCACGTGGTTTGCTGGGCGTATTGGGTATTAAATCGAGCAGCAGAAGAAAGAGCAGTTCTTGGTTTTAAAGAAATAAAATGAACAAACAATTAATAGAAAAAATAGGAGAGGGCTTGAAGTCAAACATTGGCAGCAAGTTTTCTTTAGATGCCGATAAAATAAACAGTTTGGTGGTAACGGGTCAAAACGGATTGACTGAATGCATCAAACAATTTGTGATGAAGAATGGGAGCAAAGAGATAGAAGATATTTTGTTGAAGCAAAAACCATTTGAAGGCTCAGGCTTTCAAACGGTGGTAAAAAATCAATTGAAAAACGACTTTGTAAGCAAAGGCTTATTGGCTGCAGAGCAGTCGTCAGAAGTATCGGGCTATGCCTCAAACTATTTGGTCGACGAAATCGTCGCTGCTTACCAAAACTCTTCTGAAACTAAGGACTTAGATGGCATTTGCAATTTCTTGGGCATAGATAAAAACCTTTTAAAGATGATCAACTCGCCGATGGGCAAGATGTTCGGGAAGTTTTTTTAGTTGTTTAATCCGACTGCCATTTCCCAACTTCCACTTTAGCCAGCTGCTTAAGTAAATTTAAATTCTAAGGAACATGCACATGGGCTTACTGCCGTGCGCCATGTATTCTGTTTCATAAAGTCATTCGGTTAGCATCTGGGCTGCCGTTTCAGCTGGGGGCAGAGCATTGTGGTAAACTAGGGGGCATTCGTCTCCGCAATCTGAACGAGGATTTTATGAGATTTTAATGATTATGCAGAGTTTGTCGCAATTCCTCTTAATAAAAACATGTTGTTGGTATACTCCCTCTGGTCGTGAGATCGCTGCACTTCGTTACGCTAAGTTCCCTGCCCACAACACCGCCAGTGCGATGTTGTGGCACACGTTAACGATTCTTTTAAACCTACATTTAATCTCCAAATCACTCCACCTACCGCAAAGCAGCACCGTAGGTAATCTCTCCTAATCGTCGTTCAAATAATGTTCCGGTAAAAGAAGATGTAATTATAATCCGCAATCTCCAACACATATCGACTGCCTTCCTCAGCCCCCTTGCCCTTGCAATTGAATAAACTACTTCCTAATCACAAACGGCACCTTAAACCTTACCAAATCCTTTCCATTGTTGACTTCTGAGCCGGAGATTTCAATATAGGTTCTGCCTGAGTTTGGGAATAGACCCAAAGTAAACGTGAACAATTTCATGTTGATGGGTTTTAACTCTTCACTATTTTTTGGCCCGCCTATTTTTTTGTCATCAGTGTATTGGAATTCGTATCCGCGCCAGGCCGTTTTGAAAACGTTCTTATCGTTCTTAACGCAAATCGTGTCCAATAAACTTAGGGTATGGTCGAACATGTAAACTTCTTTTTTATGAATGTCTATGGTTACGAAATTGATGTATTCCAATTTTCTAGCAGACTGAAACCTTACAATACCACCAACATTGCTGATTTTAAGTGTTTCGCTGCCAGACGGCTCCGCCTCCATGTCTTCAACATTGTTCATAATGCTTTTGTATTCAAGCCATTCTTCCTCGCTCATACCCAAACGGACATCGTAAAGCGGTTCTTTGCCTGTTTGTTCAACTAAATGTTGTTGCTCTAAAAACCAATCTGGGTCGGCCTTCATTGCGACCATAAATTTGTCTTGCAGCTCCTTGCGGCGCGGCGACATTTTTATTTTATCCATAATGTCTACGGTGTATTCACCACTCGGCAATAGCGCGTTCAAATCCACTTGAAAATCGCGGGTTATGGATTTTTGTTCAATTGCTACTTTCTTTTCAGATGAATTGCAGGCGGCTATAATGCAAAGTAAAAATAATGGAAGGTATTGTTTCATTACTGGAATATTGGATTTCAAAAGTAGGGGTTTTTTGGGGAACAGGAAAGTGGCTAGGGTCCCGATGGCTATCGGGATAGCGTATAGTTGATTTTTACATCAATTATAGTTAGTTAACATGATTACATAACTAAACATTAAACTATTTTAGAACGAGTAAATTCTCTTTCTATCGAAATATAGAAATACCAAACACTTGACGCCAAACCCATGACCCTTTTTTCCCTAATTTTGCCCCACTTATAGCACTCAAAAATCCCCATGAAAAATACTGCATTAATCACCGGCGCATCAAACGGAATCGGTCTCGAACTTGCCAAAGTACACGCCTCTAAGGGTGGTGACTTGATTCTTGTTGCCCGAAGCAAAGACAAACTTGATGCCTTGAAATCTGAAATTGAAGCACAATACAAAGTAGAAGTTATTTGCATTGAAAAAGATTTGTCATTGCCCAATGCCGCGCAAGAAATTTACAACGAAACCAAAAACATTCAGGTTGATTATTTAATGAACAATGCTGGTTTTGGGGACCATGGATTTTTTACCGATACCAATTGGAACAAGGAACACCAGATGATTGAATTGAACATCACAGCCCTTACCCAATTCACCAAATTGTATTTGCAAGACATGGTAAAAAGAAGCAATGGTAGAATCATGAACGTGGCATCAACTGCATCATTCCAACCTGGTCCAACCATGGCGGTATACTGCGCAACCAAGGCCTATGTTTTGAGTTTTTCAGAGGCCGTTAACAACGAGGTCAGCGACAAAGGTGTGACCATTACTGCCCTTTGTCCCGGTGCTACCCAAAGCGGATTTGAAGCAGCAGCATCCATGGAAAACAGCAATTTATTTAAAAGCAAAAATCTTCCAACATCAAAAGACGTGGCTGTTTATGGCTATGATAGCATGATGAAAGGCAAAGCAGTAGCCATCCATAAATTATCGAACTACATCATGGCCAACTCAGGAAGGTTTGTGCCGAGAAGCTGGGTGGTTAAGATTGCAAGGATGGTAATGGGATAAGAAACCGCTAGGGTATAGGGGCTTGGGTTTAGGGTATAGTTTTTATTGAGTAAACTTGAATTTTTCGATATAAAATAGTCGAACTTAAAAATTAATCAGCAGACTATGATTAGGGTTTCTCATACAAAAGAAAAATCATCATGATATTAGATTTAAACTTTAATAAGGAAGTATTACGGATATACTAGACCCTAGACGCTAAACCCTAGACCCTAGTATAAAAGGTATCCTATCTTCGCTGCAAATCCCAAACTCGGTAGGTTTGCGTTTTTCTTGTAGGTTGTACCGTTTACAAACGTGGTTTGTGTTACCCGTTCGGGGGTTTTGGTTTCCATAAAGATATAGCCAATTGAAAGACTCCACTCGAAAAATACTGGACCGGATATGGTGTATTGGCGCATGAATTCAATGTTGACGCCATAGCGTTGTTTGTTGTAGCGCATCTTTTCGTATTCACTGAAGGTGCCAAGGCCGGGATAGGTTTTGTCGGTCTTTAAATAGTCTTTTATTGCCGTGTATTGGTAAAATGCGCCGATTGAAAAACACTTAAGTGCATCGCCATAGCCGGGCAAATAGTGGTTGAAACGCAAGCCCGTATAAATGCCATGAACGGGCACTTGCTCGTCGACCGAAAAATAGTTGTACCCCAGATCTGCCGACAAATAATTGTAATTGCTATTGCTTTCGCCACCTATTAAAATCTCGTTGTGGAACTTTATACAAGGCAAACTGAATACCGATTGGTCTACCAAGTTGAATTTAATTTTATAACGTGGTGGTCCTTCGTTTTTACCCGCAGCCGCAGCAGACACTGGATCTTGCGCCTGTATGGATAGACTAAACAATAAAACAAAAAGAAAGCCTAGCCTCATTTTTGAACCGCTATTTTCGATAAAAATTTGAGGTTTAAAGGGTCTGTACAATCATATTGGTAAACACCAGATGCAGAAGTAATGGTTAGTTTGTTGCTACTAAGTATGACATCGTAAGCCAATAAGTCTTTGATGCTAGCAACATCTACTATGTTCATGTTGTCGGTAATGTCTAATACTTTAAAGCCTGCCAATTGGTCGCACAGATACAAGTATTTTCCAGCAACAGCCATGCCTATAGGATTGCCCATTTGGTATGCTTTTAAAAGGGTAGGGTTGCTGATGTCGCTAATGTCTATGGCTTCTAATTGGTTTAGGCCACGGTTGCAACGGTTGCCGGTACTCAATGTAACATATGCGGTATTGCCTTGAACCACTACAGGATCGCAACTCACCACATGGGTATAAGTGCTGATGTAGTTTGGTGCACTAGGTTTGCTTAAACCGTATATCAACATGCCGTTTTGGGTGCCGAAGAATAAGTATTGGCTGTTGCAGAAAATAGTTTCTACACCTGTGTTTTTCAAATCTATACTATTCAACAAAGCTGTGCTGCTGGTGTTTGAAATATCGTAGACCTTGAGCATACTGCCTTCAACTTTGTACATAAAATTACCTTGAATAGCGAACTTTGCCAAAGAGCCACCTTGGCCGGTGTTAGAAACTTCACCACTGCTGATGGCGCTGCTGTCTTTGTCGCAAGCATAAAAAAATGTGCTGAGTAAAATGGCTGCAAAAAGAATTTTAAATAAATTTTTCATAAATTTTATTGGTAACATTTGGGTTTTTTAAGGGTGTCTTCCCTCCACCCTACCACGATACCCTTATTGGGGTCAATACACTCAAAATAGGTTTTGAAGGAACGGAAGTTTCGGCCTGTAAACACAGTCCTGTCGCCGGGCAAGGGTGGTGTTTCCACAAAGCCACGTATGTGTTGTAACACTTTAACATCTGGCAAATGGGCAATGTTAATGGCCACTATGCCCATATAGGTATCGGCATACAAAATGCTGTCTTTAACGGCAATGTCGTAGTTGTAAGGGATGTTGATGAAACAGAGCATAGCAGGCACCATTGGGTTGCTGTTGATAAACACATGTACCCCTTTGCTTGGCTCACCTACAAATAAATATTGTTTGTACAAATAAATTTTGCCAGAATTCTTAATCGGTCTCGGCGTTGTTGAATAAATTAAGGTATTAATGTTGATGCTAGAATCAAAATAGATGGGTCTGTAACCCAAAACCGAATCAGGAACATTTTTAAAATCATCTCGGTTTATACAAGAAATTCCGAAAACCAGGAGGATAAAAGCGATATAAATGCTCGTTTTGTTCAAAATTTTATCAAAAATAAGCGTTTTTCTTCAAGAAAGTGAAAAAAAAGATGTTATCTTTTTGTGTACTCGCTTAATTTTGCAAACTAGAAAAACATGTTAACCTTACAAGCAATCCGCAACAACACCCAAGAAATTATCGACCGTTTGGCCAAAAGAGGCCACGACCGCAGTGCTGATATCAATGAAGTGCTTCGCCTTGACGAGCAAAAGCGTGCTTCACAAACTTCGCTAGAACAAAAACTTGCGGCAAGCAACAATACCGCCAAAGAGATTGGCGATTTGTTTAAAGCCGGCAAGAAAGATGAAGCCGATGCACGCAAAGAAGAGTCGGGCGTTCTTAAAGAGCAAATAAAAACCTTGGAAACCGAGCTTGCTGAATTGGAAGAACAACTCAAACAAAAAATGTATGAGATTCCAAATGCACCAAGCGAACAAGTGAAGTACGGGAAAACACCTGAAGAAAACGAAACCGTTTTCGAATGGGGCACTGAGCCTTTGATTCCTGCGGATGCCAAACCGCATTGGGATTTAACCACTCAATACAAATTGGTTGATTTTGAATTGGGCAATAAAATTACGGGTGCTGGTTTTCCAGTATACACCGGTAAAGGTGCGCGTTTGCAAAGGGCATTAATCAATTTCTTTTTAGATGAAGCTTTAAGCGCAGGATACTATGAAGTACAACCGCCAATTTTTGTTAACGAAGCCAGTGGATATGGTACCGGTCAATTGCCCGACAAAGAAGGTCAAATGTACCATTCAACCATAGACAATTTATATGCAATCCCTACGGCGGAAGTTCCAATTACCAATATGTACCGCGATGTTATTTTGCGTGAGGATGAGTTGCCAATTAAAAATGTGGGTTACACGCCCTGCTTCAGAAGAGAAGCGGGTAGTTATGGTTCACATGTTCGTGGCTTAAACCGTTTACACCAATTTGATAAAGTGGAAATTGTACAAATTTCCAAACCGGAAAACAGCTATGAAGCATTGGAAGGTATGTTGGAACACGTCAAAGGTTTGATGCAAAAGCTGGGCTTGAAATTTAGAATCTTGCGCCTTTGTGGTGGCGATATGGGTTTTGCCAGCGCTTTAACCTACGACTTTGAGGCTTGGAGTGGTGCACAGCAAAAATGGTTGGAAGTGAGTTCTACCTCTAATTTCGAAACCTTCCAAGCCAACCGTTTGAAGTGCCGTTACAAAACCAAAGATGGTAAAAACGAATTGGTGCATACCTTAAATGGATCAGCTTTGGCTTTGCCAAGAATCGTGGCTTGCTTGTTGGAAAACAACCAAGACGAAACGGGCATTAAAATGCCAGAATGTTTGCATCCTTATTTGGGATTCGACAGAATATAAAACATGCGCAAGCTCTTGTTCATAGCGGTATTGGGATTAATGGGCAAGCCAGTTTATGGGCAGTTTAACTGCGTAGACACTGGGAGAATCAATCCAATGTATATGTGCAACGACCAATACTACAACCCCGTTTGTGGTTGCAACGGCGTTACCTACCGCAATATATGTGCATCCTATAATGTGTTTGGCGTAAATACCGTTAGAAGTGGAGTATGTGATGGGATTGATATGGATTTTTATCCCAACCCTGTGGGACCATTCAGTTTGTTCACCATCAACTTGTCGTTCCCTGAATTCGTATATGGAAATGCCGATGTAAAGGTGGTCAATATGTATGGTAAAACGGTTGAGCAACGCATATTGAATAACTTTAACCGCACCAGTATTGAATTGGATCCTAGTCCATGGATGACGGGGGTGTATTTGATTGTGGTGCGCAGCAGTCTGAATACCTCAGTGGTGCGCAAGTTTGCTAAATACTAAATTAGAAAAATATAGACATAAAAAAATCGACCTCATTGGGTCGATTTTTTTATATAAGATTTTATTTAGAATTATTTTTTGATACCATCCAAAGTGATGGTGAAAATTAAAGCGGTGTAAGGCTCAATTGCCATTTCACCCGTGTAGGTGCGTTGACCTTCAGAACCGTAAGCCAAATTCCAAGGAATGATTACTTCTGCAGTTGAACCTTCGTCCATCATGCTAAGTGCTTCTAAGAAACCTTTAATTGCACCTGCATTTAGAGCAGTTTTGAATGCCTCTTTGCCATCGTTAGAATCGAATATTTTGCCATCAACAAATTTACCAGTATAGTGAACCAATACTGTATCAGTGATGTTTGGTTTTACACCATTACCTGCTTTGATTTGTTTGAACAACAAACCAGAAGGGGAATTGGTATAACCATTGCTTTTTTGTTTTGCAATATACTCAGCACCTTTGGCGCGGTTAGCACCAAATTGAGCTTCGATGGTATAATCGTTTAATACTTTTCCAATGGCAGTGCGGTCTAAAGCCAAAGAGCTGTCTCCGTTTTTAAGACCTTCTTCTAAAGCTGTTTTGAAGATTTCCCAATCAATGTCTTTGATTTTGAAATTGTGTAGCATGCTTCCGCTGTAAGCGCCAAATGCGTAAGAGAAAGAATCTTTAGCTGTTTTCATCGCTGGTTTCTTACCAGTTTTGCTGTCGTTGCATGCTGCCAATAAAAAGACTGCACATGCGATAAGGGTTAATTTTTTCATTGTTAAATCAGGCGCAAAAATACACTATAATTTCGTGAAACTGAAATACGGTATTTTGCTTTTTTGTTAATTAATATTCTTGAATTGAGATTATTTAGATTTGATAACTCGGTCTAGTTTTAAAATAAACACTAAAGTCATATAAGGTTCCATGGATGATTCTCCGGTATATGGATTGCGCATGCCTTCTTTTCCGTAGGCCAAATCGTAAGGGACTATGATTTCAGCTTCAGCACCTTCATCCATTAACAAAAGTGCTTCTAAAAAACCAGCGATTGCACCTCCACTTAAAGCGGTTTTAAAAGGCTGACCACTACCAATGTTAGAATCAAATGTTTTTCCATAGGTGTGTTTTCCCAAGTAGTATACCATAGCGGTGTCGAATATGCCACTCTTAACGCCGTTGCCTGGTTTGGTTATTTTGTACAACAAGCCTGAAGGTGTTTGTGTGAATCCACCTTCCGCTTTGCGTTTGTTGATATAGGCAATACCATCGGCCTTGTTTTTTCCATATTGGGCTTCTGTGATATAGGTGTTTAATATTTTACCAGCTTGTTCTTTGTTAAACAACATCCCTGAATCGCCTTTTTTTAACGATTGTTCGAAAGCCACTTGAAAAATCTTCCAGCTTACACTGTCAATTTTAAATCCGTTTAACATGGAACCAGAGTAAGAACCAAAGGCGTAAGAAAAACTGTCCAAAGGTGTTTTTAAAGCAAGTGTTTCGACTACTGCGCCTTTTTTGTTTTTCGGTTTTTTGCTAAATGTAGATGCAGATGCAAGACATGCAAGTGCGAGAATAAATACGTATTTCATAAAGTTTTCGAATTTACATTCTGTTTTTGATACCATAAAACAAAATCTTTAAAGGGCATAAAAAAACCCTTCAATTGCTTGAAGGGTTTTGATGTTTTTGTGTGTTTATGACTTATCTGTAGCAGTCAACAAAAGCTTTCCACTGACGATCAGTTAAAATTTCTTTCATTGCTCTTACATACTTGTCGTAGCAAGCGTTTAAGCGTTTAGCAAAACTTGCTTTAATGTATTTCAAACTGCTTTCAAATTCTTGTCTTAAAGCTTTCATTTTTGCTTCAAATTCAGCCTTTGTTATTTTTTTGTTAGCCAATTGTGCAAGGTATTCTTTTCTTTGACCTTCAACACGGTTTACCAATTTAGCATACGCTTCACGGTGGGCTTTGATGTCAGCAGCTTTACATTCTTCGAATGCGCGCAATGCTTTTCTCAAACGCATGGCTTGTGAATCTGTTAGGTTTAATTTTTTAAGGCAAGTGAAGAATCTTTTTTCAATGCCTCTTTTAAAACCAGCATCATCCATGTCGGTTTCTACCAAAGTGTATACTTCTGGCAAACCTTCGTTTTCTGCGCTGTACTCAGTGGTTTCTGTACCTTCAGTAAATACAACATTGTTGTAGTTAACGTCTGCATCGTTAATTAATGCCTCAGAAGTGTATTGAGCTGAATTGTCAACTACAGTAGCTGCTTCTTTTTTGCAACCTGTTCCAGCAAAAATCATGATTGCTGACAGGGCTAGTCCGGTGTAAATTTTTCTTAAGTTTTTCATAACTGGATATTTTTTATAAGATTAGTCGTGCACTTTTATATTAGGTTGCACCTTGGTGGCGAAAATAATTGAATTAATCGAAATAAATTGTATTAATGGACTTAAAATCAGATATTTAATTTTTTAAATAATTTATTCAGAATCTTTTCTAACCTTCTCAATAAAGCTTAAAATCTCATCTCTACCTCGTTTGTCCTCTGCTGAACTGATAAAAATAGGAGGCAATTCTTCCCAGTTTTCATACAACTTGGTTTTATAGGCCTCAATGTTTGGTTCTAAATCGCGGGGTTTTAATTTGTCGGTCTTGGTAAAAACAATGCAAAAAGGTATACCACTAAGCCCTAACCATTCCATAAACTCCAAATCGATTTTTTGTGGTTCCAAGCGGCTGTCTATTAATACGAATACGCAAAACATAATTTCGCGGTCCAATAAATATGCTTGAATCATTTGTCCGAATATTTCTCTCGATGACTTAGATACTTTGGCATAGCCATAACCGGGTAAGTCGATTAAATACCATTTTCCGTCAATTAAAAAACGGGCAATGTGTTGGGTCTTTCCCGGTTTTGAAGACGTTTTGGCCAAGTCTTTATGCTCGCACAACATGTTGATGAGTGAACTTTTTCCAACATTGCTTCGCCCAATAAAGGCAAACTCAGGGAAATCGCCAACTGGCAATAAGTCGTTTGAAGGGTATGAGCCTTTGAATTCAGCTTTCATTTTTTGAATATTAAATGGATTAATGGCTTATCTTTGTAGCCGATTTTTTTTGCAAAATTAAGTTATATTTACCATTGACAGTCATTAAGCCCATACAATCATCAGAAAAAAGTAAGAAACAACAAGTTGAAGAGATGTTTGACAGCATTTCTAAACGCTATGATTTTCTGAACCACTTCCTTTCTCTAGGCATCGATAAAGGCTGGAGGAGAAAGGCCATCGCCAAATTAAAAGACGTGCATCCTAAATTAATTTTAGATGTGGCTACAGGCACAGCCGATTTGGCTATGGAAGGTCTTACTTTGAATCCCGATAAAATTATTGGGGTCGATTTAAGTGAAGGCATGTTGAGCATGGGCCGTGTTAAAATTAGCAAGGCTGGAAAATCAGATAAAATTGAATTGATAAAAGGTGACAGCGAGCGTTTGTTGTTCGATGACAACCATTTTGATGCTTGCACGGTTGGTTTCGGTGTTAGAAACTTCGAACACCTCGACCAAGGCCTTCAAGAAATATACAGAGTCTTAAAGCCTGGAGCTCAATTGGTGGTTTTGGAATTTAGCAAACCAAAAGTGTTTCCGGTAAAGCAAGTTTACAATTTATACTTCAATACAATTTTACCATTCTGGGGACGTTATATTTCAAAAAGCAATTCTGCCTATTCGTATTTGCCGGAATCGGTGAAGCATTTTCCGGATGGTCCTGCTTTTTTAGAACACCTCAATAAAATTGGATTTAAAAACACCACCTCACAGGCCCTTACATTTGGTATATGCAGCATTTACACTGGGGTAAAATAATATTTAGTTTTTTCTTTATTGTTTGCGCTTTCCAATCGAAGGCTCAAGAGCACCGTCCAAATGACGACCAACGTCTTTGGCACTTCGGAATTTCCTTTGCCCCCAATTTTTCCAAATCAAAGTTTGTTGTTTCTGATAATTTCTACAGCCGCGATTCGGTGCAACAAATTAATGCCAAAGGATTTGCTGGTCTTAACTTCGGTGGAATTGCCGATTACCGAATTGGTCGTTTTTTTACCTTGCGGTACTTACCTCAAATAGAATTTTCTCAACGCAACTACACCTTTGTGTTTAGCGATAGAACCCAAACGGCCAAAACAGAAACGGTTTCCCTCAACCAATGTTTGTTGTTAAAACACCATTCTGTTCGCCACAAAAATCACCGTTTCTATGTGATTGGCGGATTTCGCTACACGCACGATTTTCAGAGCAACGAAAACACCATACGCGCACCCAATCTGCCAATGGTGGCATTCAAAGCCAATTCAACGTATTATGAATTCGGTTTTGGATATGACCACTATGGTTTGTGGTCTATTATATCTACTGAAATAAAAATGAGCAACAGCATGACCAATATGCTAAGTCCTGACGCATACATTTACGCCAGTTCATTTAGTAAAATTCAAGCGCGTTTGTTTCAAATATCTTTCCATTTCCACAATTGAAATTCGAATTACAACATACCGATACTGGCAGTAAAGCCCGCACTGGTGTGCTGAACACCGACCATGGTCAAATTCAAACCCCCATATTTATGCCGGTTGGAACCATTGGTAGCGTTAAGGCCATCAATTTTGATCAATTAAAAAACAACATCAACGCCCAAATTATTTTGGGTAATACCTACCATTTGTATTTGCGTCCTGGTACTGAAGTTTTAGAAGCTGCTGGTGGTTTGCATAAGTTTATCAATTGGGACAGACCTATTTTAACCGATAGCGGTGGATACCAAGTGTATTCATTGGCTGAGCGCAGAAAATTGACAGAAGAGGGTGCCAAGTTTCAATCGCATATCGATGGGAGCAGACACATGTTTACCCCCGAAAATGTAATGGACATTCAGCGCAAAATTGGCGCTGATATCATTATGGGTTTTGACGAATGTCCTCCTTATCCTAGCACCTATCAGTACGCTGAGAAAAGCATGCATTTAACCCATAGGTGGTTAGACCGTTGCATACAACGATTCGATAGCACTGAGCCTTTGTATGGGTATGAACAAGCCTTGTTTCCGATCTTACAGGGCAGTACATTTGCTGATTTGCGCAAACAAAGCGCGGAATACATAGCCAGCAAGAATGCGTTCGGTAATGCCATTGGAGGATTAAGCGTGGGTGAGCCGCATGAAATCATGTACGAGCTAACCGATTTGGTTTGTAATATATTGCCAGCTGATAAACCCCGTTATTTAATGGGCGTTGGCACACCTGATAATATTTTAGAATGCATAGCCTTGGGAGTTGATATGTTCGACTGCGTAATGCCTACCCGCAATGGCCGCAATGGCATGTTGTTTACTGCTGAAGGATTTATCAATATTAAGAATAAGAAGTGGGAGAAAGATTTTTCTGCGGTAGATGCCACCCATTTGCCTCAGCATTCGAAAGCATACCTTAGGCATTTGTTTATGGCCGGTGAAATGTTGGGACCACAATTGGCAAGTTTGCAGAATTTAAGTTTTTATTTATGGTTGGTTGGCGAGGCGAGAAAACACATTCAAGCCAATACTTTCTCGACGTGGAAATCAGTTATGGTACAAAAATTGAAGACAAGACTGTAAGATGGGCATAATAAAGAAATTCGACTGGTACATTATCAAGAAATTTCTTTCTACGTTTGTGGTGACCCTTAGTTTGTTCATCATCATTATTATTGTTTTTGATGTCTCTGAAAAACTGGATGATTTCTTGAAAAAAGAAGCCCCAGTTTCTGAAATTCTGTTTAAATATTACCTCAATTATGTTCCGTTTTTCCTGAATTTATTCAGCCCCGTTTTTATATTTATTTCGGTTATTTTCTTTACCTCAAAATTGGCTTCCAGAAGTGAGATTGTTGCGACTTTGTCGGCAGGAGTCAGTTACAACCGTTTCTTAAGACCTTATATTTTTACGGCATTGATTTTATCAATTATGTCATTTATGTTGAATGCTTTTATAATTCCGCATTCAGATAAAATTAGATTGACATTCGAAAATAAATACATCAGAAATACTAGTGAAGATTACACCAATAATGTACACGTGCAAATAACACCTGAAGTGTATTTTTATATGGAGAATTTTGGAAATGCTGACAGCATGGGTGGAGGTGTTTCATTGGAAGAATATAAAAACAAGAAATTAAAGAGCAAGCTATTTGCCCGTCGGATAGGTTGGAATTCTAAAACAAAAAAATGGAGAATAGAAGATTATTTAATCAAAGATTATCTGCCTGATGGATCTCAAAAAATCACCAAAGGAAAATTTATGGACACCTTGATTCCATTTGAATCAGAAGATTTTTTCAGAAGAAGCGACGATGTGCAGTCTTTTGATTTGTTTGAACTCAACGATTTTATTAAGAAAGAAAAACTGAAGGGCAACGACCAATTGGACTATTATATCACCGATAAATATCGACGTTATGCGTCGCCATTTTCAACTTTCATCTTAACGGTAATTGGTGTTTGTGTGTCGAGTAAAAAAAGTAGGGGAGGTGTTGGACTAAACCTAGGTATTGGTATACTCTTAAGTTTTATATATTTGTTTATCATACAGTACTTCACCACTTATGGCACCAGTGGTTTAATATACCCATTGCTTGCAGTGTGGATACCCAATTTCATCTTCGCAGCGGTAGCGTATTTTATTTATAGGAATGTGCAGAAATAGTGCTTGCAAGCAAGCGCTATTGCAATGGTAAAACAAGGGCGAGGCAGTCGAAATGTGTTTGGGATTTCGATGAATAACGCTTAACAAATAACTAATTTCTAAATCTTGTGGTCGCAATTTGCGTCCTCAAGATTGTAAGGCTAGTCGTAACCTCGACTCAACTCAGCCCTGTTGCTGTTGTTTTCCCCCCAATAGCCTCCATAATCTTATCCCAACTAAACTGCTTCTTAAATTCTTCTGCATTTTTGGAAAACTCAACTTCTCTGTTGTTAGTATAAAAGTCATTTAAGGCGTCGGCGATGGTTTGTTCGTCTTTCTCGCAAACATAGCCAACTTCATTGTGGGGAACAGTTTCGGCCAAGCCGCCAACATTGGTAACCAACATGGGCTTGTTAAAATGATAGGCTATTTGTGTAACCCCGCTTTGGGTAGCAGAATGGTAGGTTTGCACCACCATATCAGCAGCGGAGAAATAATTGGCTACTTCGCCATTTGGAATAAAATCGTTGCGCTCTATTACAGAGTCTTCGAGACCTAAGGTTATTATGAGTTCTTTGTATGGGGCTGAATCTTCGTAGTATTCGCCAGCCACAATCAATTTGGTTTTATGGTCTTTTAATCCGCTTTTAGCAAAGGCTTTTAGCAATAAATCTAAGCCCTTGTATTGACGTATAAATCCGAAGAACAAAAGGTACCTGTATGCTGGATTTAGTCCTATACTTTGTATGGCCTCAGTTTTTGGAATAAGTGCACCAAAATTGTCATACATCGGATGTGCCACATAGGTGGAAGGTTTGTTGGGAACCAGTTTTTTAAGGTCGGCCAAAACAGATTGGCTCATGGTGACAAATTCGTCAATTGAGTTGACGAAATAATCGGTACAAGCTTGGTCGTAAAAGTGTTTTTCATGCGGGTATATATTGTCGGTTATTGCGACAATTTTGGTCTTCCCGTTTTTCTTTATTTCTCTTGCGATGGTGCCCAAGCAAGGTGCCATAAATGGCATCCAATATCTAAATACCATAACATCTGGAGCAAGTTTGCGGTATTTTTTCCCTACGCGCAACCAATTCAGGGGGTTGATTGAATTGATGGCGGTATCGATGTCAATATTTTCAGGGGCCGCTTCGGTGCTGTATTGTGTTTTTCCGGGAAATAAAAAGGATGGGTATTGTAAACTAAAACTTAGTATAGATGCTTTGTCGCCTTTGTCGTTATAGGCCTTGCACAATCTTTCGTTATAGGTACTCAAGCCGCCGCGTAAAGGGTAGGCTGGTCCAACTATTACCACACGCTTTCCCATGCTTACAATTTGATGGTTTCTGATACCGAATATTGGTTGCGTTCTCCACTAGAGCGGCTTACAAGCTCGCCTAAGAATC
>JBIKPR010000004.1:0-71133 GCA_044357345.1 Bacteroidia bacterium
CCCTTTTTGGGAAAAACTAATTCTTGAAGCAAGTATGGAATTAATCGATACCGGTTCTATCATTGGTATGCAAGACATGGGAGCAGCAGGTATTACTTGCAGCACCAGTGAAATGGCTGCCAAAAGCAAAACCGGCATGAAAGTGCATTTGGACAAAGTTCCAATGCGTCAAGAAAACATGAAAGGTTGGGAAATCCTTCTTTCTGAAAGTCAAGAACGCATGTTGGTAATTTTGAAAAAAGGCACTGAAAAAGAAGCCGAATCCATTTTCAAAAAATGGGAATTAACCTATGCTCAAATTGGTGAAGTAACAGAAGGCGACCGCGTTCAATATTACATGAATGGCGAATTGGAAGCTGATATTCCTGCAGAAAGTTTGGTACTTGGCGGAGGCGCTCCGATCTACAAACGCGAGTGGACCGTACCTACGTATTTCGAAAAAATAAAAGCCTATAAATTTGATGCAATTGAAGAGCCTAGCGATTTAAAAGCAGTGGCTGAGTTTTTATTGTGTGAACCAAATATTGCATCAAAGAATTGGGTATTTACCCAATACGACAGCATGGTTGGCACTGTTAACCAAAGCACCAACAAAGCTAGTGATGCTGCAGTTGTTAAAGTAAGAGGCAGCAACAAATCATTGGCATTAACGGTAGATTGCAACAGCCGTTATGTATACGCAGATCCTGAAACAGGATGTGCCATTGCAGTGGCTGAAGCCGCTAGAAACATTGTTTGTACAGGAGGTGTACCAGGTGCAGTAACCAATTGTTTAAACTTTGGCAACCCTTACGACACAGAAGTATACTACCAATTCAAACACAGTATTGATGGTATGGGAAAAGCTTGTTTAAAATTCGGAACCCCAGTTACTGGTGGTAACGTAAGTTTTTACAACCAAAGCACTGAAGGTGTTGCTGTATTCCCTACCCCAACCATTGGTATGGTGGGAATTATAGAAAAACCAGAACACCATATGGGTTCTGCATTCCAAGCTGAAGGTGATTTCATCTTCTTAATTGGAAAATCACAAAACGACATCAGCAGCAGTCAATATTTAGCAAAATACCACAAAGTAAATTTCTCTCCAGCGCCTTATTTTAATTTGGATGAAGAGAAACAAATGCAAGATGCTTTGTACGCTGCAATTTGCAGTGGCAAAGTCCGTTCTGCACACGATGTGAGTGAAGGTGGCTTATTTGTTACCTTGGCTGAATCAGCGATGCAAGGAAAAACTGGATTTGATGTTTGCACCGATGCCCACATCAGAAAAGATGCATGGTTGTTCGGCGAAGCACAAGGCAGAGCAGTTATCAGTGTTAGTCCTTCAAACAAAGAAAGCATTGAAAAACACTTTGCTGACATGGGAGTAGATTGCTTGCATATTGGTTCTGTAAAAGGAAACAGCATGGTCATCGATTCAGAAGATTTCGGATCTACTGCTGACATCAAAAACCTTTACCACAATGCATTGGCATTGCGTTTAGGGGCATAATCAACAAAACATTTTTGAAGAAAGACTTGTGTGAATGCGCAAGTCTTTTTTTATTTAAGCGCTTTTGCTTCAACCCACCATTCGTCCATTTGACGCAGACCCAGCGACTTCAAGTCTAGGTTTTTAGCTTCCGCTTTGGCTTCAATATATTCAAAACGTTTTTTGAATTTCTGATTGGTTTTTTCCAAAGCATCGTCAGGGTTTATATTTTCAAAACGGGCATAATTAATTAAAGAGAACAACAAATCGCCAAACTCTTCCTCTCGGTCTTTTGCATTAGTAGCCGTTTTAAATTCGTTTAACTCCTCCTCTACTTTTTCCCAAACTTGATTTTTGTTTTCCCAATCGAATCCTACTTGTGCAGCCTTGTCTTGCATGCGCAAAGCTTTAACCAAAGACGGCATGGAATTGGGAACACCGCTTAAGACTGACTTTTTAGCATTCCCCTTTTCCTTGAGTTTTATCTGTTCCCAATTTTGCTTAACTACATCTGAATTTTCAGCTTGAACATCTCCGTAAATGTGTGGGTGACGGCGGATCAATTTTTCACACAATTGATTGATGACCGATTCAATATCATAAAGCCCGGTTTCAGAACCAATTTTAGCATAAAAAACAATATGCAAAAGAATATCACCCAACTCCTTTTTTACCTCTTCATGGTCGCCTTTTAAAATGGCATCACTTAACTCGTAGGTCTCTTCAATGGTCAGATGGCGAATTGACTCTGTGGTTTGCTCCTTATCCCAAGGACACTTGGCCCTCAACTCATCCATGATATCCAAAAGCCTTTTAAAAGCATCCAATCTACTGTCGTTTTGCATGATGCAAATCTACGAAAACTTGTCTAGCATTTATGAAGAAAATGGATGGACAAAGCGATTAGTGGCTATCAACAATTAAAGGATAACTTTTTGTGCGGCCTGCCTACCAAAATTTGTAATTTCGTAACAATTTCGGAACCACCATTCCGTTAACACAAAAATGAAGCGTATACTACTTGTACTGACATATATTTTAAGCATAGGCTTAACACAAGCTGAATCACACGATTCGAGCTATTTAAAAGATCCGTATTTCGTAAAATTATTGAAGACCAATTCACAGGTTCCGATTTTTTACAATGAGCAGGTAAAGCGACAAATTGCCAATTACATACGAAACCTTAACAACAGCACAGCCATATTAATTGGCAAAACTCAGTATTACAACCAACTTTACAATTCTAATTTTGAAACAGCTGGGTTGCCGAAACAATTGTTTTTAACGATCGCAGCTTACAGCAATTCTGACCCCTTGTATATTGACCAAGACGGTGGAAGCGGCATGTGGGCATTAAATTATGCCATTGCCAAGAAATACAATTTAAGCACCAGCAGTTATGTTGACGAGCGCAGAAATCCAGCAAAAAGCTGCGCAGTTGCTGCCAATTATTTTAAAGACTTGAATTTAATTTACCAAGATTGGTTAAAAACCTTGGTAGCGTTTAGGACCGGTCCAATCAACATGAACATGGCTATACACAAAGCCAACAACAGTTTAGATTACGCAAAAATACACAATCAACTTTCATTAGAGCATCAAAATGCGGCCGTCAATTATATTGCATTTTGGTATATTTGGAATTTTTACACGGAGCACAAAATCATTCCCGTTCGCTACAAATTACCAGACACCGATACGGTTCATGTTGAACGTGAGATTGGACTCAATGCCATTGCATATAATTTAAATTTATCTGAAGACGTATTGCGCTTAAGCAATTCAGAACTTCGTTTAGATATAGTGCCTGTTTCATACAACAATAAAGGTTTAAAACTTCCCAAAGACAAGGTGTTGGAATACCATAGCAAATTGAGCATCCTCTTTCCTCCTCCTGTTATCAATATCGATACCACCTTAAGTGATTCATTAATCATGGACAACAATGCCATGGTCATAAAGCCAATGCTTCCAAGAGATTCCATCAATGCGGAAAACAATGAGGAGGTAGACAATGGAGAAGATTCTCCAAAACCAAAAGTTGCAAGTGAAAGCAAAACAGTAACCATTACCTATGTGGTGAAGAAAGGTGATGGCTTGTTATTGATAGCCGATTTATTTGATTGTCGTGTAAGCGATATCCGGAAATGGAATGGCATGAAAAAAGACAATATTTTCAAGGGTCAAAAACTGAAAATAAAAGTTCCAAAAAACAAAGCTGCTGTTTACAAAAAAATAAATACCATGACAGCTGTTCAGAAGAAGAAATTAGCCAAGAGAAGCTAATTCAATCATTCTAAGGGTAAGAAAAACACAATTAATTGACCTTGCTTTTGCATTATTTTTCCTTAATATTGTTGGTGTAATTCTATTATGGCTAAGCGGATTGTATATTATTCCTTTATTGTTTTAATTTTAACCATGGCTTTCAGTGCTTGTCAAAACAAACAAGACAAAGCGTATGAGGCTTATAAAAAGGAAATTGAAAAAAGTCGGCACGAAGGCAATATCCACATGCTAACACAAGGCATTATAGAACCGAAAGACACCTTTAATTACAAGGGATTAAACTATTTCGTTGTAGATACTAATTTTAGAATTAAAGCCCGAATCAAAGAACTTCCACCCCTACCTGTAGAATTCAAAACCAATACTGAACGTTCACCACTCTATTATGTCTTTTGTTTGTTAGAATTTAATGTGGGAGATTCCCTATGTACTTTAATTGCCTATTCTGAAAAAGACAAAGACGTGCGTCAATTGTTTATCCCATTTAAAGATGCTAGTGGCAATATAGAAACTTATGGAGGTGGCCGTTATTTAGACATTGAATACAAGGGAGAAAAAGATTTTTTAACCTTAGATTTCAACAAAGCATACAACCCATACTGCCATTACAACCACAGTTATAGTTGCCCTTTGGTTCCAGAGCAAAATAGACTAAAAGTCAACGTTAAAGCTGGCGAAAAAAAATTCCATGAATAAAAACATTGCATTATTTTGTTTAATAATAAGTCTAGGATTTACACAAATTCAGGCTCAAGATAAATCCTATTTAAAAATTGATTTCAAAAAAAGCAAAGACATACAAATAGATAATTTTAAGAAATTTAGTTTTCAAGACAAAAACAACAATTCCAAATCAGGCAAAATTAAAATCTTAAACGACAGCCAATTTTGTTTTGTCAATTACTTTCTAGATCCAATAGGTCCGGTATACAACTTGAAGGACATACACAAAGTATTCGCCCAAGGATCGAATGGAATGAAGTATAAAATTCCCACTGCTGCGGCAATTGGAATAGCTTTATTTATCCCTGGCGGAATTTATTTTCTAATTATTCGTGAAGCTGTTAGGCAAGTAAAACTTAAAAGGAACAAACAAAATGGTTCTTTAAGTGGGTGGGTAGATGAATCATATTTCGAGGCGAAAATCATCACCAATTACCCGCAGGTTTAGTGTTTGATTTTCTTTGGAAACTCTAAATTCCCGAAGATATCTTTTAGAGAATCGTAGGTGTCAAAGTCTTTTGCTTTAATAAAAGCTTTATCCACCCAAACCACTTCTGTAATGTCTTCTTCGATTTGTGGCACAACGGACTGATCGCCCCAAGCCACCATTCTATACCAGGCAGTTTTCTTAAGTATCCATCTACCTTTTAGCAAATACACATGGTAGGTATTGGATACTTTTCCAAGAATTCCCAAAAAATTGAGACCACATTCTTCATGCACTTCGCGAAGGGCAGCAAGACGCAGATCCTCCCCCTCTTCTAGCTTACCTTTAGGCAAATCCCATTTACCTAAACGTTTTATGAGCAACAATTGCCCATGTTCATTAAACACCACTCCCCCAGCTGCTTTAATGAGTTTAAACTGCTTCTTAAACACGCTGTAAAGGTCATTCGGCTTCTCAGTCTTAAAGAGCAAACATGCAGGGCCTTCAAAAACCCCAGAGGTTAGCTGTTGAACCACTGAATTTAAATCAGACGCATCGAAAACAGCGCAATCTTTCTTGTTTACAAATTGATTATTATTTGTAAAAACAATGGTGTGTGCGTTGATGAATATTTTATAGCTTTGCTGCGACATGGTATCAAAAGAAATCAGTGCAAAAATAGCACAATCTTTGCTTGAAAGCGAAGCCGTTAAATTGAATGTTGAAAATCCTTTTACATGGACCAGCGGCATGCGCTCACCTGTTTACTGCGACAACCGAGTAACGCTTTCTTATCCAAAAATCAGAAAGTACATCACAAACTGTTTAAGTGAAGTTATAAAAAACCAATATCCTTCTGTTCAAGGCATAGTTGGTGTTGCAACGGCAGGTATTCCACAAGGTGCTTTAATTGCAGATGAATTAAACATTCCATTTGCATACGTCCGTTCAGAAGCAAAAAAACATGGTTTGAAAAATGCTATTGAAGGACATTTAGAAACAGGATGTAAGGTCGTGGTGGTAGAAGATTTGATTAGTACTGGAAAAAGTAGTTTGAAAGCAGTTGAAGACCTGAGAGAAAACGGATTTGAAGTGGTAGGTTTGGTTTCGATTTTCAATTACGGATTTGCAACTACCGATCAAAAATTCTTAGATGCCCAATGTCCATATGTGTCTTTGTGTGATTTCAACACTTTAGCTGAAGAAGCTGCAAAGACCAATTACATAAGCGAAGAAGCCCAAGTAAAAGTATCTGAGTGGAACAAAGATGCCCAGGCTTGGAGCGATGCCTTTAGTGCCAAAAACGGATAATACATTTTAATTTTATGGCGAGCCTGAACAGGCGAGCATCACGAATCCTTATTGCTTTCGGTATTGCGAGACTTGTCGAGCATGTTCCAATCGAAATCTCGATAGCAAGACTTTCTCCAAAAGAAAATTCCGTTGACGAATCATGGGGTGGAAAACACCCCATGAACATATCCTTTGCGAGCCTGAACAGGCGAGCATCACGAATCCTAATCGCTTTCGGTATTGCGAGACTTGTCGAGCATCATCTTGAACGGCATCTCGTTTGCGCGCCTTGCGAGCATTAAGAATCATTGCGGAAAAAGAGAACCTTTGCGAGCCTGAACAGGCGAGCACCCGAAATGCCCCTTAAAAAACGCATAAAATCATTTACAGCTTGGAGTGCGAGGTTTACGCAGAAAAAAAAGCGCAGTGTACTCCTGTACATGAGCATTTTTTTTCCAGAAAACCGAAGCAATCCGAGTTGTAAATGATTTTATTTTGAGATGTAGCCTTTCATGATGCCACGGTCGGAAGCCTTAATAAACTGCAAGATTTCGTCCCTTTCAGGCGTGGCGGGCATATTGGCTTCGATGTGAGAAATGGCCTTGTTGTTGTTTAGACCACGAACATAAAGCGTTCTGTAAATTTCTTGAATTTCCGCGATTTTATCAGGGGTAAAGGCACGGCGTCTTAGACCGATTGAATTGACACCCTCATAACTTAGCGGTTCACGCGCTGCTTTGGTGTATGGAGGAACATCTTTACGCACAAGGCTACCACCACTGATCATGGCGTGGCGACCGATGTGAACGAATTGATGTACCAAGGTAGCGCCACCTAGTATGGCAGATTCGCCGATTACAACGTGACCCGCAACTTGCGTGCTGTTTGCTAAAATAACATGGTCACCAATCACACAATCGTGTGCCACGTGGCTATAGGCCATGATTAAGCAATTTTTGCCAATTTCTGTTTGGCCTCTGTCTTTGGTACCACGGTTAATGGTTGCACATTCGCGGATGGTGGTATTATCGCCAATAACGGTAAGTGAATCTTCCCCATCAAATTTTAAATCTTGTGGGATTGCAGAGATGATAGCACCTGGGAATATTTTTACATTTTTTCCAATGCGGGCACCTTCAAAAATGGTAACACCTGAACCTATCCAGGTACCTTCACCAATTTCTACATTTTTATGAATGGTAACGAAAGGATCGATTACCACATTTTCTGCAACCTTCGATTGCGGATGAACATAAGCTAGGGGTTGAATCATTTTTCAGTAATTACTCTATATACAATTTTGGAGGCCTTAGCCCCCAAAAGAAATTTATTTTATTTTAACAATTTGAGCCATCATTTCTGCTTCGCTTACCAATTTCTCGCCAACGAAACATCTGCCGCGCATTAAACAGATTCCTCTTCTTACTGGTTCAAGCATTTCAAGCTTCATAACCAAGGTATCTCCTGGAACAACTTTGTCTTTAAATCTTGCTTTATCAATTTTCAAGAACAGAGTTGTGTAGTTTTCAGGATCTTCAACTTCACTTAAAATAAGCACGCCACCGGCTTGAGCCATGGCTTCTAGTTGCAATACACCAGGGAAAATTGGATCTCCAGGGAAGTGGCCATCAAAGAAGTATTGGTCGCCTGTGATGTTTTTTATTGCAATCACATAGGTTGGAGTCTTTTCTAAAATTTTATCTACCAATAAGAAAGGATGCTTGTGTGGTAAGAATTTAGAAATCTCTTTGTATTCGTATAGCGCTTTAACGTTCGGGTTGTAAACCGGTGCATCGCTATTGGCTTTCTTTCTAGTCTTTTTTATTAAAGCTTTAATTTTTCTAGCAAAGGCAACGTTAGAAGCGTGACCAGGGCGGGCAGCCATAATTTGCGCTTTGATTGGCATACCAATAAGGGCTAAATCACCTAACAAATCAAGTAATTTGTGACGGGCTGGCTCGTTTTGGAATCTCAACTCCAAATTATTTAGGATACCTTCTTTTCTTACTTCAACTTTTGGCTTGTTAAATACTTTGGCCAATCTTTCCATTTCCTCATCTTCAACCACACGGTCAACTATTACGATGGCATTATTCAAATCGCCACCCTTAATTAAATTGTTGTTCAACATCATTTCCAATTCATGCAAGAAGCAGAAAGTTCTGCAGCTAGAAATTTCTTTTTCGAACTCGTTTAAATTGGTGATGGTAGCGTGTTGGCTTCCTAGAACTGGACTGTTGTAATCAACCATTACCGTTGCACGGTAATCGTCTAATGGCATAGCCACCATTTCAATATGGTTTTGATTGTCGTTGTAATGCACATTTACTGGAATATGAAAATACTCGCGTTCTGCTTCTTGTTCAACGATTCCAACAGACAGCAAAGCATCCACAAATGGTTTAGAACTTCCATCCATAATTGGCATTTCAGGACCATCAATTTCTAACAACACATTGTCGATTTCCAAACCAACCAAAGCCGCCAAAGCATGCTCGACGGTGCTTACGCGTGCGCCGTTTTTTTCTAAAGTAGTTCCTCTAGAAGTATCTACAACCAATTCACAATCAGCCTCAATAATTGGCTGACCATCTAAATCGGTTCTTTGGAATTTGTACCAATGGTTGGCAGGTGCTGGAGAGAAAGTCAAATTTACAACAGCTCCGGTGTGCAGACCAACGCCAGAAACGGTTATTGAATTCTTTAGTGTCGTTTGTTTCATTTTGATGTTAATTCTTTTATGCGTTTTTCAAGTTCTTTAATTCTATTTTCAAGTTGAGGCAAATTGCGCAAAATTACTTGGCTTTTGAATGCCTCTTTTATTGGCATTGCGGGACTTCCAATAAATTGTTGATTCGGCTCTTTAATGGTTTTAGGAATTCCACTTTGACCACCTATTTGGGTGCCATCGGCAATCGTAATGTGTCCAACGATTCCAACTTGGGCGCCGATTACACAACCCTTACCTACTTTGGTGCTTCCAGCTACGCCACTTAGTCCTGCGATTACGGTATTTTCACCAATCTCGGCATTGTGTGCGATTTGCACCATATTGTCTAGTTTTACGCCCTTTCTAATTATTGTAGAGCCCATGGTGGCTCTATCTAAACAACAATTAGAACCGGTTTCAACATTGTCTTCTATGATTACATTTCCAATTTGAGGAATCTTAGCATAGGTACCATCAGGAGTTGGTGCAAAACCAAATCCATCTGAACCAATAACAGTGCCTGCATGGATGATGCAATTATTCCCGACATGGCAATCGGAGTACAATTTAACCCCAGAATAAAACAAAGTATTATTCCCAATTTTGGCTTTTTTACCTACAAAAACATGAGGATATAATTGGGCATTTTCTCCAACTACAGCATCATCCTCTATTACCACATAGGGTCCGATGAACACATTTTTACCAATACTTGCTGAATCTGCTATAATGGCTGTTGGATGTATCCCTTCTCTTTGTTGGTGGGGATTGAACCAAGCATTCAAGACCAAACAAAAACCGTAGTATGGCATTGGATGTCTGACGATGGTGCATTGTACAGGTTTTTCTAAAATCAAATCATTTGAAACAATTACAATTGAAGCTTTTGTTTCATAAATGAAGTTGAGGTATTTGGGATTGGCTAAAAAACTAACTTCACCTTCGGAGGCTGTTTCAATTTTTCCAGCAGCAAACACAATTGCAGAAGCATCACCTTCAATGCTACCTTGTATAAGTTCTGCTATTTGAGCGGCATTTATCTGCATAAATCTATCCTGCGAAGATAAGGCTTAGCGGTAATAGCATAAATAATATTTTTTAACAGTCTGATTCAAAGCTCTTAAGTTGTAATTATCGCTTGCATCCGTAACATCCAAGACCTCTCCCGACTTTTTCAGTATACGAATACCAGTACTCTTTTCCACTTTATACGCATCGTTTGCCAAGGTGTTCATGGAAGCAAAATAGATTCCTTGCTCAGGTTTTAGCTTAAATTTCTTTACCATTTGTTCTTGCATTTCGGCCACTTCTTTCATTGGAATGACCTTTGACGAAAGTTGGATTTTAGGCAAGTTTCTATTGACTAAATTTTTAGCCAATAAAGACAAGACTTTATCATCTGAAAACTGCCAATTTTTAATCGCAGAAATCACATCCGAATCGTCCAATTGTATAAACTGTTGCAAGACATTAGGCTCTTCCATAAATTGCTTAACATCGATGTGGTTTTTCAAAAAGAAATCGAGGGCTGGTGAGGCATACAACTGCAAACCTTCTTTGGAAACCTCGGCAGCTCTGCGCATCGTATTGGTGAGCAAAACATCAGCGGCAACAACTGTCTTATGCAAATACACTTGCCAATACATTAAGCGTCTTGCAATAATGAATTTTTCAATGCTGTAAATCCCCTTCTCTTCTACCACCAACTCATCGTCTACAACATCCAACATGTGGATGATGCGCTCTGAACCAATGATACCTTCGCTAACTCCTGTGTAAAAACTGTCGCGACCTAAGTAATCTAGACGGTCCATATCCAACTGACCAGAAATTAACTGGTGTAAAAAAGCTTTCTTATAACGGTTGCTGAAAATCTGAATGCATAGATCTAATTTCCCTTTAAATTGTTTGTTCAATTCCTGCATCATCATCATTGAAATACTTTCATGCGGAACCGAATGAATTAAGGTATGTTCAAGGGAATGGCTGTATGGTCCATGGCCAATATCATGCAGCAAAATCGCACAGTACAAAGCTTCAGCTTCTGCATCCGAAATTTTCACATTTTTTTGACGTAAAGTAAACACCGCATTCATCATTAAATGCAAGGCTCCTAAGGCGTGGTGGAAACGAGAATGTGTGGCACCAGGGTATACAATTTCAGTCATTCCCAATTGGCGTATACGTCTAAGTCTCTGAACAAAAGGGTGCTCTATGAGGTCGTAAACCAATTTACTTGGAATACTCAAAAAACCATAGACTGGGTCGTTTATAATTTTACTTTTGTTCATTATCTGCAAAATTGACGATTTATTGTCATATTTCATTCATTATATTGCTTTAATTCTTCTTATTCAATACTTTATTGTGTTTTAAATTTATTGTATTGTAATAGGAATCCTAAGTGTACCAAAGCAAATACAAAAGAGCTAGTAATTAAAAATTTACTTGCTGAAATCAGGTCTTCATTTCCCCTAAATTTGTAGGCCTTGAAAAAATACCACAAAATCCCTAAAAAAGTTGTCACAACAAAACCAAAAGTACCTGGTTTGCATCCTCGAAACTCGCACCAAGGTCGATACGATTTGGACACGCTTTGCAAGGCTTTGCCAGAACTTTCGACTTACATCGTTAAAACAGATTTCGGCGATAGTTCTATAAATTTTTTCAACCCTGATGCAGTTAAAACACTAAATAAAGCCATTCTCTTTAAAGACTACAACATTAACTACTGGGATATCCCTAATGGTTATTTATGTCCTCCTATTCCTGGCCGTGCTGACTACATTCACTTTTTGGCCGATATACTTAACGAACTTCCAGAAAAAGACACTTTAATCCATCCTAACTTTAAGTGTTTGGATATTGGTACAGGTGCCAATTTAATTTACCCAATCATTGGCCACAACCAATACAAGTGGCAATTTAGGGCCAGCGATATCGATGCCATAGCCCTAGAAAATGCGAAAGAAATTTGTGCAAAAAACCCTGAACTTTCTAACGGGATTGAAATTGTATTGCAGGACAATAACAATGTATTTTTCAAAAATATAGTCCACAAAGACGACTTCTTTGAGGCAAGTGTCTGCAACCCTCCGTTCCATTCTTCCCAAGAAGAAGCCAGTGCAGGGACCTTAAGAAAATTAAAAAATCTAAAAGCTGAAAATATCAGCGAAGATGCCTTAAATTTCGGTGGCCAAAACAACGAATTGATTTATGAAGGTGGAGAACTTAAATTCATCCAAGACATGGCCAAAGAAAGTACTAAGTTCAAAAGAAATATTCTTTGGTTCAGCAGCTTGGTATCCAAATCAGCCCATATCCATATTCTACAAAGATTCTTTAGTGAATTAGGTGTAGCTGAACAAAAGACCATTGAAATGGGCCAAGGCAACAAAACAAGTCGATTCATAGCTTGGACTTTTTTCTCTAAATCGGAACGATTAAAACACTTAGAAGGAAAAAAAGCACAGAATGATCCCCATTGAGATTCCTGAATCCGACTATTTGTATACCGACATTTCTCAAATTGAAAATGCTGGAAATGGCTTATTTACTGCTATAAAAATATACAAAGGCGAAATTATCGCACTTTACAAAGGCAAGGTGTTAAATGAGGCGCAAATCGAAAAACGTATTGCCTTAAAACAAGATCAGTACTTCATGAATCTGCCCAACGGCAGCATTTTAGACGCAAGAAAAACCAATGGATTTGCCAAATACGCAAATGATGCCCAAGCATTTTCTAACAGTCTTTTTAAAAACAATTCAATTATCAGTATTGATGAAGAAGAAAACATTTGTTTGGTCTCAAAACGTGTGATTAAAGCGGGTGAAGAAATTTTCTGCAGCTATGGAAAACGGTATTGGAAAAAACACGGTAAATAAAAGATATATTGCAATTATTTTTATTGCAAAGGCAGTTTTAAAAGTTTTCATTTAAATTATTTTATAGGATTACCAAGCATTCAAAACCTCCAATTAAAATTGACATTGCTCATTTATTGGAATATAGTAGTTTAAAGTATTAAACTTTGAAAATTCTGTCATACCTTTGCCGAATAATTTTTAACCCTTAAGCATCACAATCATATGAAAGTAACAGTCGTAGGAGCAGGAGCAGTTGGCGCAACATGTGCAGACAATATTGCCCGCAAAGAACTTTGTTCAGAATTGGTATTATTAGACATTAAAGAAGGTATTAGTGAAGGTAAATCATTAGATTTATTCCAAACATCTTCTTTACTTGGATTTGACACCAGAATTACTGGTAGCACCAACGATTATACCAAAACCGCAAACAGCGATGTTGTGGTTATAACCAGTGGTATTCCCCGTAAACCAGGTATGACACGTGAAGAACTTATCGGCACCAATGCTGGTATTGTTAAAGGTGTAACAGAAAATATTTTAAAACATTCTCCAAATGCCATCATCATCGTTATTAGTAACCCTATGGATACTATGACTTATTTGGCTTTGAAATCAAGCGGTATTCCGAAAAACCGTATCATTGGTATGGGTGGCATACTTGATAGTGCTCGTTTCAAATGTTATTTATCATTAGCAACAGGTGCATCTACCAACGATATCCACGGTGTGGTTATTGGCGGACACGGTGACACCACCATGATTCCTTTGACTAGACTTGCTACCATCAACGGCATGCCAGTTAGTTATAAATTAAATGAAGAAGCTTTGGCTAAAGTAGCGGCTGACACCATGATTGGTGGAGCAACTTTAACCGGCTTATTGGGAACGAGTGCATGGTATGCGCCAGGAGCTGCAGGTGCGGCCTTGGTTGAAGCCATTGTAAGAGACGAGAAAAAAGTAATGCCTTGCTGCGTATACTTAGAAGGTGAATATGGTCAAAACGATATTTGCTTAGGTGTACCTGTGGTTATTGGCAAAAACGGTTGGGAAGAAATCGTAGACTACAAATTAACAGAAAGCGAACAAGCTGCCTTCAACAAATCTGCTGACGCAGTTAGAAGCATGAACAGTGTATTGGGAACCACCAACGCTTAATTCTATATAAATATTTAAAAGCCCTAAGCCTCGCTTAGGGCTTTTTTTATGCGTTAAAAATAAAGGCACTATTTTTGCCCTTAACAATAGAATGCGTATAAAAACCATCTTTAATACCCTCCTATTTGCTCTTCTTTTTTTTGTGTCTAAAAATGCGTCTGCACAAAAAATGAGTGTAATTAATGGCAGTGAAGTAGCAGCTTTAGCTCATAGTAAAGCCGATAGTGGCCAAACGTTGGTTATAAACTTTTGGGCCACTTGGTGTGGTCCTTGTGTGCGCGAACTCCCTTATTTTGTTCAAGCAGACACCAGTTTAAAACACGAAAATTTCAAATTCATATTTGTTTCATTTGACCCTTTAAGCAGTGAGAATAAAGTTCAAAAGTTTATCGCAAAAAACGGGTTACCTGGCACCCACTACATCATTGGAACATACGACATGTCAACTTTAATTGATCAAGTTCATCCCAAATGGGAAGGAGGAATTCCATTAACGCTGGTTATCACCCACAAAGAAACAAAGCAACACGAAGGCGCATTTGAAAACTTCCGTCAATTCTGGCAGTTTATTCGCGATTAATTCAATCCATATGGGCAGCAACTTTAAAGTCGATTGTCCATAATCTCGCCACTTCTTTGGCTCTTACCTCTGCGTCGGTCCTGCTAGAAGTTTCAATGATAGCCTGCTTACAATCTCCATCAAAAACGATGTAAACGATATAATAGACATCATTCGCATTGAGAGGGGTTACATTGTCGCGGTATTCTATTTCCGACAACAAAATATATTGTAAATCTTCTGCTGAATTGCGCTTAATAACCGCTTTGAGCCCTAATAAATTTGTGTAGTTGATCCACGATTTCTTTTCGAAATTTATTTCAATGGCTTCATAAGCAAATAAAATTGACAATGTTGCGTAAAAAATAATTGTTGCAACTAAACCAATAAAAAAAACACTGAAATCTATTACATACGCATGAAAGGTTAAATAATATAAGAAACATGAAACACCTAAACCCATCACTGTACTATTTGCCTTTTTGAAAGGCAATGCCAATCCTTTTATTTTATATTTCTTCAGCATCTATTTCCAACCATTCTCGCCAAGTAATGGAACAAAACTAAATTGTTCAAAAACTTCTGTTTTGATGTTTGTTGCATCTATTTTGGTGATACGCACCATGCGTTGCATGTCTTTTTCACCACCAACGGGAATTACCAATAAGCCACCGATAGTCAATTGCTTTACCAATGCTTTCGGCACAGAAGGCGCTCCTGCAGTAACAATAATTTTATCGTATGGACCATGTTCTAAAAGCCCCTTGGTACCATCTCCAACAAACATTTGTATTTGAATATTTATCCCATATGTATTTACTTTTCGAATGGTAGCCGTAGCCTGCTCTGACAATTTTGCATGTCTTTCAATACTGAATACTTGGGTGCCGCAAAGCGCTAATACAGAGCCTTGGTATCCACTTCCAGTTCCTATTTCAAGAACTTTATCGTTTTGCTTTAACTGAAGCAGTTGAGATTGGTAGGCAACTGTGTATGGTTGAGAGATCGTTTGGTCCTCTCCAATAGGGAAAGCTTTGTCCTCATAGGCATGTGATTCGAACTCGTGGGGCAAGAAAAAATGCCTTGGTAGTGCCGAAATTGCATCTAAAACCCTTTGGTCGACGATGCCCTTCTGTTTAAGCAGTTCGACCAACTGAAGGCGCAAACCCTTGTGTTTATAAGTGTCTTGGTAGGTATTCAAAATAGTTAATGTATGTTCTTTAGTACACGGTTAATAACAAAATAGTGCCGCAAATAAGCAACTATTGCATTTTTGTAGCAAATTTATTTGAACACATTTGTTTAAAATTAAAGTCGGCATAGCAGGAAAACCAGAAGCAGTAGGTCAATATTTAACCTATTTGCAGAAAAACGAATCGTTCGAGCTTATCGGATCGTTCGATAGCACAGATGCGAATAATTTCGAATCTTTCTATGGTATTTCACCATTCACTGATTTTATAAAACGCGCAGATGCAATCATATTTTGTGGCAACGAGCACCAAAACACTTTCGATATTTTGGCTGAATGTATTAAAAACTGCAAACATATTTTGTTTGATAAGTTCCCTGACCTCAGCTATACCGAATTGTCTTTGCTAAATAAATTCAAAACAGAAGCAGATACTTTATTTTACATTGCAAATATCCCTGGTTTGGGATGCGTATACACCACCGCTAGACAATCGGTAAGCAAACCAACCTTTATCCAATATAAAATTCAAATTCCTTTTAACACCCATTTTACAGATGGACACAGCAAGGACTTAATGTACGAAACCATAGACATGGTATTGCGTTGTGTGAATTCGCCCGTGCACAAAGTGAAAATAAACCGACAATACATTTTTAACCAAAGTCCTGACGAAGTTAAAGTACACATTACCTTCGACAACAGCAGCACCTCCGAAATTGTATTAAATACGGTAAGCCAAGAAGCCAAACACGCTCTAACGCTCTACCAAAAAGGGAAAATTATACATGCAGATATCGCTGCATTTAAGGTGGAGGAAACCAGACTTGATGTCAATTTAGAACATCAACTACCCTTCGATTCGCCAGAAGCATCCCACACTTCAATTGCTCAAAAAATGCATACATCTGAAAAAAAGATTATGTATTTCGATGTAATTCAAAAAGATTTGTTGAACTTTGTTGATTGTATAAGCAACCGCGTATCCCCTCTTGTTTCTATAGATGAAGCAATGAATGTGGTAAGTGTGATGCAACATTTCACTTATAGTCAACATGAATCATTTGTTTAAGTCGTTTTTAATTTTATTTGTTTTTTCGAGTTTCTTTCTGTCTTGCGACCAAGAGCAAGAAGCAATCCCCTCTTATTTGCACATCAGCAAATTTACCTTTAGCAGCAATGCTCTAACCCAAGGTCTAAACACCGCAGATATTATAAGTGCTAAAGTCTACGTCAACGGAAAAGAAATAGGCACCTTTGAATTGCCTGCAACTTTTCCTGTTATAGCAAGTGGCAATGCTGAGGTAATTGTTTTTCCAAACATTAAAGAAAATGCGTCTTCCAATAGTCAAAAATATTTTAAACCCTATGAATCGTTTACCCAAACGGTTAATCTTGAAGCGGGTAAAATTGACAGCTTAAAACCAAGCATTTCCTATAGAAGCAACACCACTTTTAGATGGATGGAAGACTTTGAAGACCAAGCGATTTCAATTGTAAAATCAGGATCCAACAATACCAACGATTCATTTAATACAATCTCAACATCAACGCCAGGTGTCGACCAACCTTTTACGGGTTCAAACT
Organism: Bacteroidia bacterium; assembly: GCA_044357345.1. Lineage (GTDB taxonomy): Bacteria > Bacteroidota > Bacteroidia > NS11-12g > UBA955 > JABMMZ01. The sequence goes on from JBIKPR010000004.1 coordinate 17,286, forward strand.
ACTGTGGCTTTATTCAAGTCACAAATGATAGCTTTGTGGTTTTTGAGCGCAGCACACTATCGACGTTTAATGATATTCCGTTTTTAGGCACCGATGTTTATGTGGAAATTGACATCAAAAGCAATATCAATGTTCAAGTTGGCGTTTACTCATACTATGGTCCTGATTACGACCAAGCACCCGTGATGGTCATAAATTCAACCGCAGGAAAATGGAAAAAGATTTACGTTAATTTGAAACCTCAAATTGGCGACCTTACCGCAGGCACTCCTATCCGTTTGTTCTTCGGATTTTACAAAGAAGACAACGACAATACCGACTACAAGGTTTATCTAGACAATTTGAAACTCGTATACGTTAATTAACTTACACTTTGAACAAGGCAAAACAAACCATAAAGTACCTCATTTCTGATTACCTCAGTGCTGCAGTTGTTTGGTTTTTATTGTTTTGGTTTAGGAAAAACTATATTGATACCGCCCACAGCGATTATCAAATCCCTCTAAGTAGAGATATAAAATTAATTTTAGGCATTATTGCCATCCCTACCTTTTGGTTGGTCCTATATTATTTCACTGGCTATTATAGAAATATTTTTAGGCGCTCGCGTTTGAGGGAATTAAAACAAACGATATACACCTCGTTTTTTGGCTCACTCATAATCTTCTTTGCATTGCTGCTAGACGATAACGTTAGCAATTACAAAGCATATTATCAAACGTTTTTTTTACTCCTGACACTTCAATGTTTGATTACTTACCTGGGCCGCTTTATTTTATCAAGCCGCACAAACCATAGAATCCAAAAACGCATTTATGGATTCAACACCATTTTGGTTGGATCTAACGAGAAGGCTCTGAAATTGTACGCGGATCTCCAAAACGCTAAAACCACCAATGGTTTTAAATTCCTTGGTTTTGTAACTGTGAACGGCGAAGACACCTCACAAATGCAAAAGAACCTGCCCCTATTAGGCAATTACAAAGACCTGCCTTCATTGATCCACAGCATGCAAATTGAAGAATTGGTAATTGCTTTAGAAACCACCGAGCACAACAAATTAAATGCAGTGTTTAACATGGTTGAAAATGAAAATGTGTTTATCAAAATCATCCCAGACATGTATTCCATTTTTACCCGCATGGTGAAAATGAATAATATTCTTGGAGCCGTATTAATAGAGGTTGACTTTGAAGTCATGCCTGAATGGCAAAAGAATGCCAAACGTGTATTTGATATTTTGTTTTCTATTTTGGTTTTGGTATTGAGCTTTCCTTTTATGCTCATAATTGCTCTAATGATTAAATTGAGTAGCAAGGGCCCAATATTCTACCAACAAGAGCGTATTGGCCTAAAAGGCAAACCGTTTAGCATCATTAAATTTAGAAGCATGCGCACAGATGCCGAATCTGCCGGCCCTCAATTGTCTAAGGAAGACGACCCAAGAATCACCAAGATTGGAAAAATACTGCGCAAAACCCGCTTGGATGAATTCCCTCAATTTTGGAATGTCCTAAAAGGTGAAATGAGTGTGGTAGGTCCTCGACCAGAACGCGCCTTTTTTATTGAAAAAATCATCGAAAAAGCGCCTTACTACAGACGTTTGCAAAAGGTTAGACCAGGTATTACCAGCTGGGGACAAGTAAAATATGGTTATGCCGAAAACCTAGATCAGATGATAGAACGCTTGTACTACGATATCTTATATATTGAAAACAACAGTTTGGCCCTCGATTTTAAAATCATGGCCTATACCATTTTAATTATGGTGCAAGGCAGAGGGAAATAATTTCCTTTAATTAACTCTAATCAACTGATTGGCATCACCAAAGTCCTCCTTTTCTCGATAAAATTCTTAGCCGATAAAAGCAAGTAATGTGTATATTTGCGCAGCAATAAAACGATGCGTAAATTATTAGAAAAATTCGAAAATAAGCAACCTGAGATTGTCTTTGAATGGAAAGACAGCGAGACAGAAGCTGAAGGTTGGGTGGTAATCAATTCTCTTAGGAATGGTGCTGCAGGTGGAGGAACAAGAATGCGTAAAGGATTAGACAAACGCGAAGTTGAAAGCTTGGCTAAAACCATGGAAGTTAAATTTTCTGTTTGTGGACCTCCAATCGGTGGTGCAAAATCAGGAATTAATTTTGACCCTGCTGACCCGCGTAAAAAAGGTGTACTTGAGCGTTGGTACAAAGCGGTATATCCAATTTTGAAAAACTATTATGGTACAGGCGGTGACTTGAACGTGGATGAAATTCACGAGGTTATTCCAATGACTGCTGCCAATGGTTTATTACACCCACAAGAAGGAATTGTTAATGGACATTTGAATTACAGTTCTGAAGAAAAACTGAAAAGCATTAGCCGTTTACAAACTGGCGTTTTATTGCCAATAGTTGACGAGCGTTTTACCCCAGATGTAGCAAAAGCCTACACCATTGCCGACATGGTTACTGGTTGGGGTGTTGCCGAGGCAGTAAGACATTATTATGAATTATGGGGCGGTAATATGAATGGTAAATTTGCCGTTATTCAAGGTTGGGGAAATGTTGCAGCAGCGGCAGCTTTCTATTTAGCCAAACACGGCGTATTAATCAATGGTATTATAGACCGCGATGGTGGTTTGATCAATGAAAAAGGATTCACTTTTGAAGAAATAAGAGACCTCTTCTTAAACAGAAAGGGCAATACCTTGAACCACCCTGATATGTTAAGTGCCGAAGAAGTGAATGCCAAAATATGGGATTTGCCTATGGAAATATTCATACCTGGCGCAGCATCAAGATTAATTACACAAAACCAAGCAGAACGCATGGTGGCTGCAGGTGTTGAAGTGATTAGCTGTGGTGCAAATGTACCGTTTGCTGACAAAGAAATATTCATGGGACCAATTTCAGAATACATGGACAATAACACGGCGGTAATTCCTGACTTCATTGCAAACTGCGGAATGGCAAGAGTTTTTGCCTACTTAATGAAACAAGGTTCTGAGGTTAACGACTTGGCCATTTTGAAAGATGTTTCTGACATTATCAGACAAGCCTTAATACGTGTGCACCAATTCAACCCTAAGACCACTGGCATCAGTGCAAAAGGCTTGGAGTTGAGTTTAACCGACTTGGTTAGCAGCGCAGCTGTAGCAAGCAGATAAGCATCAAATAAGAAAAATTTAAAAGCCTAGCTAAAACCTAGGCTTTTTTTATAGGCCACGTTTTCACTTTTTAAGTGTCTTATATCCAAAGGATATAAAATTACTTTTTTTACAAACCAGTTAAAAATTAGTTAATTTTGTTTGTCAAAACCAAATTTATGAAAAAGTCACTTTGCTAAGAGCCTGTATAAAATATCGTCAAATGAGTTTTGCGTGTATTGTTATGCTCGTATTTATTAGCATGCAAGGAATTCAAGCGCAGAACAGCATGGTTGGCGATGGATTTGGCGGACGTAAATGGTACAAACCTTACAATTACACCGTAGGCTCTTATTCAGCCTACACGGTATGTGGTGATTCCAATCAATTGTATGGTTGGGGTGCTAACCACAAAGGTGAGTTAGGCGACGGCACAAAGGTTCACACAAACTTTCCGGTTAAGGCCTTGGGCATGACCAATGTAAAGTATTATTCAACGGGTTACAATATGGGTGCTATTAAATATGACAGTACAGGTTGGATTTGGGGTTCTCCTATAAGCAATTTCCCGAGAAAGATTTTAGATAGTGTGAAATTTTTAGATGCCAGTTCTCAGGTAATTTCATTTGTGAAATATGATGGAACAGTTTGGTCAGTTGGACGAAACAATTCTGGGATGTTTGGCAACGATTCAGTAAACAGTGGAACAATAACTACCCCTAGGAAAGCCTTGAATATCAACACTGCGGTAAGGGTTGCATTAAGCAGAAGCAATATGGCAATTTTGCTAACCAATGGCGATGTATGGGTAACTGGAACAAACAGCTCAGGTTGTTTAGGAACCGGCGCAAGTCCAAGCACGATGGAGAAAATTCCTGTAAAAATTACTAGGCTTAAAAAAATCGTAGACATAAAGGGTACTGCGTGGAACTTTATAGCCCTTGATTCTTTCGGAAAGGTATTTACTTGGGGCTCAAGTTCGGCAATCGGCACAGGCTCCACCAAACAAGACACGCCAGTTTTAATAAGCGCACTCAATGACATTGTCGCCATTTCAGGTTGCGATGATGGGTCTAATATTATGGCATTGGATGCAAACCATGTTGCCTATGGATGGGGGCCGAATTACCTAGGTGCTTTGGGAATAGGAAATAATTTAAATCAATCATTTAACCCTGTTCAAATCACAACAGATGCTTCAGATATCATGGCAGGGGAAACATTCAGTTATTTAGTAAAACTAGATGGAAGCCTCTGGGCTGCAGGGAGAAGCAATGGCGGTTCCATTTGGATGAACTTAAAAGACAGCAACCGCACCACACTTACAAAAATCGACCCTACCATAGCGCCATTAAACCTATGTGAACTCCCTCCCTTTGAAGGAAATTACTTTAGAATAAAGACTATACTATGTGTATACGACAGCATAGAATTTCAAGCGGCTAAAAATGACAGTTTCACAAATTTTCACTGGAATTTTGGTGATGACACCACGAAATTTTATGGCATGGAACAGAAACATAAATTTCAAAAAACAGGAATATATACCATTCGATTGTTTTCGGAAAGAAAAAGTACTGGTTTAAAAGACACGGTAATAAGATACATTACGATTTACGATGCAAGCTACGCCCCACTTTTTAACGGAGACACCCAGTGCTGTGACAGAATTGCCTTCGAAAAAACGCCTTTGGTTTTTGATGAAGATGCTCAATACACATGGAGCGACGGGGCCATTTCTTTTAAAAAATACATCAATTATGATGGACTTCATACATTAAAAGTTACAGATAGAAATGGTTGCCATTACGCTGATTCATTCAAGGTGATTTTGCATGAAAACCCCAAAGCCTTATTTAAAGCGGATACCTATTCCATGTGTTCGAATAGCAATGGCATGATAAAATTCACAAATTTGTCAACGTCTAATGATTCGATTGTACGCTGCCGATGGGACTTTACAGAAGACACACTAAGCACACTCGATTCTGTGGTGTATTTCAAATTCAAAGTCGCCGACTTCAAACCAGTTTGGCTCAGCGTATGGACTACCTATGGCTGTAAAAGCGACACCATTGATGTGTTCGATATTCTACCTGCCCCCAAACCATTGTTTGACTTAACAATCAACGACTCCTGCCAATACAAAAACAGCATCACCCTGCTCAACAAAACACTTAAAGACACCATTCAAAATCCACGATTCAAATGGTATTTCAGTGAGGGTTTTATTTTGAGCAATAGAAATCCCACAGCTCCTAGAATCTATACAGATACAGGTAAATTTTACATAGACCTTATTTACACCAACACGAATAAATGTACAGATACGCTTCGTAAATTCGTGCACATTTACCCCCACCCAAAGGCAGACTTCATTTTAAATAGCCCCATTTGTTCAAGAGATTCAATTGCATTTCCAAACTTGAGCATTTCGAATTACAAACCGATTAAGGCGCAATGGGATTTTGGCGATTTCAAAAGTTCTAGTCTGTTATCCCCCAAACATAAATACAATAGCAAAGGATATTACACAATAAAACTCAGAATATCCTCTCCTCAAAATTGCACGGATGTTATTAGTAAAAACCTCGTTGTATACAATCCACCCAAAGCCGATTTCAACATCAACGACAGCATTCAATGTTTGCTTGGAAATGTCTTTAAATTAAGTTCTACGTCAACAGCTGACACGGGCAATTTGGTTGACCAGTTTTGGCAATACAGCGACAAAAGCAGTGAACATGCAGACTTCCCTAAGAATAAATCATTTTCCCAAGCACAGAAATTCTCAATAAAACTGAATGTTACTGATATCTTTGGTTGCACCGATAGCTTGCTGAAATGGGTAGATGTAAGAAATGGCCCGGTCGTTGACTTCAGCATTAACGATCCTTCTCAGTGTGAGAACAGTCAAAATTTTAACTTCAATTACCGTCCTATCAAAACCAACGACAGCATTGTCAATACAGAGTGGCGCATTCTTAGTCAATCCTATTTAAACCAAAGCACATACAGCAGCAATGCATTCCCTCTTGGCAAAACATCGATACAGCTTATACTAAACACCAAATACGGCTGTCCTGGATTAAACAATAAATATATTGTGGTTAACCCAATTCCGAAAGCCAATTTCACCATCAACCAAGCGACACAGTGTTTTGATGGGCATCAATTCAATTTCACAAACAACAGCACAGTTGCAAGTGGAAGCATAAAAACAAACACTTGGAGTTTTGGAGACCTTAGCACATCATCCGCTTTAAATCCATCTGGTAAAACCTACTCTACTTTTGGGAAATACACGGTCCAATTGAATATAGAGTCAGACAGCTTGTGCACTGATTATACCTCTCAAAACATTGAGATTAATCCGAATCCTAGCATCAATATTGAAAACATAAAACCTATTTGTTTGGGCCAAAGCACTTCATTTAATAGCCTTTCGAGCTTAGCAAATGGTCAAATAACAGATTACAATTGGGACTTCGGCGACAATACGTTTGGAAAAGACAGCAGCGCTCAACATATTTACTCCAACAGTGGAACTTACACAATTGTATTAAATGTAAAAAGCGACAAAGGATGCATTGCCAGCAAAACTTACCCGAGCGCTTCAGAAGTTTACCCTCTTCCAAATGCACAATTTAATTACAGCCTAGAAGAAGGGGATCAAAACAATAGCTTGCTTAAATTCAATAACCAAAGCACACCAAATCCACTAAAATCCTTTTGGAATTTTGCTGCTTTTGGAAAAGCCATCCACGATACAGCATTATCAATTGAAGATACTGTTTCTGTTAAATCGAGTTTATTGGTAATTGATATAAATGGCTGCAGCAATCAAATAAGTAAATCAATTTTTGCTTCAGGACCAATGTTGTTGTTTATTCCAAATGCCTTTAGTCCAAACAATGACCAGTTAAACGACTTCTTTAATCCGAATGGTCGCCTCAGCGCTAAAGAATACCACATTTATATATATAACCGTTGGGGTGAATTGTTGTTTGAAAGCAATGACCCAAAAATGGCATGGGACGGTAACTATAAAAACGAAACCTGTCCCCAAGATGTCTATACGTATTGGATAGATTTGGTCGATGTTTTCGGCAAGCGCAAAACCTATAGAGGTACCTTTACCCTATTGCATTAAGGCGTGCTAAAAATAGTAGCTTTAAAAACCACAATTTAGCAATAAATTTGCAACATGTTTTGGCTCGCACATCCGAAAACCTATGCTTTAATCGTCTTGATTGTGGCGCTGTATAGTTTAAAAACCACAGCCTTATTTATATACAGACGACGTAACCATATTAAAGGTAAAGACAATTTCACCATAGGCATCAACACCATTTATTATGTCATCTTAATCATTTTGATGATTGTTTTGGCGATGGCTATTTTGAGGGTAAATCTTAGAGAATTTTTTACCTCCATTTCAATCTTGGGTGCGGCAATAGCCATTGTTGCGAAGGACTATTTTTCCAATGCCATCAATGGCATGATTCTCATGTTCAACAACCAAATTTCTATTGGTGACCACATACAAATTGGAGCCCATAAAGGAAAAATCACCCACATCAGTCTGCTTAATCTCCAAATTGTCAATGAAGAAGATGATTTGATTTATATTCCCAATACCAATGTATTGATTCTAGACATCATTAACTACACCAAAGCGGAAAGCTTAAAGGTTAGCGTTGAATTTGTTGCAAAGGCCCATATAATGGATTCTATAGAATCTTTAGAATCCTATTTTAACAATGAATTTAATTCAAATCCAAATGTAGAAAAAGACTCTTTTCGATTGAAAGTGATCCACATAAAATACGAACGCATTGATTTAAGAGCTGAGGCTAACCTAATTAAGCGCGACAGTGCAATGGAAAGACAATTCAAACGACAATTGGTGAATTCCTGGTTTAAATATTTGCAAAATGCAGACAATAAACTTTCATCATTGTAAGAAATAATAAGTGAGTTAAATTACAGCATTTATTATTGAAAAAGCAGATCTGCATATTGGGCGGTGGTGCAGCCGCTTTGGCTTTGGCATCATATATCGATGTAAGTAAATATGAAGTGCATATTTATGAAAAGAACAAAGCGCTTGCAAGAAAATTCTTAGTTGCTGGTGATGGCGGATTTAACCTTACCCATGGCAGCAGCATACAAGACATTATCAAACAATATGAGCCTCAAGGCTTTTTAGACGATGCGTTGCATCAATTTAGCAACGATGATTTCAGGGCTTGGCTCAAGGAAACTGGAATTGAAACCTACGTTGGCAGCAGCGGACGGGTATTTCCAATTAAATCAATTAAACCAATTGAAGTCCTACAGGCCATATTAAAAACACTTAAAAACAAAGGCATTGAAATACATTTAGGTATGCATTGGACTGGATGGAATAAAGACAATTTATTACAACTAAACGGTTCTGATAGTTTAAAATCGGATATTGTAGTGTTTTCACTTGGAGGTTCAAGTTGGAAAGTAACTGGTTCAGATGGCACTTGGTTAGAGCATTTCAAATCAAAAAACATTCAAAACATTGACTTTAAAGCTTCAAACTGTGCATTTAAAATTGCTTGGCCAAGCGAATTCATTATGCATCACGCAGGGAAAGCGCTTAAAAACATTACACTTCGATGCAGCAGCAAAACCTTCACCGGCGAATTAAGTATTACAACTTTTGGACTAGAGGGAAATGCCATTTACCCACTCAGCTCAGAGATACAAACGGAATTGGCAACTAGTGGTGAAGCCACAATATTTATTGATTTTAAACCCATGTTTTCGGAAGAAGCCTTGTTAAGTAAACTTGAAAAATCAAAAGAAAAAAGCATCTCCAACAAATTAAAAACTGATTTAAACTTGAGCAATACAGCCATTCAAATGATAAAAAACCATTTGAGTAAAGAGGTGTATTCCGATTATGCTTCACTTTCAAAGACAATAAAACAATTGCCTTTTAAAATTCTAGCTGCAGCGCCAATTGATGAGGCCATTTCTACGACAGGCGGCATTTCTTTGGATGCGGTAGATGAGAACTTCCAACTAAAACAAATGCCCAATCATTATTGCATAGGAGAAATGCTGGATTGGAATGCACCCACTGGTGGCTATCTCTTACAAGGCTGTTTTAGCATGGGGGTAAAACTGGCTAGGCATCTAAATGCCCAAGAATCTTAAGTTAATACATCGTAAGCACCCAAACTAAGCACGTCCATTACTGTATTTCCATTTGAATCGGTGTAAAATGGGCGCTTAAATCTTGCATTGTTAACGATTTCAGAACCAACATAACTGCTGCGGCTGTGAACTGTTTGGCCAAAGGTGTCGTCGTAGGCCGAAATCAAAATGTAAATTTCGACGTCTTTATCGACATAATCTTCAGGTGTAAAATCATTCAAAACACTATTTTCTGTAATGTTGTGTACCAAAGTCCACGACAAAGCCAACATACTTATCTTGTCTATCTCTAAATCTAAGATCACAAAGCGTCTTGTATCGTTTCCGTTTTCATCATTTTCAACCCATGAAAAATTAACTTTGGCAGTCGCTTCAACTAAAGTGCCTTTTTTGTTGTTGCACAGCATAAACATCAAGGCCTTTCCATCCTTAAAAGGTGAAATTAATACGTTGGGCGAATATTTAACCCTGGCTTCTGGGCGGCTAAAACGACCGTACAAGGAGCCAGTAGCCAAAGCAAAGGTCATAAGACCTAAGAAGGCTTCATATCCCGCTAAAGTATTACAAAGCATACCTTTGGGATGCAGGCCTCCATACCCAACTGTGGTAAATGATTGTAAACTAAAAAAGAAACATTGCCAATAGGCCATAACACCCTCGCCTTCTATGCCTACGATGTTTTCAGGACCAATGATATAGTACAAACTTGCAAACAAGAAATTTGCACCAACATAAATTGCAAGGACGGTAAACCAATACGTACTCCATTTACAGGTTATCACCCACTGGTAGACGTGAAACTCTGTCCAAAAATTATTTTTGCGTTTAATGTTAAATGAGCCATCCGCATTGATGCTTCGGTTTCGATTTCGTTCAATGCGGTTGTCAAACCCTAAATCATTTTTTGCAAGGTGTCTTGAAGGGATGCTCATAATGGTATGCTATTAAAACAATGAGAATAGGTGCAATTCTTTATATATGCGAATATAATTAATTTACATTTAAATTACCCAAATAAAGACACAGATTGCGCTTCAATTTACAACTTACAAAGTGATACTTGTAATCAACTGAAAAAAATGTTTTCCAGTTTCATCAAAATTACGGGTATCATATTGTCTAAGGTAACCAACAGACAATTGAAGATTCTCGTTGGGTTTTAACTGCATGCCAAACGACAGTCTATTTTTTTCAAATATAGACTGACTTGACAAGGTATAAGCTGAAATGCTATTAAAAAATTCATTAGCCAATGTTAATTTAATTTTACCATCTTTCAGAATTGGATAGGCCAATCCAAGTCGATAACGAATTCTAAATTTAAATGCCGAAGGGAATTTGCGTATTTCAAATCGATACCTATTTTCAATTTCCAGTTTTTTTACGCGTTGACTCAAAAACACTTGGGCTGTAACTCGGATTTCATTCGCCACTTGTGGAGCGTTAAAATTTCCACCTGGGCTATATGTATTGTATTTACCGGCACCTAAAGAAACCCCGCAGTCCTTAGCGATTTGTTTTTGCAAGGATGCTTTGTACTCGTAATAATGGAACTGCTTATAAAAGCTTAAAGAACGCAATTGGGTTTCCCCATTTATTGTCCAATCTTTTTTAAACTTATGTCTTAATTGCAACACATTCCATGTTCCCAAGTTTTGAGAATACAACCTGAAATTACCTTGTAAAAAAAGAATGATAAGAATGAATATAATCCTCAAAGATTTCATGGAGCAAATAAACAAAAAATAAAAAGCCAATTCATAAGTGCATTATAAACTTAACCAAAAATTAATAATAGCGTAAATTTGTTAAAATAATTTCGCTGCAAAAAAAATTTTGAAATTGATATTATTAAATAGGCTTCATTTTAAAAATAAGGAAAAATCACACCTCATCCTTAATGTCATCTTTACAAGCCTACTGATAGCCTGCTGCATCTCTGTTATATGGCTCTCAAACCATGTTTTTAAAATTTCAAGTAAAGTTAAGCAAGACATGTTTCAAACCATGGATGCCAAATCGCCTGATCCTGGCAAAACGTCTGCAGAACATACTGAAATCGATTCAAGTATTGAAAAAGTTAAGTTGGGAATTTATCTTGAAAGAATTGAAGAAATAGACATTAAACAATCTCGTTGGAATTATGAGTTCTACGTTTGGTTCAATTGGAACCCTAAAAAAATTGATTTTTTGGGCAAAAAAGACACTGAGCATGCAAACGAGTTACCTTTCTCCATAATAAATGGTGATATCATATCTTCTGAAATTGTGCAGACTGCCTATGACACTGCCAGCAATTCTCAATATATTCAATACTTGGTAAAGGCAAGGAATACACAGTTTTTTGATGTTTCGCTTTATCCAGTTGATCAACACGATTTAATTATACCTATTGAACACAAATGGCTTGACCGAAAAAGACTAGTTTTTGTTCCAGATACCGTTGATTCAAAAATAAGTTCAAGGGTTAGCATAAATGGATACGAGCGAAATACCAACTGTAAATTGATTGAAAAACCCCACGCTTATAAATCGGCCAGGGGTAACCCATCACTTAAATCTGGTTACAAAGTTAATTTTTCTCAACTCAGAATGGCTATGAGAATTTCCCGTGGTGGATTGTCAAGTATTTTAAAGTTATTTATTGTATTATACATTGCTGTTCTTGTTACTTTTATTGCGCCTTTTGCCTCGGATCCAAGTAGGTACACCGTTGGTGCGCTTTTCACAACAGCAGGTGCGAATTACATTCTAGCTCAAAAACTTCCCGCAGTAGAAATATTTACATTTGCAGAAATAATCAACACAGTTTGTTTGGTGATTATTGTCCTTATGATGGCCCTGCTTGCTATTTTGCCAGCAGTGATTTTTGCAGATGGAAATGCAGACCCTTATGAGAAGAAAATGAACAGAAGAATCAACATGACTTGTTTCATCTTCTTCATTGTAATTAATATCTTATTAGCTGCAATTGCCCTGCAATCAAACGGCTAAAAAGGTATAACAAAAAGTTTCTACTCAAATCCAGAATCTTAATCCTTTCATAATGGAATAGGTTAAGTTTAAGCAAGAAACTTAATTAATCTTAGTGGTCTTAAAATCAAAGAAATTAAGAATTTTTCACTCCACCGTAGTAAACTATTCTAGTTCGGACGGCATACTTGATGGGCAAACATACAAAAACAAACGTTTTTACATCACCCTCAACGTGGTGTACTATTCCGCCACCCTGTGGCATCCACCTTATAGTATCTACCAACAGTTCCTGTTCGACACCATTGATTCAATGCATAAGGAAGGCAACTCCTATATCAAAATAGCCCAGTGGATGAATGAGCAAGGACACCTGACCCCTAGAGGTTCGGTCTTCAAGCCCAACCATGCATGGTCTATTCATATGAAGAAGAGGAAGAGCAATGAAAGGTTCTCCCGAACCTATGATTCAGAGATCACCGATATCGGGATCGACATTATATAGTACTAGCCTTCTCCTTCAACATAACGTCCACCTTCTTAACCTTTTGTATGGTTGAGGGGCTGCACTTCATGATGCTAACGATCTCACTATGGGTGTAACCGCTGTTGAGGTATTCTAATATGGTCTGCGTTCGCTTCTTCTGGATGAACTTCTATGGTGTGTCATTGGTGCCGATAACACGCCCCCTGTAAAGCTTCTTAGCCTTGCGGATCTCTATGCCTTCCTTTTGGCGTTCCGCAATGAGGGTCTTTTCATAGCTCGATAGGGATGCAAGCAAGTTCAACAACAACTCACTGAATGGGTCAGGCTTGCCGTTCTCATCCATGTTCCTCAACGCTGGGTTCCTGCTCACCACGGTGATTCCCTTTTCGGTAAGTTCCTTCCAAACCGACAATACATTTAAGGTTGATCTCCCAAGACGTGTAATATCGTGCACTTCAAGGTGGGTTAACTTATTATCATCAATCAACCTCTTCAATTGGGAACCATATGGTCGTTCATACAATGGGATCAACCCGCTGCATTTATCTTCCATCACCGTAAATTCTTCGGCATTATCCAAAATTTATTGGTTACTGTATGTATATGTTATAGTATAATCAAGACCAGGAATTCCCCCAATATCTAAAAATGCTATGCCATCTACAACAGTGCTAACCTTTAAAGTTGTCTCATCTAATTGAATAATATTCTGAGATTCTCCACCCCTTGTAAGTATTGTTTCAGAGGGATGAAAAACCCATGTAAATGGAGTGCTTTGAGGGTTTGAAGTGTAACATTTTGTTGCACCCTCATCATTAACACCTGTTCCACCTACATTATATTTATCTGTATCATCTTTTGAACAAGAAGGCATTTGAGCAAAAAAATCAGTAATTTTTGGTCCATCAATACTTAGTCCAGGATTGATTGTTAATGCTGTCGATTTCCAAGGTTTTGATGTAAGAAGCTCTGTTTTGGTTTTGGCAGGTGTTGTTTTTTCATCTTCTTTTTTACAAGACGATATGGTCAAGAATGCCAATGCGGCAATAATTAAGGTGATTTTTCTCATTTGTTAATCAGCGAAATTAAAGATTAAATTTGAATTTATACCTATTGCACCTTTCAGATTGATTTTAGTGTTTTAATATCAATCATTAAAAATATTCATATTAAAAATTGATTTAAATTGACATTGTTTATTTTATTTATTTGTTTCTGTGTATCAATCCCATTCCTGCAACAATTTTATTGGTAAGGTTAAATATTTTAGATCGCTTGGAACACCTGTAAACACAGGGGGACCAGATTTTATCCGAACGATTTATTCAACAGTTACTGACTTCGCCAAGTTTCTAGGCTGGTCTACATTACAGCCTCTCAATACAGCTATATGGTAACTTAACAATTGCAATGGAATGGTAGACAACAATGGTGTAAGTGCTTCTTCCGTATCAGGTATTTCAATAACATGGTCTGCCATTGCGCGTACTTGGGTATCGCCTTCAGTAACGATGGCTATAATTTTACCTTTACGGGCTTTTACTTCTTGAATATTGCTCATCACCTTTTCGTACATGCCACGTTTTGGTGCAATGACCACCACGGGCATTTCTTCGTCAATCAAAGCAATAGGTCCGTGCTTCATTTCTGCAGCAGGGTAGCCTTCCGCGTGTATATAAGAGATTTCTTTTAATTTAAGTGCTCCTTCTAAAGCTACAGGGAAATTAACGCCTCTGCCTAGGTATAAGAAATTTCTAGCATCTTTGTAAATGGCTGCGATTTTCATTACCTCGTCATTGGTCTTCAAGCATCTCTCTACCAATTGTGGAATTGCTTCTAATTCACTTAAAGTAGTTCTTAAACGGTCTTGAGAAATTGCACCTCTAATTTGGGCAACTGACAATGCCATTAAGGTTAAAACAGAAACTTGAGCCGTAAAAGCCTTGGTCGATGCAACACCAATTTCAGGACCTGCGTGCGTGTAGGCTCCTGCGTGACTCATGCGTGGGATTGAAGATCCAACCACATTGCAAACCCCAAATACTGTTGCCCCTTTTTCTTTAGCCAATTCCATTGCTGCCAAAGTATCTGCGGTTTCTCCACTTTGAGAAATGGCAATTACTAAATCATCCGGATAAATAATCGGATTGCGGTATCGAAACTCAGATGCGTACTCAACTTCAACAGGAATTCTGGCGAACTCTTCAAATAAATATTCCCCCACCAAAGCAGCATGCCAACTGGTTCCACAACCTATTAATATCAGACGTTTAACATTGCGCAATTTGTCTTCATATTCATGGATACTGCGCATGGCAAACTTTCCTTGAATTGAATCAATACGGCCGCGAATACTATCGTGAATTGACTTTGGTTGCTCATATATCTCCTTCAACATAAAGTGGGGATATCCACCTTTCTCAATTTGTTCTAAATTGATTTCAAGTTTTTGAATAAAAGGAGTCTTGGTAACATTGTCGATGGTCTTAACACTTAATTGACCATCTTTTATAATCGCAATTTCACCATCATTTAAATAGAACACATCACGCGTGTATTCAACGATTGGTGTTGCATCACTGGCCATAAAATACTCTCCTGGTTGATCGCCAATACCAACCACCAAAGGACTTCCTTTACGGGCTGCTATCAGTTTTGCAGGTTCATTCTTAACCAAAATAACAATAGCGTATGCGCCAATAACTTGATTGAGCGCCAAACGAACCGATTCATCAATTGAAATATTTTCATTGATTTGTATGTCTTCAATCAAATGAATTAAGACTTCGGTATCGGTATCACTTTCAAAAATATGACCGCGGTGCTGCAATTCTTCTTTAATGGTCGCATAATTCTCAATAATACCATTGTGGATAACGGCTAAATTTTTGGACTGGGATAAATGCGGATGCGCATTAGCATTATTTGGCTCTCCGTGGGTTGCCCAGCGTGTATGACCCATACCAATATGACCCAACACATCTTTACCTTCCACTGAGGCCTCTAAATCAGCAACCTTGCCCTTTGTTTTATATATATTTAATTCATCGTTGTGAATTAATGCGACACCAGCACTATCATACCCTCTGTATTCAAGTCTCTTTAGACCTTTAACAATAATTGGGTAAGCTTCTTTGGGTCCAATGTAAGATACGATTCCACACATGTTTTTTAAAGTTATTAATTATGCAATAATAATTAAAAGTCTTTTTTAATTGAACTCCATTTATAAACAATCTCTGTCGAATGATGCTGTGGATTGATTAAAAAATAGAGCACAAAAAAAGGGATACATTACATCCCTTTTAAATATTTTTATTGTTGGCTATTGTTTTACCATTACAAAGGTTTCAAGATTGCCCTTTGGCATAAAGCTTTGAGGTCTATCCTTATCGTCTTCACCAAAGCGAATTCTTACTTTTGTAGGTCCCATAAATTCAAACAAGCCTTTGTTGGTAAACAAACTTTCACCAGTTATTCGGTCAATTTGAGCAATGTCAATTTTCTTAGGCCAGGCAACAGCCGTATCTATTTTGTATTTATAGGAAATTGTATCTGCTTGGTGTGCTACTTTTAACACACTGTCATTCACAAAATGATAGCTGTACATATCGCCTTTTTTGGATACTTTCCATACACCTCTAAGTGTATCAGATTCAGCAGCCTTAACATAAAAAGCAAAACTCAAGAAACTAAAAAGAAATAGATATTTCATGCTATTATGGTTTGAATTCAAATGTATTCATAAAGGCAGTGGTGAAGTTGCCATCTCTGAAGTCTTTATTAGCCATGATTTGTCTTTGCAAAGGAATAGATGTATGAACACCTTCAATCACAAATTCTTCTAAAGCTCTTTCCATTTTTACGATACACTCCTCACGTGTTTGAGCGCTAACAATTAGTTTAGCAATCATACTGTCGTAGTTTGCAGGAATTACGTAATTCGCATAAGCATGTGTGTCAACACGAATACCGTGTCCACCAGGTATATGAAAATTAATAATTTTACCTGGACTCGGTCTGAAGTTATTGTATGGATCCTCAGCATTGATACGACACTCGATAGCGTGTTTCATTGGCTCATAATCTTTACCTGAGATTGGTTGGCCTGCTGCGATCAAAATTTGCTCTTTAACTAAGTCGTAATTGATTACTTCTTCAGTAACAGGATGCTCAACTTGAATACGTGTATTCATTTCCATGAAATAGAAATTACGGTGCTTGTCTACCAAAAATTCAACTGTACCAACTCCTTCGTAGTTGATGCATTGCGCAGCCTTCTTAGCCGCATCTCCCATCTTCTTGCGCAATTCAGGCGTCATAAATGGAGATGGCGATTCTTCTATAAGCTTTTGATGTCTTCTCTGAATGCTGCAATCCCTTTCACTTAAATGACACACCTTTCCATATTGGTCGCCAGCAATCTGAATCTCTATATGTCTTGGATCTTCAATGTATTTCTCCATGTAAATACCATCGTTTCCAAAAGCTGCGGCAGCTTCTGTTTTTGCAGAATCCCAAGCTTTTTCAAACTCTTCATCTTTCCAAATAATGCGCATTCCTCTACCTCCACCACCAGCTGTTGCTTTGATGATAACTGGGTAACCAATTGTTTGAGCCAATTTGATCCCCTCTTCAAATGTACTAAGCAAACCTTCACTACCTGGAATGGTAGGAACACCTGCTTTAATCATGCTGTCTTTGGCATTGCTTTTATCGCCCATACCGTTGATTTGTTCAGGTGTTGCACCAATAAATTTGATGCCATGGTCTTTGCAGACTTGGCTAAATTTGGCGTTTTCACTTAAAAAACCATAACCTGGATGAATCGCATCTGCATTGGTGATTTCAGCTGCAGCTATGATACTTGAAATTTTTAAATAAGATTGAGCACTCGGTGCAGGTCCTATACAAACTGCCTCATCAGCAAAACGAACATGCAAACTTTCTTTATCTGCTGTGCTATATACCGCAACAGTTTTAATGCCCATCTCTTTACAAGTACGGATGATACGCAATGCGATTTCACCCCTATTGGCGATTAATATTTTCTTAAACATAGAATTGTATTTATTTGTAATTTGAACCAAATGGTGCTGCGTTTGCACGCAAAAAGCCATTGAATCAAACCAAACTGTTGTTAAAAATTAGTTAGGTTCTACTAAAAATAAAGGTTGGTCGTATTCTACAGGACTAGCATTATCTACCAATACCTTTACAATTTTACCACTTACTTCAGATTCAATTTCATTGAACAATTTCATTGCTTCAATGATGCAAACTGCTTGACCAACTTTCACCTCGTCGCCAACATTCACAAACGATGGTTTATCAGGTGAAGATGAACGGTAGAACGTTCCAATCATTGGCGATTTAATGGTAATTAAATTGCTGGCTGGGGCTTCTGCAGCTGGAGCAGCATTCACTTCTGCAACTGGTGCTGCGCTAGCTGGCAAAGCTGCTGGAGCAGGTGCTGCGGTAGCTTGAATGTACTGAGGTGCTTGAATTACATTGGTTGCTGGTTTGCGAATAACCAATTTAAAATCTTTTTTTTCAATTTCCACTTCTCCAACATTCTTTTGTGAAGAGACAAATCTAATTAGGTTTTCTATTTCTTTAATATCCATAATGAAGTTGTGTTGTATGCGAATTTATAATTATTTTTCGTTTGAAGGACTATCGTAAGCCCATTTAATGTAAATACTGCCCCAAGTAAATCCGCCGCCAAATGATGCTAAGATTAAATTATCTCCTTTTTTAAATAATTTCTCAAAATCCCAAAACAACAAAGGTATTGTGCCACTTGTAGTATTTCCATAGTGTTGAATGTTCATCAGTACCTTTTCTGAAGGTAGATTCATTTTCTCAGCTGTATAATCGATAATGCGTTTGTTGGCTTGATGCGCTAGTAAGTAAGTAACATCATCGGCTGTCAAATCATTTCTTTCCATAATTTTGGTAGAAACATCGGCCATATTGGTGGTCGCAAATTTGAACACAGTTTTTCCTTCTTGGTAAACATAATGTTCGCGTGCATCAATGGTTTCGTGTGATGGTGGCTTCAAAGACCCCCCCGCTTTTTGGTGTAAAAATTCTCTTCCAGACCCGTCAGATTTTAAGATTGTATCTATAACACCATATCCCTCATCATTTGGTTCTAGCAAAACAGCGCCACCTCCATCTCCAAAAATGATGCAGGTATTTCTGTCGGTGTAATCAGTAATGGCACTCATTTTATCACATCCACATACAACAACTTTTTTGTATTTACCTGACTCTATGTATTTTGAACCAATATCCAATGAATATAAAAAACCACTGCAAGCAGCAGAAACGTCAAAACTCCAGGCATTTTTTGCCCCAACTTTATCACAAACTATATTAGCAGTTGATGGAAAAATCATATCCCCAGTTACGGTACCAACAATTAACAAGTCGATATCCAAAGCTGATATGCCTCTCTTTTGCAGCAGTTCGTTAACAGCATGCATAACCATATCTGAAGTTGCTAAACCTGGTACGTCTAAAATTCTGCGTTCTTTAATACCAGTTCTAGACATTATCCATTCATCGTTGGTATCAACTAATTTCTCTAAATCAAAATTGGTTAACTTTTTATCAGGAACGTATCCTCCGATTGCGGTAATTGCTGCAGTAATTTTGCCCATTAATGTGTAAAAGCTTGTTTTAAGCGGTGCAAATTATAAATAAGATTTGAAAAAATATCAAAAAGATTGTTTTATTTTATCGATAAGCTTTGAATTCACCACATCTTTGGCCAATCTAAACATACTTGTGAAAGTTTCACTTTTTGAAATTCCATGACCGATTATTACCGGTTCATTGACACCAAGAATTGCTGTTCCGCCATATTGATTAAAATCAAAACGATCTAAATACGGATGTTGGATACCCAATTTGCAAAGGTTTGTATAAACACCCTCACAAACTTTTAAAATTATATTGCCTGTTGATCCATCGCAAACAATTACATCTGCAACGTCGTTGAATATATCACGCCCCTCAATATTTCCAACGAAATTAATTCGGTCGTTTGATTCCATTAAAGGATAAGTTGCTTGATGCAAAATATTCCCTTTTTCTTTTTCTTCACCGATGCTCAACAAGGCTACTTTGGGGTTGTTAATTCCATATACCATTTGGGCATATACTGATCCAAGAATTGCAAATTGATTCAAAACCTCAGGTTTACAATCGGCATTTGCCCCAACATCCAATAACAAACCAAAACCTCCGCTCATTTTAGGAAGTAGAGATGCGATGGTAGGTCGTTGAACCCCCTCAATGGTCTTAACTGAAAATATTGAGCCAACCAACATAGCGCCAGTATTACCAGCGCCTATGAATGCTTCAATTTGTTGTTCTGCTAAATAGCGGTAGGCAACGTTAATACTTGAGTTTTTTTTGTGGGCAATAGCCTTAGTGGCGTGCTCACCCATGTCAATCACCTCTTTTGCATGAACTATTTCCAAAGTACCCTCTGGCAAGCCAAGTTCTTGCATACAAGCTAATATTCGGTCTTTGTGACCGAACAAAACCGGAATAACATCAGGCATTTCCTGCCTTGCTGCTACCGCACCTTTTACCGCTTCAAGAGGTGCAAAATCACCTCCCATAGCATCTAAACCGATACGCATGGCCATGCTAGATTAGTCGTTACGACCTTTCATCACTTTGACACCACGGTACATACCTGTTTCCAAGTTTACACGGTGATACAAAGAAATGTCGCCAGTTGTAGGATCAGCGATAAACTGTTTGTTGTCCAGGTTGTGGTGAGTCCTGCGTTTGTCCCTTCTGGTGCGCGATATTTTTCGTTTAGGATTTGGCATTTTATTTTATATTATTTTTAAAAAATTGTTATTCGTCTTCATCTTCTTCATCAGTATCTCTCTCAGGTTGGTCATTTGGTATTGTATCCACATCTATGTAACTTGTGATCTTGTCTGTAACCGCTGGGTCACAAACCAATCCAATATTAGCACATGTTTTCTTTATCGGCAAAGATAAATACACAAAGTCAAATACATGCTGGGCAATATTCAACTTGTAGTCATGTGGCGATAAGTACAATAAATCATCTTCATTCTCTTTTGGATGCTCCGTTATTTTAACCAACACTGTGTGTTTGCTTTTAATCGGTAATCCAATTCTTGTTAAACATCTGTCACAATCCAATTCAATTGTGCCTTTTAAATCAAATACCAATGTAAACATAGAATTTGACTTGATGAATAACAAGCTGAGAACAATGTCCTGCCCTGTTAAAGAACTGTTGAACGCCTTGAAAAATGGCTCGGATATCTGGTACTCAAAATGGTGCTCGCCCTCTTTAAGTTTAATGAACTCTATATCAAATTCTCTTAGTACATCCATATATCAGAACTCGTTTTTAAAACGGACTGCAAAGGTAGTGGATGCGGTATTATTTTCCAAAATTATTATAAACCTGATTATCAGCTACTTGCGTCAAATGTTAAAACTGTTGTCCAATAAAGAAATGGAACTGGCCTGGCTTGGTCGTTAGACCAGTATTTAAGGTTTTCCAATCAAATCCATAGGCATAATCCAATCCCAACAATCCAAACATTGGCAAGAACAATCTAATACCAACACCCGCACTTCTTTTTAAATCAAATGGATTATATGTTCTGGTATTTACCCATGCATTACCTCCCTCCACAAACGCTTGTAAATAAATAGATGCACTTGGTGAATTGGTTACCGGGAATCTTAACTCACAGGTGAATTTATTGAATATTGCCGCCCCTGAATTGCTTGATCCGCCTACTGCATTTTCAGTTATCGTTCTGTCTGGATATCCACGCAGAGAAATAATTTCTGTTCCTATTTGTCCAAAACTATTCAATCCACTTCCTCCAACCATGAAACGCTCAAATGGCGACAAGCCAATGTCTTTGTTGTAATAACCCAAATATCCAAATCGCATCTTTGTGGCCAAAACAAATTTACCAAATACTTTGTGGTATTGCTCTGCATCAAACTTCCATTTGTGGTATTCTATCCATTTGTATTTTTCATTTAATGAAACTGTTGAATAGTCTTTGTTGCTAAACTTAGAAATTGGTGGCGTTGCGGCCAAACTGAAAGTAAATGTTGATCCCCCTGTTGGAAATATTGGTTCATTAACAGAACTTCTGCTCAACACATATTTAAATTCGACGTTGTTGCTCCTGCCAGAATTCAATTGTAAACCAAATGCACCATTTGCGTTGTTCAATTCATATTGTTGTAAGCTAAAGGAATAAAATGCAGAGAAATAATCATCAGGCCATCTTAAACGTTTCCCCAATGACAATGAAAATCCCGTAATCTTAATAAACCGTTTGTCTGGGTCAGTTCTCGGCCTCGCGTCAAACGATTGATTGGTTCTATACAAACTGGTGGTAAACGAATTTGGCTTCTTTCCACCAAACCATGGCTCAGTAAATGAAAAATTGTATGATTGATAATACAATCCATTCGATTGCGCTCTAATGCTTAATTTTTGTCCATCTCCTGATGGAAGTGGATTCCACATAGAAGGATGGAATAATTTACGGGTTGAAAAATTATTCAGAGTTAATCCAAGTGTTCCAACCAAACCGCCATACCCATATGACTGACCTTGGATTGCATTCCTATTGTTTCCACCCCAACCTCCTGACAATTCAATTTGGTCGTTGGCCTTTTCAGAAACTGTATACTCTATATCTACTGTGCCAGCTGCTGGATTTGGTATAGGATTTACCCCCATGGCCTGAGGATCAAAATAGCCCAATTGAGACAATTCTCGAATTGACCTTTGGATGTCACTTCTAGAAAACTTCTGACCAGGTCTTGTTCTCAATTCACGCAAAACCACATGGTCGCTGGTCTTCGTATTCCCTTTAACTATAATTTTATTGTAAACGGCTTGTGAACGCTCAATTATTCTAATTTCTATGTCAATACTGTCGTTTTCTACTTTTACCTCTACAGGTGTTACGCCGAAAAACAAATAACCGTCATCCATATACAAACTAGAAATATCTGTTCCGTTTGGACTGAAATACAAACGTTCATCCAATACTGTTTGATCGTATATATCACCTTTCTTTATACCAAGAACTCTTCCTAAGTCAGTGCTGCTGTATTTATTGTTTCCAGTAAATGTAACATTTCTGAAATAGTACTTTCTGCCTTCATTAACACCAATTTTAATCACCACCTTACTAGGACTGATGCGCACAACAGAGTCAAATGAAATGCTTGCATCTCTATAGCCTTTGCTATTGTATTTTGTAATGACGCTTTTCAATTCTTCTTTATAGGTTTCTTCAACAAATTTTGAAGAGGCAAACAAATTGATTTTTTTACGTTGGCGCTTGGTTTTCTTTAAACTGCGCCTTAAATCTTGGTCTGCCACATCGGTGTTGCCAACAAACTCAATGTCGTATACTTTTACCTTTTTGCCCTTGTCTATCGCAATACGTAAAATATCTTTATTTGGCGTGGTGTCCGCCTCTTGTTTGAAATCGATTGTCACACCATAGTACCCTTTTTTATAATAATGGCTTTTGATTTCACGTCTCAACTTGTTCAACATATCCTCGTTAATCACCATACCTGCTTTGACACTTAATTCTTCGCGCAAAGTTTTAGCCTCCGACTTTCCTATTCCACGTATACCAAAGCGCGCTAAACGTGGACGCTCTTGCACCTCGATCACCAAATAAATCTTCCCGTCAACTATTTTCTTTGCATACACACTGACAAATGAAAAATAGCCTTGTTTCCACAGATTTTCAATAGCCTGTGATATTTCGTTTCCTGGCACCTTTATGCGCTGGTTAAAAGACAATCCAGTATTAAAAACGATGATGTTTTTATCAATGTACTTATTGCCTTTGGTTTCAATCGATACAATGGTATATTCTTTTGGCTTGTTATAATCCAAAGGAAGATAATTCCGTGTAGAGTCTTGAGCCCTCAGTGTTGCTACACCGAAAATAGCATGCAGGCAGAAAACAAGCGTTAATGCAAGGTTTTTCCTATGGTTTAATTTGATCACTTGTTTTTCCAAATCTTCTTTCGCGTTTTTGATAGTCTACAATCGCTTGGTAAAATGCTTCTTGGTCAAATTCAGGCCAATAAATATCGGTGAAATAAAATTCACCATATGCCATTTCCCAAAGCATAAAATTACTGATGCGGAATTCCCCGCTGGTTCTTATTAACAAATCTGGCTCCGGTAAGGTTCCAGTATTTAAGCTTTCACTGATTACTTTTTCGTTGATGTCTTCAACCTTAATGCTGCCATTTTGAACGGATTCTGCAATTTGTTTGGTTGCTTGAACGATATCCCAACGGGCACTATAGTTTAAGGCCAAAACCAAATCCATGCTGTCATTATTTGCGGTTAAAGCCATCGCTTCCTGCAACTCATTGTAAGCGTCCTTTGGCAAAGCCTCAATATTGCCAATGGTGCGCAAACGGATGTTGTTTTTTTGCAAGGTTGCAACCTCTTTTCGAATGGTTCTAACCAAAAGCGCCATTATGGCTTTCACTTCCAGTTGAGGTCTATTCCAATTCTCGGTACTAAAGGTATACAAGGTCAAATACTTAACCCCCAAACGCGCCGCTGTTTCTGCCACTGTTCGAACCGATTTAACGCCATACTCGTGGCCTACAACCCTAGGCAGTGCTCTTTTTTTTGCCCATCTCCCATTACCATCCATGATAATGGCAATGTGTTTCGGTAATTTCTCTCGATCTATTAAAGGTAAAAGACTATCGGTCGGCATCTGCTGAGCTCTAAGCATGCAAAAGTATGATTTATTTTCCGAAAATTATAACGAAGTTAATCGCAATTAGTTACACTTACAAACCTGAACATGGGTCGCCTATTACATTCCTAAATGTAATGGTAATTCCCACCATGAAATACCAATCTTTTAAATTGGGGTCTCCCCTCATAAACCCACCTTTTATGGGCTTGTTGTTGTTTAAAGTTTCAGGGTGTGAGTAGTCGCCAGCCCCAGAGCCCTGTTTAGCAACGATTGCATTGTAATCGACATATTGTCCTTTTGTGTCGTCAAGATAATCGGTGAATGTTTTTCGAAAACCCATTTCCAATCCGATGACTGTTCGGCGTTTTACATTAAATTTATACCCCAAGCCGAATGTCAAGGATGGCTGTATTAATGCATATTGTCTTTTGTTGTTTACATTCTGTCCTTCCGTTCCGATATCTCTTAATTCCAACTTATCGCCACTTGGCAATCGTTGTACTGGATTAAACATAAACATATTAAAACCGGCAAACACAAATGTGGTCGATTTTTCTTCATGCTGATTGGCATTGATTCCGAAAGGTTTGAAATTGAATTCTACATTGTAACCCAATTCATAAATATTACTTTCAAATGAAATATTTCTATATTTATTGGCCGAAAAATTTTGATCACTGCCTGAAATACTGGCATAGGTAAACTGATATCTGCTGCTGAAATATTTTGAATGGTGGTATTTGTACATCAGTCCAATTGCTGGATGTGACTCTGACCAAACTATCTCGGGAGCAATGTCTCCTGTATAATTACTGGCACCTAAAAAAAGGCCAAACTCTGTTACGCCATTCCTGAACCTTTGCGCATAAGCATCAAAGGACAACAGCATAGACAGCAGTGTCAAAAACCTAAAATTAAAATAAAGCACGTGTAGTTTTTTCCCGATAGGCTAGAAGTTAAAGCAAGGTTGACGTCCACCATGTATACGGTATGTCAATGTCAAACCACCTATAACATACCAATCTTTGGTTGCTGAATTTCCTCTTACATCACCATTTTCAAATGGCGCTAGTCCCACTTCCATACTTCTGTCTTTTAAAGCGACAGCCATTGGTCCACTTGCACCTCCAACAATAATATTGTCTACATAGATTGATGAAACATCATCCAGATAATCTGTGAAAGTTTTTCTCATTCCAAATTCAAAACCAAATGCCCAATAATCATCCAACTGCCATTTAGCGCCTATACCAACTGGAACACTTAATTGGGTTAATGAGTATCTTCTTTTGTCGTTAAATTTAGTGGTCTCTTGTCCTTCTGTTCCCAATGGTTGCAATTCAATCCAATCTCCATCCTGCGCTTGCAAAGTTGGATCCATCATATACGTTTGGTACTTAAATTGTGCTTTGGGGTTAAAACGAAATACAGAAATACCAGCAAATAAATATGGTGACCATCCGTAAGATGTCTTGGTTTGCTCATACCCTAATATATTCCATTCTCCTTGAACAGAAAACTCTATGATGTCCGATTTGAAGCTTAAATTTCTTCTACTTCTATATGGGTCTGATGCAAAGTTTTTGTCTGATCCTTCAATTTTGCCATAAATAGCTGTGCCTTTGAAGGTCAAATAAGGGCCGTAGTTGTATCGGCAAATCAACCCGCCCGCAAACTTGGTCTTATTCCACAATGGCATATAGCCATCGGTAAGTTCACCCATATAGTTTGATCCTCCTAAGTAAGGACCGAAATCAAGAGAGCTTACTTTCTTTTGAGAGAATGCCATAAATGGCATTAAAAGCAGCAGGTTTAGGGTTATAATTGATCTATTTTTCATCGACGCATAAAAAACAATTTACGAAATTAGTACTTTTCAATGATAAAACGAAAAAACCGAGGATTTATTTTACGAATAGAAAACCTTTCACTTTTCAAGTCCATGCACTAGACCATTAAGTTTTGCCTACGAAAGCAAAGATAGAGCTATCGAATGAGGTAAAAGTACCCTCTTACGTAGCGCCATGGCGTTTTCTTGCCTTTGTATTTAATGAGGTAAACAAAATAATCCGTTTGACATAAAAGCCCTTTATAAGTTCCATCCCAACCCGATCGGGCATCATCCGTTTCAAAGACCTTTTCTCCCCAACGGTTGTATATCTGAATATTTGCCGTTTGAATTGATCCAGAATTGATTCTAAAAACATCATTGCTTCCATCGTCATTCGGCGTAAAAGCTGTTGGGATAAATAAAGTCAATGTATCCAAAACACAAATCTTCACTTTAAAACTATCGCTGCAAGATCCTTCATTCTTGATTTTTAAAGTAATGGTGTATTCATCAGTATCACCTTGGTATGTATGCGCTGGATTGCTGGCTGGGTCGTATGGAATTTTAGTTCCATCTCCAAAATCCCAAAACCCAGTTATGCCGCCTTCGCTTAAATTGATTATTTGCAAAAGCGCATTGTTGCTGTACAAACATTGTCCCGCTGGTGAACTGTTGAAATATGCCCGTATTCTTGGATATCCAGGAATGGTCGCTACCGTATCATAAACACACATCGTTTGGGTATTTTGAACCTTCACTTTATACGTTGTGCCTACTGCTGCTGAAATACTCGATGTCTTTTGTGCTGGAATTGTATTCCACAAGTAACTATAAGGCCCTGCTCCATTCATTACCAAATTGGCAAATCCAATATTCCCGAAACATTGCTTAGGACTTGTATTTACCGTTCCATAAAATGGTGGGTGCACATAAATTTGTTTAATTTTAACCACAGAATCGCTGCAACCATCTTTCAAAACGACCCTGTAATTTACAGTTTTCCTCGGTTGAATATAAATATTCTGGACGTTAAATGCACCATTGCTCCATTGCAAATTATAAGTCCCTGTTCCACCCTTGGCAATGGTGCTTAAGGTAACGGGCACGCTCGGGCAAACGGTATCTTTATCTGACACTAAAGCAAGTTTTAATGTATCTCCAACATCGAGTGTGAAACTGCTGCTGTTGGTGCATTTACCTGTACCTACTTTGTATACTATTTTGTGATTCCCCGTTCCCGCCTTCGAAGGATTGAAAGTGTTTCCTACAACACCAGAACCACTCAAAATACCACCGAGTGGACTAAGCCCCAAATTCACCACCGTATCGCGCATACAATAATTGGCAACTAAACCTGTAATGCTTGGATTGGGCAAAGGATTTACAGTTACAAATATTGTATCTTGGCATTTGCCAGGCAGGCTAAACAATATGCGGTGTTTGCCAGCTTTAGCAACAGAAGGACTAAACATTCCCGATATCGCATTCGTAATTCCTGGACCTGAAAAACTCCCTTTTCCAGTATTGTTTTTTAATTTGAATGGATCATCTGCCACACAAAATACGGTGTCTTTTTGTATATCCGCCCTTGGGTAAACATAAATAATTATGGTATCCTTGCAAGCATTTGCATCAGCAACAATCTGATTGTATGTGCCTCTGCCGGCAAGCGCGGGACTGAATTTCTGGTAATACAAACTACTCCCCACAATGCCTTTACTACCTGTGAACATCGCATTCCATGGATCGTTAAATAAATATTGATAACGCATAAAATAGGCTGTGTCACTCACACAATTTTTAACTGTGTCGGCATAAAACCGGGTGTAACGCAAATACATTATTTTATTGTCCTTACACCCATTCTTGGCATGATAGGTCAATATTGAAGACACAAAGGTTGAGCGACTAGGGACCTTAAACGAATCAGCGGCAAAAGTGCCCCCAATCGAATCGACTATGCCTTTTCCTGTCCAAAACCCGCCAGCTGGAAGTCCGGCAGGCAAGGTTCTCAAACCGGCATCTGGACAAGCAATTTCATCCCAACGTGCATCCACATCTTGTATTGTTCTTTGCAGGGTATCTCTGCATCCATTGATTGCATAAATATACAATTTATTTCCCGCTCCAGCTGTGTTGGGCGAATTGATTCCTAATCGGCTATTGCTGATTGATGGCCCCGTCCAAATACCACCTAATGGATAAAACTTTAAAGTATCTGCACTTACCGATTTGCACAAGGTATCAAATTGCTTAATCACCAAGCCATCAATGTTAATGGTCTTTTTACTGCTGCAGCCATTCCAAGTATAAGTAACAACAAAAGAACCCGCTGTATTGGGTGGTGTTACAATACCTGAGGCATTGATGTTTGGGCCAGACCACGTGCCTCCACTTGGAGTGAAATTCGTAACTAAAAACGGCGCAGTTCCTGGACAAGCCGCATTTGGTGCGCCCGCATTGATTGCTTTTACCGTAACTATTACAGAATCTCTACATGATCCTACCGCGTAATACGCTTTAAATATACCACCGCCTGAAACTCCAGGATCAAACGTTCCATTCGCTGAATTGCTAATGCCAGTGCCCGACCAAGTCCCTCCGCTCGGTTGAGCACTTAAATTAAATGCTGAAGCTGATTGACAAACTGTGGTGTCATTTTGTGCAACAGGTGGATCTAAAACCAAAATATCGACAGTGTCTCTAGCTGGCAATGATACCCCATCGTTAACTTCTAAGATGTATTGTGTGCTTGTTGTGGGACAGACGGTTTTTGGTGGCGCACCAGTTAAGCCCCCACTGATCCAATTGTACGCATAGTTGCTTGAATTCCCTCCACTTAAAACAGCTGTCAACACTGCGCAAGAGCCTTTACATAAAATGGTTCTATTCGTTTTCAAAACCAAATTAATTGGACAATCTGTTATTTTGAAATTAAGCTTAGCGTTAATTTTCCATATACTATCGCAGGCATCTTTAAAAGATGAATTGAAATTGAGTAGGTAATTTCCACTTCTATTCAAGCCAGAGACAAAAAAAACATCGAAGGTATTGCTTTCGTTTTTTGAGTCGCAATTTATAGCCGTTACATTTGATATTATCGTTGACAATGCACCACTCAATTTGAAATTTGCAGCCTTTACTGAATCACAGTTAAACTTCTGGTCGAGCACCACCCGAATCTTGTTTGAATTACACGTTGGGTCGGCAATTGCAGAAAACTTAGGTTGTGGCACTGAGGTGATCTTTGCTTCCCAATTTAAGTCCCATCCATCGCAAACTATATTGGCATCCGAATGAAAATAAAATGTAACACAAGAATCGCTGGCATTTATAGCAATTGGATTGTTAATGGTTCCTGTATAGGTTCTTAACAATGTTCCATTGGTGTCATTGCCTTTGTAAACCCTTAGATAATCTGAAATCGATTCACTGCAAAACGGTCCGTTAAACTTGATATTGATAATACTCGCTCCTTTAACACAAACGGTAAAAATCAAATTTTCGTTGTTTGCATATTTTTTGGCCGACTGTTTATTTCCCTCGCTATCGGTTAACTTGCCTTTGCATGCATACACTTTGGCATTGGCCATTTTATAGGTGGTTTGTGCAAAACCAAACTGAACAAAAAACACAGACAAAAACAGAATCAAAAATTGATTCACAGCTTTCATTCCATATGCCTTGACACTTTTCAATGTTATTTAGTTATTGATATGTTTGGTGTATTAATTGAATTGCTCCAATTGCCTGCCCTGTCGCGCAGTTTAACGTCAAATTGAGTCAACTCAGAATTTCCAGTCCCTAATAAAAAGGTATTTTTAATTTGCACGCGTATAATCCCTTTTATTTTAATTTCCGAGCCTGGCGGTGACAATGGCTTAACAAAGTAATAATCTGCATTGGCCAATCGTCTGTCTTTTATAAACAAATCATTTTTATTTGGATTATCTTCGCCTATATCGCCATCTGCATCGGTGTATTCAAACCGAATGACCAAACTGTCTTTGAACTCTTTAATGCTTGTTGAATTAACATCTAAAAACTTAATCAACGGCACTGAACTGACCGCTGAATCTTTGCTGCAAGAAAGAAAAGCAAACAATATAAAAACTGGTATAAAACTATATTTCTTCATGCTCAGTTAAGCCTCAGGGCAAAGTGTTTTACAAAGTTAAATGAAGTACTCGATGAAGGGATAAAAACCTTGGGGTTGATTTTATCAGATGTTTCAGTTCTAACCCAAACAACATCTCCAGAAGTTCCAATATCGGCAATATTAACCGTAATGCTGTGCCAATAATCTAGGTTAGTTCCTGATAAGCCTTTTGCATTAAAAGGATTGGTTTCTAAAACCATGTTTTGAACCTTAGTCGAATCGTAACTGTTAGGGTTTAATGAAAAATTGATTTTCGTTCCTGTAAACTGATTCACAGGGGTTTTATCGTCGGTATAAGCCACCCAAATTTTCAAAGTATTGGTTCCGCTTGGCACCAGCAAAGGATTATATCCACTTCTCGTCAAGGGTGTACTAGAACCATCCGCAAATGCAATTAAACCGCCAATTTGTGGAATAAAATCGATGCTATTGGCGGCATTCCCAAATTGATCTTTGGCTCCTGCATTTATCCAATTGCTTATATTTTGAACGTATTCGTTTTTCTTATCTGTCCAATCGCTTCCCGGATCAATGGTTAATGGCATAATCCCTTGAGAACCTGGGATAAAAACACTTAGACGGTGCAACAACATACTTTTTGCTGCATCTCCAGGAACAACACGCAAATTGAATTGAGGATTGTTGGGGTCGGTATTGGTGCTTAGACGATTAATTAAAGAATTGTATGAGCTTTCAACTGAGCGAAAATCCGGTTCAAAGTTTCCATCGTGGCAACCACTGTTCGAACAAGTTGGTTTAAAAATATTTTTGTGTAAGCCTTCTATTGAGTTGGGGTCAATGGGTTTGTTACTTATTACTGGCCCTTTATTGGTGTTATCCCAATTTTCATATGGATTCCCAGAGTTTGAACTTTTTTTACAAGCAATCAAACCCGTGAGTAAAAACAGACTTAAAATTAATTTCATCTTCATATGCGGTCAAATAAGCTCATGGATTCAAAATCGACCAAACCAGCTGCTTTTACCTCGTCTTTAAAACCTAAAATATCGGCAATGGTCAAAGCCATATCGGTTACCTTTCCTACAGGATTGGTTTCATTACCGACTAAAAGATTAGATGGAACATTTTGCCCAACCATACCACCAAATACACGCAAT
Organism: Bacteroidia bacterium; assembly: GCA_044357345.1. GTDB lineage: Bacteria > Bacteroidota > Bacteroidia > NS11-12g > UBA955 > JABMMZ01. The sequence goes on from JBIKPR010000004.1 coordinate 48,974, forward strand.
GAATTGCTGTCTCCGTGGTCGTAACCATACCAATCATTCTCGTCTTGAATGGGGTTATGCTGTAAATTACGGCCACATTCTGGCGCAAAAGTCATAATGGTTTTGCCACTCATTTCAGGAATTTGGGTTTGTATGTAATTCCATAAAAAGCCCATGGCATGATCCGCTCTGTGCATGGCTTGCAAGTAGCCCGTATAATTGCCGTGGCATCCGTCAATATTGCTAAGGTTTACCACCAATAATTTTGGTTTAAACACGCGCAATACCTCTGCTGCATAGCCAATGGTTGAACCATCACCTCCTGAAACCGGCGGCATAGGCAATAAACCCGAAGCTTGTCTTTGAAACGTATTGGCTATAAATTCCTTGATTTGTGTCTTCTCATCGTCGGTATTCCTAATACCTGGCATATCTCCTTTTTTGATGTTAAAGGTATTGTCCAGAAAATTTTTCATTTTATAAACAGGCTCTAGCTCCTCTTGAGGATGGTAAATTTTAGCGTTGGAAAGCGCAGCATAGCCATCGCTTCCAAAGGTTATTCCAGGGGCAAAAAAGTTAGCGCCATATTGCAACCCAAAATCTGGATGCTTGCTCGAATTTAACAAGGGAACGGAGTTGGATATGGTGTTGCCAATAAACCAAGTTTCGGTGGCTTTAAACCCACCAAATCGCCTTGCATATTCAAAAATTGTTGGGTTCATCGGTCTAACCTTCAAACCCTGGCCCTGCACTCTGCTGCCCGTAATCAATGAATTCAAACCACCATAATGCCCTCCAGATATGGCCCGCATTTCTTGAAAAATAGTGCCTTGTTTTTGCAAAGACTGTGAAAGAATTCTTGGAATGGGTTGGCTACCATTAGTCTGTCCTGCCGGTGTCAGTCCATAGGCTATTTTAGATGCAGGGGCAGCGCCTTCAAGCATATTGTACAAAATATTCCCTTCAACATTATAGCCTTGGCTATCGGCCAAATACCTTTGTAAAATGGAGTCTTGTTGACGCAATCCGCCTCCGAATATCACCAACACCACATGGTCGGCTTTCGGTGCATTGGTCCGGGCAAACAAACGTCCCGAAGGAAGAATGTAGGGCAAGACCATACCGCCTGCGGCAAGTGTTGCTGATTTGATGACAAATTCTCTTCTTTTCATAGGTTTGATTTAATAGAACATATATTCATCGGATGCGGCAAACGCAGTATAAACCAGCTCCGGTCTAAAATTAGGATTGGATTTGTTGGCATTGATAAAATTGGTAAACCAAGTTTTCTCTGCCTCGGTTGGTCTGCGGATAAAAAAGCGGATAAAGGTTTCCTCAATAAACCGTTCAGTGCTGTCTGTCATCATTTTCCTGCTAGGCAATTTGACATTGGCACTGTTCATATAGTTGCTGATGATAACTTCATTGATTAATGACTTGTCACCACAACTTTGCATCACCCTGTCGGTGCGGCTTAATTCGTTAATGGAAGAAGGTTTTTGAAATAAATTGGTACTTAAGATGCTGTGAAATTCTATATTTGATTTCGACTTGTCCTTGTCCAAATTATTCCCATAGGTATTGGTATCCACTACCTCATAGGTATTGGTGTCCTTCTTTTTGCAGGCCGAAACCCCAATCAGCAAAAGCAGGAAAAAAGTCAGTTTAAAAGTGTGCGTATTCATCGCTTGCTAAAATATTTTCTTGTACATTTTGTAAACTTTTATTGGTATAAAAATCCATTATCAGGTTATATGACTCTTGGGTTGTTGGTTCTCTACCCACTAAAGTTAAGTAACACCATTTGATTATTCCTTCATAATACTCTCTAGAATTGCACAGCATTTTGCAATAAGAGGGTTTGTTGTCTGCAAAGGCGCCAAACAAACTGCCTCCCTTTCCTGATTCGATAATCGGATAAGCAATAGCGAATTCATCGCGGGTTGGGAAACGGAAAAACAAATCATCGAAAGAAGCATTCACAAAATTCAAGGAATTCATATTGATGACATCGTAAATCGGATTGTCAAGCATGGCTGCGTACATATCGGAAATGCCAATAATGCCTAACTGATAAAGCCGTCTCGATTTCAGAACATTTTGACAACGGTTAATGGTTAGCATGGCAGAAAACACCCCTACCGAATCGCCGTTTAGTCGAGCCGATAGCACAGCAAACTGTGCATTGCCAATTTGTTGGTAAAACTCCTCCTCTCCGGCCCCCTCTAGCAACCTAGCCTTACTTAAATCGTACAATCTTTGGTAATAGGCTCTTTTGTATGAAGAATCGCCAGGAACATATATAGAATCCGTCATCAATCTTCTAATCAATGACTTTCGAACATCATAGTTCAAATCACCACCACGCAATACAGCCAAGTCGCGTATCACTTCGTTATCGAGAGGTTCGCGCCCTAATAAATCAATATACAAGCGGTTGATGTAATTCTCAACTTTAACCGTAGGCACATCGTCGTAATTTTTGGGCGTATTGTTAGGCACAAGAACATCAGAATTCTTACAAGAAACGCCATACAATAGAAAAAGAATAAATAAGAACCGTCTGTTTTTCTTCATAGGCTGAACTAAAATTGTTGTCTTATGTTCAACAAACATAAGGAATTATTTTAACTTTTGCAAATTAAAAGGAAACAAAACACTTGTTGAAACAACTGATATTCAATAAATAAGACAAACTCGATTTCATATTCCAAGGTCTAAAAACAAAAATAAAGCATTGATTTACAAACGTTTGAAATTACATTCAAAACCATAAGCAACTATACTTAGGTCCTTTCGTCTAAAAAGAGTTAAAACTCAACGCTTATGCAAAAAAATCTCACTTACCTACTTTTGTTCCTTTCACTTTTGCTGGCTTTTCAAAAAGCGGATGCAGCCTGTTTTTGGAAAAACCGAAATCCATATTTTTATTCATGGGACAGTTGCAACACCAACACTAAAAAAGCAAGCTTAAATGCATATGTTTCTTTTCAATACAATACATCTTGTTTTAAATACACCTGGAAGGTGAATGGCAACGTAGTGAATGGGACCAATATAATGCAAAAAACAGTTACCCAAAATGGCACCTACACAATTACCTTAACCGTTAGAGATACCTGCAACAATTGCGATACAACATTCACCAGTTCAAGAACAATTTCTTGCTTAACTAAATGCAATTGGAAAGCTAAAAACCTTTCTATACTAGGCGGTGATTCTTGCAGCCAGTACCCCTATAAACCAAGTATCATGGTTCACTTATATGGTTCTACCTCCTGCGCTAAATACACTTGGAAAGTCAATGGCAACTTTGTAAGCAATGGCAGAATTTTGAATTACAAAGCAACTCAAAATGGCACCTATAATTTAAGTGTAAATGTTAGAGATACCTGCAACAATTGCGACACAACTTACACCAAGTCGATTACAATTACTTGTGCTACTAATTGCAATTGGAAAGGCAAAAACGCAACTTTAAGTATTTATGATTCTTGCTTGTATTTTAACAAACCTAACTTTATAAGTGGTATTTACTTTCAAAACACCAGTACCCCTTGTATGAAGTATACATGGAAAGTAAACGGAACAACAATACACACTGGAACCAACACCTATATTAGCTATTTCCCGAAACAAAACGGCACTTACAATGTCACCGTAAACGTTAGAGACACCTGCAACAATTGCGACACGACTTATACCAAATCGGTTACCGTTACCTGTGCAGGCAATTGCAATTGGAAGTCGCGCAACTTGTCTTTGTCTGCAAAAGATTCGTGCAACAGGAATACCAAAAGTTCATACATTACAAGCTTCATTACCATTTCAAATAACAGCTGTTTAAAATACCTTTGGAAGGTTAATGGTGTCGTTAAAAGCAACAGTTATTATTTTAATTATCCTGTTTATGCCAATGGACAATATACTGTTTGCTTAACGCTAACAGATACCTGCTTAAAATGCGACACAAGCATTTGTTTTACTAAAACAATCTCTTGCCTTTCATCCTGCAATTGGAAATCGCGGAACCCATATACCTATGCATGGGATTCTTGCAAAGGGAACAACAGTAAATTGAATGCCTACGTAAGCTTTAATTACAACCGTGCATCTTGTTTTAAATATTCATGGAAAGTTAATGGCAAATCAGCGGGCAGTGGAAATATTATGTCTTACCCTATAACACAAAATGGAACCTATTCAATTTGTGTTAAAGCACTCGATACCTGTAACAATTGTGACACCACTATATGCTTTAGTAAAACCATCAGTTGTTTCAGCACCTGCAATTGGAAGAGTCGCATTACAGCCAATAATTATTACGACAGTTGCAATGGTGTTGGTTATGCCAATTCGCTCAACGCTTATGTGGCCATGAACCAGAACTACAATACTTCCTGCTACAAATACCGCTGGACCGTCAATGGTGCTTATGTGGGCAACAAGAACTATTTCCACACACCAATTTACCTCAATGGCGTCTACAATGTTTGTGTTAAAATTACCGACACATGCACAAAATGTGATACAACAATATGCTCACGCCGCTTGGTGAATTGCAACAATTTGGGTTTGAAAAACAACACACTAAATGCAGTTAAAATCTATCCTAACCCTGCAAACAACAAAATCAATATCGAATCTACCCAAGCTTCAGAATACACTGAAATTTTGAGTGTCGAGGGTAAAGCCGTATGGACCGGAAAACTAGAAGAAGGCATCAATAATATTGTTACCGATCAATGGGCTAGAGGCATTTACATCGTAAGAGTGAAAACAGTTTCTGGAATAAGCAATTATAAAATCATCTTGGAATAATTAAAATTAAAAAACACAAAAAAGGAGCAGTGAAAACTGCTCCTTTTTTATTGGTAAATATTTTTTAACTGTACAGCAATTCTTCTATTGCCTTAGATACTTTGTCTGCGTTAGGCAACATCTCTTTTTCCAAACCAATATTCAATGGTATTGCTGGCAAATTGGCTGCTCCTATGGTTTCAACCGGCGCATCCAAATATCTAAAGCAATTCTTTTGTATACGTCCAGCGATGGCTTCTGCAAAAGAGTTCTTTAAAGTCTCTTCTGTTAGAACCATTACTTTTCCGTGTCTTTTAGCCGCTGCATAGATGGCCACATCGTCGCATGGATTCAAGGTTCTTAAATCCAAAATCTCAACATTGCCTTCAAATTGCTTTGATGCATTTAATGCCCAATGCACACCCATTCCATACGTAATAATGGCCATCGATTCTCCATACTTCAAAGCGTCTGCTGAGGCTTCTTGCACGATGCGTGCTTTGCCCAAAGGAACCACGTAATCTTCTGATGGCTCTGGACATTTAGCCGCATCAGTTCCAGGAACCTTACTCCAATACAAGCCTTTGTGTTCAAACATCACAACAGGATTTGGATCGTAAAATGCAGCTTTCAACAAACCTTTCATATCGGCGGCATTGCTTGGGTATACAACCTTAATGCCTTTTATTTGCAAAATGCTGCTTTCAACCGTTCCGGAGTGGTAAGGACCACCACCACCATAAGCACCTGTTGGTATTCTAATTAATGACTGTACTGGAAATTTACCATTCGATAAATAGCAGCTTTTAGAAAGTTCTTCAACCAATTGGTTAATGCCCGGCCATATGTAATCGGCAAACTGTATTTCTACAATTGGCTTGCAACCAACAGCACTCATTCCGGCGGTTGAACCAACAATATAAGCCTCTTGAATTGGGGTATTAAACACCCTGTCTTTTCCATATTTTTTAGCTAAAGTGGCAGCTTCTCTGAACACTCCACCCAAGCGCATACCAACGTCTTGTCCATACAACAAGGCTTCTGGATGTTTCTTTAGTATTTCATCGCAGGCAAACAAAGCAGCATCAACCATAACGATTGATTCTCTGCCCTCTGGCGCGCGTGTTCCTTGTTCTTCTGTGATAGGACTTGGGGCAAATTCATGCAAATACAAGGTTTCTGGCGCTGGGTCAGCAGCCGCAACTGCGCGGGCAAAACTGTCATCAATAAACACCCTTGCGTCTTTTTGAATTTGGTCTAAACTCGATTCAGAAACCGCCAAGTCTAGTAATACATTTCTTAGTTTTGGAAACGGATCGTCTTTCATATCGATTTCCAAATCGTCTCTATACCATTCGCTTCTTACGCCACTGGTGTGGTGACCGAGTAAAGGCACCTTGGCATGAAGCAACATAGGTTTTCTGTTTTTACGCACCCAGTCTAGGGCAGACTTCATGTCTTCATAGCTTTCAACAAAATCACTTCCTTCGGTGCGTGCGCGTTTTAGCCCTTTGAAACCGGCGGCAAACTCATACGCATCCATGGCACGCATTTCGTCGCCACTCGCTGAAATCCCCCAATCGTTGTCTTGCACCAAATACAAAATTGGCAGTTCTTTTAAAACAGCCATTTGCAAAGCTTCACTTACCTCACCTTCGGTCATACTGCCGTCGCCGATACTGCATAAAACAATTGGGTTTTCTGAAGTGGTAATTAAGTTTTGCGATTCCTTGTATTTGATTGCATGTGCCATACCAGTAGCAGGAATGGCTTGCATCCCCGTCGCACTGCTTTGATGGGGCATGGTAGGCATATTGTCGCGTTTCAAAGAAGGATGCGAATAGTATGACCGTCCACCTGAAAAAGGATCATCTGCCTTGGCCAACAATTGCAACATCAATTCGTAAGGTTCCATACCCATTGACAAAAGCAAGCTCTCATCGCGGTAATACGGCGCTGCATAATCTATTGATTTCAATAAAAACCCACAAGCAATTTGAATGGCTTCATGACCTTTACTGGTTGAATGCACATATTTTGTAATCGGCCTATTTTCATCGTATACATCAGCCATTGCTCTGGCTTTGCACATGAGGGTATAAGCCTCTAATAATGTTTCTTTGGTTACCATTTCGTGTTCACGCTTATCGACTAAAACAATTTGCAATGTTACAAAAATAAACCCAAATAAAGCGTCTTTGGGCTTACTTCTTATGGACTTTTAATCATCTTCATGTATATCAAGCTTAAGAGTTCAATACGATTGTATTAATTTTTAGACCATTGCTCTTAACATTCGTTTAGTAAGTTCAATATCTATATTCAAAACATTGATAGGTATATCCTTAAAAAATATTCCATTCTGAATTCCCTTTTCTTTAATTTTGCACTCAGAATATCATACAACAAAAAGAACAACAATTTAATTTATGGATTATACCAACAAAGAAGAAGGTCTATATGCAGAAATGCAGACCAACAAAGGCAGCATCGTGCTGCAATTAGAACATTTAAAAACACCTTTAACCGTTGCCAATTTTGTAGGCTTGGCTGAGGGAAAAATCCAAAACAAAGTAAAAGACATGGGTGTTCCATATTACGATGGCATTACCTTTCACCGTGTAATCAACGATTTCATGGTACAAGGTGGCGACCCTTATGGCGATGGCCGTGGCGGACCAGGTTACAGATTCAAAGACGAGTTTCACCCATCATTAATGCACGCTGAACCAGGTGTATTGAGTATGGCAAATGCTGGTCCTGGAACCAATGGTAGCCAATTCTTCATCACCCACATTCCTACCCCATGGCTGGATGGCAAGCACAGTGTTTTCGGTAAAGTTATTGAAGGAATGGATGTTGTTGACAGCATCGTTCAAGGCGATAAAATCGAGAAACTCAGCATCGTTAGACACGGCGCTAGCGTAGCTGCTTATGACCCTACCCTTATTGCTACAGCATCTGCATTTATGTAAACTGACATAGTATTTACTAAAAAAGCCCCGAAAATTTTCGAGGCTTTTTTATTGGGTTAATTTATTCTATTTCATGGAGGAAATAATCCAAAGTGTGGCAGCCACCAAAATGGTTCCTGCCATAATAAATATTTTGAGTTCTTTGGTCTTGTCGGTATACTCCACACTGTTGCTGTTCATGGTAATTTGCACCGGCGGAAAGTCATTTACTGGCTTCACATACAAATTATAAACCATCAAAGTCCTCTTTTTCTTGCCTTGCAAAAGGCCCGGCGACCATTTCGGCATGCTGCTGACTATGCGCTCAAACTCGCTCGACACGATGGCATTGCTGCCCTGTAAATGTGTGTATTCGGATACCGAGCCATCTTTGTTAACATAGAATGAAAACTTGATGGTCTCGCCTGTAAAATCAAGACTTTGTTCATTGGTTCTTAAATTAAAGCGCGTTTCAATAAACCTAAAAAAATCTTGATCGCCACCCTCAAAAATCGGTGAACGCGTAATGGTATCTTCCGGTGCAATATAGGTTGAGGTATCCACATTGTTGCGAAACACTTCAACCTGGGCACTGATTAAAATGCCTTTAAATAATAAAATGGCTAGACCTATTTTCTTTAGCGAAATCATTGCTTCACAAACACCTGCGGTTTATGGTTTTGTATGCTCAACAAATACAAGCCTGCAGGTAAATCGCTTAAGTTCAAGCCTGCCTCTAACAATTCTGAACTGAAGGTATTTTGTATTAACATCAAACCCGTCAAACTGTAAACTTTAAATTGCAAACCATCCAAATCCATATCTGACTCAATGTGTAGGTTGTTTTGAGCCGGATTAGGGAACAGCTTCAAGCCTGCTTCATTGTATTGGGTTTCAATACCACTTGGGTCTATTTGCACCTCCACCAAGGTTGAGTCTTTACAACCATTGCTCAAAGAGGTCATAACCAAACGGATGGTATACTTACCCGTATTGGCATATCGATGGGTTACATTGCTGTTATTGCTCGTTGTTCCATCTCCAAAATACCATTTAATGCTCGCGCCAGAACTGTTGATTGGCGATACACGCACTTGCTGCCAGGTTAAGACTTCAAATGAAAATCCACTAAATGGCACTGATTTTACCAAAGGTTGAACCGCTGAGATTGGACCAATACAGCCGGCGTATGCTGGTCGAACAAAATATTTTCTGCCACCGTTTAATGTTGGCGTCTTAAAAGTATTTCCTGATCCTAAGGCAATTGTGGAGGTATCTGCATCAAACCAAAGCATGCTTCCCTTTCCTGTGAATTTAGATTTTAAGGTAGCCGGATTTTTTGCACAAATGGTATCTCCCCATACTTTTATAATTGTTGGATAGGTATTTACCAAGGTGCTAATTTTTATTCTGTTTGGATTGACACAAACAGAGCTTACTGTTTCAATATAATAATCGCTGCTGTTTGATGGCGCAGAGGTATATTGGGTTCCTGTATACAATAAATTTCCAGATGTTTGTGCGTCATACCAATTGGCTTCACCAAAATCCAAAGCAAAGCCAACGCGGGCTGAATCGCCTTTGCAAATGGTGTCTGTTAGGATTTTGCTGATGCTAGGATAATCTTCCACAGTAACATTAATTGGAACCCTGGTGCTTCCGCAAACCCCATTAAAGGCATCTGCGTATAAGGTTTTAATTTCGCGTTTTGTTGGCAAGAAATAGTAGATTTTGCCTGCTTGTATACTGATGCCACCGCTGGCCACATCGAACCACCGCACGGCCAAACTAGAACCCACAGTTGCCATTAATGCAATGGCATTTCCAGAGGCTAGACACACCGTGGTATCATTTGACATAATTGGTGCCGTTGGCGCAAAATTAGACCCCACCAAAGCCCTTACCAATTTCTTAGGATTTAAGGCACAACCATTGTTGACCGCTTGAACATAGAAACTTGTGTCATTGCTCAATACAGGTGTTTGGTATACATTGCCAGAATAAAAAGGTAAAGGCGCATTTTGATTGGAATACCATTGAATGGTTCCAATATCAGACAAAGCCTTTAAGTTGGCTTTAGAACCTGCGCAAATTGAATCATTCACCACATTGCAATAACTTGGATAAGCATTTACTTTAATGATAATGGTGCGCAAACCACTAAGACAGCCGTTGTTGTTGGCCCTTAAATAAAACGTGTCATTTTGAATTAAAGGAAATTTTAAATACGTTTTGCCCGTAAAAAACGGCGTGCTTGAATTTGGTTTTACCAACCATTCAAACACCACACCAGGATCAGCACTAATGGCTGTAAACTGAGCGGTATCGCCTTTACACACATTGGTTGAACCTGAAAAAGTTGGGATATCAGGTTTGAATGACAATGTTTTGATCGCGGTATCGGAACAACCATAACGCATATCTCCTCTGTAACCGTAAATCGTAGAAATTAACCGAATTTGATAATTTTGCTTGCTGCTGTATTTTATTTTGTTGTCTATTGAATATTGAGAACCAGAAAAAGTCCCTAAATCCCATAAATGACAGTATATACCAAGGTTGTAACGCGGTTGCACGTAGAAATTGTACATTTTACTCCCAGCAAAATTAAATGGTGCGGCATTGGTAAACTTTATAGAATCGTTGATGTTGTAGCAATTGTTTTTAATGCTAAAATCAGTGCCAAAATTATACTTCACATGCGGATGTAAAAGTATGTCGCAGTCGAATGGTGAACCTCCAATATTTAAGTTTCTACCGCTATACCACAAACCACTTATTGAACCACAATTTAAATTTTCTCTAGCCCCATCTCTGCTGGTATAACTATTGGTTACCACACCACAGGTCAAGGTATCCTCATTGGTTTCTACCGTTATAATGTAATTGCTATCTAAGGTAATTGAAGACCATTTTGCATGCTTTTCAATCACCGTTAAAACGCCTCCACCAAGGGTTGAATCGATGTTCATGGAATCCACGCGCAAAGCTTGACCTCTGGGCAAACTGTCCAAACCAGCCTTGTACAACTTGCAATAAATCTTCATTTTTTTGGCCGTTTTAAACGAAGGCAATACAAATGCATAAAATGTAAAACCTGTTACAGAAAGGGATTTTGGGCACGAGTACAATTGCCCCAATGAACGGCCTTTCCCAACAGTAATTGTCACCAAGCTACTTGCTTTATATCTTGGATACTCAATGGTATCTGTAGAACAAGCCGTTGGCTTCTGAATACTTCTTTTGGCATTGCTGGTGTTAATGCCTGCTTTGGCGATATTGTCAGTAATTTTAATGTTTACCGGCTGCAACTGTCCGTAGGACAAGGGCGCTAGAACAATTAATAAAAATAAAGTAAAGTAGTTTTTAAGCATAGAAGTTAAATTATTAACGAATCTATAATTAAAAAAACAATTTACCAAACTATCAATGTAAAATTTCATTGATGGCGCCCCGAACTTGGTCGTTCGTTATCATTTCTATGCAGGGATTTTCGGGCTGCACACAATGCATTTGATCGCAAGGATTGCATTTTAAAACATGGTGTATGACTATTGATTTTGGAGACAAGGGATAAAAAATGTCTGGAACCCCTGGACCGAACAAACCAATCACCGGAATCGCCATAGCCGAGGCTATTTGCAAAGGACCACTTTCATTCCCTAAATAAATTGTGGCCTGCTTACAAAGTGCCGAAAACTGCGACAGGCTATAGCCTTGGGTAAATGTATAGGACTGAAAATTCAGATCCTTTTTTATGTCTTCAATATCTGCCTCGTCCTCTTGTGTTCCGGCAAACACTATGTCCAATTGGTACATGTTTTTAAGATAGTCTACCGTTTTGGCAAAGCGTTCTTTCGGCCATTGCCTCAGTTTTTTCCGTGCCCCTGCATGTACCACAGCAAAGCGTTTGATTTGATTTTCTTCTAAAAACTGATGAACCACTGACTCATCAACTTTGCTGTAATACAAAGGCGTTTGGGGTATTTCAATATTTCCTGTTATTGGCCAAACTGTTTCGGCATTCGTTATGGTTTCATGCAGTTGATTTCCTTTGTTGCGCAAACGAACCTCTGCACGAGATGTGCGGTATTTTACGCCGTAGCGGAATGACTTCCATAAGGATTTCCAAGTGCCCCGCATTTCAATGACCGCATCGTAGGGTTTGTTAAAACCATCAATACTACAAAGCACTTCATCAATGCTTGGATCGTTTTCTATTAATGGTTTTACAAACGGTTTACATAAAACCGTTAAGCGTGCTTTTGGAAATCGCTTTTTAATGGCAGCAAACACATGGGCTGAAGCCGCCATATCGCCAATTTCATCCCAACGCAGAACCAAAATTGAGTTTAAAGTTTTTGGATTTTGTTTAAACCAAAAACGATTAGCCAAGACATTGGCCAAATACAAAACTTGTTCGCTGCTGGGGAATTTTATACGCATGGATAAACAAGGATGCGCGAAGGCACAGCATCTGTCTCAATTTTTGGCACTTGAATATTTAAAACATAATTTCCGTCTGCTATAGAATTGGGTACGAAAATTAATTCAGTAATGGTTCTATCTGCAGGCGCGTTTCCATTTACTAAAAACCAATTTTTATGCGCCGCCAAACGGCCTTCATCACTTTCTTTATCTATGCTAGGTAAATCTGTTAAAATGTGTTTAAAACCCAAGGCTTGCAAGTGACTCAACACCTCTGGCTCAAAGTAAACAGGATTGTTTCCCGAATAATTTTCATGGCATTTATCTTCTTCATTCGGCAAGGTTCTTAGCACGATGGCTTCAAAGTTTTCTTGGTTATTCAAAGCTTCTATGGCCTTCATATCAATACAAGAATCCACGCCAATTTGGGAAGTCTGTACACTGAAAATTTTGCACATCTGTAGTACAGGAATTTGAATGCTGCGCATGTCGAAAGACACTGGCAAAACATGCAAAGCACATTCGGTATGCGTACCTGAAGCATGTGGGTAAAAACTAATACGCTCGCAATTCACACTGCCCCCGGCGGCCAAACTGCCAACAAATGCATCACTTTTAAAATACTCGAATGAAGGTCCATCCAAGTAGTAGCAATTCACATTGTCTTTCTTGTTAAGCGCTAGACTTAAATCGGTAAAATTATTGGCATCAAATTTATAGACCTTTGAATGCTGTTCAAATTGTATCCACATTTAAATGCGAAAGTAATGATTTTAAATGAAATTGTTTAAATTTGAGGCGCAGATACGTGCAGCGCATTGAATACTTACACCACAAAAAAATACATAAAAATCATACTCTTGCTCCTGGCTCTAGCCATTGGTTTGTTTTCACTCTACTATTCAAACCGTATGGTTATAAAACTCTCCAAAGAGGAAAGGAAAAAAATTAGCCAATGGGCTGAAGCGCAAGAACTGATTGCTAAAGCCGACCCGGAACAAGACATTTCTTTTTACGCCAAAATTGTAGAATCAAACACCACCATTCCTGTATTTTTAGCCGATGAATCGGGTTACCTTACCTACCGAAACATTGACAGCAGTTTGATCCGTAGCAAACGCCAAATCAAAATCTATTTTGAAGAGCTTAAAGCTGAGACCGCGCCAATAGAAATAAAAATAACCGACGATTACAGCCAATACGTGTATTATGACGAATCGTCTATTCTCAAACAATTGAAAATTTACCCCTTTATTCAACTCGGCATAGTGGGTTTGTTTGTTGTAGTGAGTTATTTTGCCTTCAGTTACAGCCGCAGGGCTGAAGAAAACCAAGTGTGGGTTGGCTTGGCCAAAGAAACCGCGCATCAGCTCGGCACACCGATGAGCTCATTAATGGCTTGGGTCGAATTAATTGAAACCGACAAGAGCTTTGCAACTTCCGAATCTTTGGCTGAAATGCGCAAAGACCTCGACCGTTTGAGAGTCATTACCGAACGTTTTTCTAAAATTGGCTCTGTGCCCATTATTGCCAAAAGCGACATTTCGCAACAACTGCAATTGGCCATTGACTACATCAAAACCAGAAGCTCAGATGAGGTGGTATACATTTACGAATCGCAAGCCATTGGCGCAATAGCCAATATCAATGTACCTTTGTTCGACTGGGTAATAGAAAACATTTGCAAAAATGCAATGGATGCCATGGAAGGCCGCGGAACCATCACCATTAAATGCAGAACCAAAGGTGAGCACATCGTTATAGACATCACAGATACAGGCAAGGGCATGCCAAAAGGCTTGTTTAAGCGTGTCTTTAAACCAGGATTTACCACCAAACGCAGAGGTTGGGGACTAGGCTTGTCTTTGGTAAAAAGAATAGTAGAAAATTACCACAAGGGACATATTTTTGTGAAGGAAAGTATCCCCAACAAAAAAACAACTTTTAGAATCTTATTAAAACAAGCATGAAGAAATATTTCATAAGTTTAACCGCACTTTTTGCAGCACTGCCATTTGCCCAGGCCCAGGTAACAGATACCACGGTTGCGGAGCCTATGATAGAATCAGTAGATGAAATGCCACCACCAATGATGATGGATGGCGACGCATGGGAGCAAGCAGTGTCAGTTGATACACCCGCTGTAGGATCATACGAACCCTTTAACCAAATCAAAACCAATTATAAATTAAAGCCGGTAAGCAACCCAGATAAAAAAGCGTATTACAGCGAAGGCATCCGAGTCCTATTGGATAATATTTATTTGAATTTAAATATGCCGTATTACGCCGCTTCATTTTTGAAATTAGGTGAAGCACAATTTGTATTGTTGCAAGTAACCGTTGGAAAAGATTCCTCTTTATACAACGTTGAAACCCTCAACACCCCCGGATCAACTTACACAAACAACGCCAGAGAATGTTTGGAAAATTTGCCATTCAAATTTATACCCGCCACCAAAAACGGCAAGCCTGTAGACAGCATTCTTATTATCCCCTTCCGTTTTGAAGCCAATTTAGATTACTATCAATTTGGCGTTTACAACCCAGACGCAACCCGCTAGAATAAAATTAACCGATGCCAGAATTTATACTCATTAACAAGCAAGTGGCGCCTTTTGTCGCACACGTTCAACTGAACAGACCTAAAGAACTTAACGCACTCAACCTCGAGTTGATGTTGGAAATAAAACAAGCTTTAATCGATTTAGACAATGACCCAGAAGTTAGAGCTATTGTATTAAGCGGAAACGAACGCGCTTTCGCAGCAGGTGCAGACATCAAACAAATGGCAGGACGAAATGCCATGGACATGCTAAGAATCGACCAGTTTTCGACCTGGGACAGCATACGCAAAACCAAAAAACCTATGGTGGCTGCTATCAGCGGTTTTGCCCTCGGTGGAGGTTGCGAATTGGCCATGATTTGCGACATGATAGTTGCCAGTGAAACCGCCCTATTCGGACAACCAGAAATCAACATCGGCATTATGCCAGGTGCAGGTGGAACCCAAAGATTGACTAGAATAGTTGGCAAAAACAAAGCCATGGAAATGGTTTTAACCGGCACATTTATATCCGCTGAACAAGCCAAAGAATGCGGCTTGGTGAACAAAATAGTTCCTGTAGAATTTTTTCTTTCTGAAGCCATAAAAATGGCGGCCTTAATTGCAGAAAAATCACCTATTGCGGTACAATTGGCAAAAGAAAGTGTGTTGCGCGCCTACGAAATGCCTTTGCAAGAAGCCTTGTATTTTGAACGCAAAAACTTCTATATGTTGTTTGCTTCCGAAGATCAAAAAGAAGGCATGGCGGCTTTCGTTGAAAAACGCAAACCAAATTTCCAAGGCAAGTAATTCTAGAGGGATTGTATAATACCTAAACTGTGGTAAGCGTTTAATATCGCCTTCTGGTTTTTGACCTGTAATTCTATCCACTTAATTTTCGCATTCAAATAGCTTATTTCTCTGGCATTGATCATAAACAATGAGCTTTCTCCCGCGTTAAAAATTTGTTTTTCCGCCTCCAACAATTGCTCATATTGCTTTACTGTTTCTGTATACAATTTCAATTGCTCCGCGGTTAAAACACATTCATTAATATTGGCTTGGGCTTTATTGTTTAATTCCAGGTTTTTTTGTTTAATCGCTAATTCTGTTTCTTGAATTTTCAGCTCCATCATGCGCAAATCACCACGCTCTTTACGCAACAAAATAGGCATACTAAACCCAATTCCCCAATTGTAATTATTGATTGAATAATTGGCCAAAGGCGCACTTCCTGAACTCAACAAAGGGTTGTATTTTAAGTTAACAATGGGTTTCAATTGTTCTTGTTTCAGGCGTTTTTCAATGCCCATCCCGTCCAGTTTAAATCCGTACAACTGCATTTCTGGATGCGTAAGAATCAAGCTGTCTATTTGATTACTTAAAACAAACAGGCTGGTTTTATTTGTTTCAAAAACCAATTCGTCTTCAGGAACGGTATTTCTATCCAATTCCAAAGGTGTATTGTTTTCAAACCATAAGTAAATTGAAAGCATTAATGACTTATTGGTATAATCCAACTCTGCTTGCCCCAAACTCATCCGTCTCTCTTGCAACTGTATACCGGCTTCTAAAGTATCTACAAATGGCCTATCGCCCAATAAAGCACTTTGCTTAACGGCTAAAAAACGTTGTTCAGCAAAAATATAGGCATCTTGGTAGACTCGTAATTGTTTGTATGCCATAAACCAATCCCAATAAGCCTTACCTGCCTGGTTCAGCAAATCGTTTACCATATTCATTTGCTCAGATTGGGCCGCTTCATTGAAAATCTTAGCTTGCTTTAGTGCAAAACGACGTTCATCTATAAACAAACCTTTTCCGAGGGTTAAACTCACACCTGCGTAGGCCAAACCAGATTGAGGCACTATGTTCTCAGGATTTAAGTTTAGTCCTTGGTTTTGCTCAAAACCAGCCCCAAATTCAAGTCCATACCAAGTTGGAATTTTCAAGCCACTGTTAAACAAACTATAATATTGCGAACCTTTATAATATTTCTGTTCTAGGTCTGTGCTAATCTTGGGGTCAAACCCCCCACGGGCTTTTAATAGATTGGCTTCTCCTTTTTCCAATTGCAATTGCGCTTGTTTGGCCAAAGGATGGTGTTGCTTCACCAAATTAAGGTAACTTTTAAAATCAAAAACTTTGGCACTGTCTTGAGCTTGAATTGAATACAAAACACTCAAGCACATAAAAAGACCGATTGTTCTATTTAGTAATTTCATGTTTATTTATTTACAGAAGGTTTTGTACTTAATTGTTTATAATATTCTGGAGGGAAACCATTAATCTTTCGCCACAATTCATACCAAATTGGCACATCTTTTAACAGCATCATTGAGCTAACGCCTGCTCCTACTCTAATTTCTTTAGGCCAAGCATGGTCATTGGTATCAGGCACCACCAAGACTCTGTACTTACCATTCTCGCTTATAAAATTATCTATGGCCACCACTTTACCACCATAGGTTCCGTATGAAACATTGGGCCAACCAGAAAAAACGATAGCAGGCCAACCGTCAAACTGCACCCTTACCTTACTGCCCTTACCCAACAATGGAATGTCGATAGGCTTAACAAACACCTCCACGGCCACGTCGATATTGGCAGGCATGATACTCAGAATCTCGGTGCCTTCCTTAATGGTTTCTCCAATACCACTTCTAAGCGCTTTGGTGATAAACCCATCTTGGGGCGCTGTAATATAATACATCCCTGAACGCACCAAATAATTGGAGTATTGGTTTTGCAATTTTGTAACTACTGCCTCTGCATCATACATCCCTGAAAGGGCTGAAAATTTCTCTGATTCACTTTTTGAAATTTTATCTCTAAAATCTGCTTTTATAGAAGACAATTCAATCCGCGCGTTGATTAATTGGTTGCGGCTGCTCAACAGCTTATTTTCTTGGGCAATCATTTTAGCATTGGTCTCTTGCAATTTCAATTTTCGGTTCTCTAAATCGGTCAATGACTTTAAACCCTTTTCATGCAATTCTTGCATACGTTTGTATTGTTCCAAAGCTATTTTGTAGTTGACTTCAAACGCTTGCAAATCGATGCTGTCAGATTTAACACTCAAGCGGGCTTGCAACAATTTATTGGCCGCCTGTTCTTGTTTTAAAATCAAACCCTGAGCCAAAGCAGACACTTGATTGTCCATAGCCTTTACCTTTTCCATATAGAAGTTGACGCTCATTTCTTTCGACTTCAATTGTTCGTTTGTTCTAGCCAATAAATTAGGGTCAAAATACTCGTCTTTTATCTCTGATACATACAATATGGTATCGCCTTTTTTCACCAAATCACCTTCTTGCACAAACCATTTTTCTATTCGACCTCCAATAATGGAATTTATAGTTTGCGGTCTTTGCCCTGGCTTCAATGCAATTACAGTCCCATTGGCCCGAATATTTTGAGTCCAAGGAAGAAACACAAACAAAACAAACAAAAGCAACAAGATGATCAAAACTCGGGGCAAGCGCTTTTTACCCCTATCTTGATATACTTGCTTTAAAGACGCAAAATGTTGCGTATTTATACTTCCCTTAATTGAATTTTTAGCGATGTTTAACATATCAAATATTTTTTGTTTTAGTGCTTTTCATTTCTACCATACGCATGCAAGAACTTCTCAAATAGGCATCAGAAGATGTCGTAATTAAAGACCAATGTTGGGCCTTGCTGCATAAAAAATCTATAATTTTCTCTCTATCAGTTTTTTCAATAAACACTATGCTATTTTCCAGTAACAAGAGGCCTGGTTTATTGGCAATACTCCTGGCCAATAAGATTTTTTGCACGATGCTTTTACTCAATTTATCGCCCTCTGCGCCTATTTCGGTGTCCAATCCTTTTGGCAATGATTTAACATAATCGGACAATTGCATTTTGTCAATGGCCCATAAGACATCGTCAAACTGCACATCTGCACGCCCAATACTAATATTGTCATACAAAGTGCCTTGAAACAATTGTTCTTCAGCAAAACGAATTCCCATTTGTGCGCGCATTTCCTCCGGATTGAAATTCCCAATGGGCAAGCCATTAAAACTGATGGATCCATGACGGATTTGGTACAATCCCGCAATTAAATGCAGCAATGTTGATTTACCCGATCCATTCTCACCAACAATGCATACTTTCTCTCCTGCTTTAAGTAGCAATTCAAAATGTGAAATCGCTAGGGCATTAGAATTGGGATAGGAAAATTGCAAATTTTTTATTTCAACCTCTATACCATTTCCAGCTTGGTGGACCAAAGCAAAAGATTGCCCGCTGTTTGTTTCCGTTTCCAAATCGGTAACTAAACCGATTTTCTCTAAAGCAGCTAAAACATCATATATGTTTTCTACACTTAAAATTAATTTCTCTACAGAATTTAAGACCAAAAGAATAATAATTTCAGCCGCAATAAATTGTCCTATATTCATTTGTTGGTTCAAAACCAGCAAGCCTCCAATAATCAGCAAGCCTGCAGCCACAAGTGATTTAAACACAACCAACAACGTGTATTGTTGACGCAAGACTTTAAAATGTTTTTCTCTAAAATTTAAATAGCCTTGCACATGGGTATCGGTTTTTTGCAAATGCAATTCAGTGGCACCAGCCAATTTAAAGGTGTCTTTGTTTTGAGCCAAATTCTGTAACCAAAATGCTACGCGGTATTTGTATTTTGATTCATTCAAACTGGTATCTAAGCCTTTTTTGGCCGTTAAGACATAAATGAAGTAAACCAATATCACGAGAGCAAAACTGAATAAAATAAAAAATGGATGGTAAAAAGACAAGAGCAACAAACCGAATACCACTTGTAGGGTGGCCGTCGAAAAATCGATGAGTATTTTTGACAAACCTTTTTGAATGCTTAGTGTGTCGAAAAAACGGTTCATCAATTCTGGCGCATTGTATTGGTCTATGGCCTCTGATCGGATTTTCGGCATCCTGAAAGTAAATTCAAAAGCTGAACGCACAAACAACTTTTGTTGCATGTTTTCTATAATACGCAATTGAAACAATTGTAGCACACCAGAAAACACGACACCAGCAACAACTATCGTTACCAGAACAATCCAAGAACTGGACACTTGTCCACCTTGAATAAGATTTACAATGGCCTGAATTCCCAGAGGAATAGATAGGTTCACCAAACCGTGAAAAACGGCATAGGTATAAATGCGCCCAAGGTCTTTTTTATCCTCTTTGAGCAATTGCCAGAAACGTTTGATTGGGGAAAGATGTTGCATATTAAACGGGTTTAATGGTTTTAAAAACGAGGTCCATATAAAACTTACTTAAATAATGGGGTTTGTTTTGTTTATTTGTTAATCGGGGTAAATGTTCAGCAAAATACCTTTGTTGATGAGCGCCTTCAATGACTGTGGTAACCAACATAATTGGGAACTTGTAGTGCGGATTAATCTCCTCTATAATTCCAGCTACTTTAGCAACAAATTGTTTGTAGGAAATATAAGCTCCATCTTGATTGGCTTTGTTCACTTGTTTGTGTAAAAAAGATTTAGACGCTTCCGCTACCACAATCTCTTGCATCTTTACGATGTCAATGCCTTGGAAATTCGGGTCGTTTTGAACCCCTTCGGTCATTAAAAAAACAGATTTTTCTAAACGCCTTTCTGCAGAAGACACATTACTAATGGCTAAAAGCAATTGGTACTCCATCCAACCCCAATACCAAGCATTAAGATACAAAAGAAATTTGTGTTTGCTTTCAAAATAACGATAAATTGAAGCCTCCGGCGAATGTATTAACAAACCAAGTTTCCTGAAGGTAAATTCCTCAAACCCAATTTCCTTAATTAAGTCAATACCCTTGTGCACAATGTTTAGCCCCAAGTCGCTCGACTCCGGATCTTTTAAATACAAGAGAGGATTGATGGCAATTTTTACACTACTGATTAAAGTATCCATTTTTAACATTTCGAATGCAAAGTTAATAGTATTACTATTAACTTTGTTATCAATAATATTTATAATGTATTATATACTATCAATTAATAGAAGATCTTCACAACACCAATAACTAAAAGCCAAGCAAGGATTCAATTACAGACACCCTAATTTCAAAAACATTGAACAACAAAAATGAACACTCAAAGGCGAGCAAAAACTTTGCGAAATAATAGTCCTTTTTTTAAATTACTTTTGCAGAAGAGTCCGGCTAATATTTGAAAAATTAACACTTTTTTTATTCTGGCTGAACCGCTCTTCAAAATCAGGCTTTTTTACCCACGTGGGATTTTTAAAAGTAATTTTAAAGACGTTAGAAGATTGCGAAACTGGCGGAGGCTAAATCCTTATTTATTTTGGATTTTATCAAATACCGGACTCTTTTTTTTATATATTGTGTTAATTTGTCATTTGAAATATAAATTTCCGAATTCAATTAAAAACAATAAATTTGCAATCCTATAAATCGAAAGATTTATAAAGAGGGGGATTAGCTCTCCCGATAGCTATCGGGAGGCAGAGCGTTTATAACACCAATGCGGTTCTCGATAGTTCTTAAATAAAAGGGGGATTAGCTCAGCTGGCTAGAGCGTTTGCATGGCATGCAAGAGGTCATCGGTTCGACTCCGATATTCTCCACCAAATCGGCACAATTGAAATTTACTTCGTTTGTGCCGATTTCTTTTTTGTCCAAACCCCGCTTCAGAAGGGCGATATAGGAAAATAATGGATTTATTTCTTGGGTTCGACATTCGTCAATTTTCTTGTTATATGTAATTCCTTGCGGGAATATGAAATTTTGAAGCCTGACTTTTGTGTTGTACCCGCTGGAAGTCCACAGGGACGGGAGGTTTCGAGAAAAGATAATCAACTCATCAACCGATTTACATCTTATGCACAAATAGTGAACGGCGAATTCGTAATGTATGATGTTAATTTACGTCAGTTGCTTTTCCGTTCTTTTGATGGGGATACTAATATTGATGTCAGGGAATTACCACAAGGCATATATTATTATACGATTAATTGCAAAGATGGAAGAAGCAAAAAAGGAACTATTGTAAAATAACAACTTGCGAATATCATAATAAATTAGAAAATCTAATACTAAAAAGTATCCAATAAGTTCGATAATTCGCCAATTGCCCCCACCCCGTGTCAGAAAAAGCCCGAAACGAATATTCGGGCTTTTTTATTTATCCATCGGGCTTTTACGACACGGGGTGTGACCCTTGATGTACCTGTAGCGAAGCGAAAGGTTCTATCACGGGGACACCTAAAGTTTTATTGTAAGATTTTAATGAGGTTTGACATTTCGCGCATTGCCTCCACCAAATCGGCACAATTGAAATTTACTTCGGTTGTCTTGTCCTGAAATAAGTTTACACAAAAAAGTGTAAAAATATGGACTCAAAAACAAATAAAACCCCTAATTATTTCTTCACAATTGAAGAAAAACACACGCTCATTAAAGAGTATTTATCTAGC
>JBIKPR010000005.1:0-70452 GCA_044357345.1 Bacteroidia bacterium
ATTACTTTAATACCATAAATACGTTTAACTTCTTCAATATATTCGATGTTTACTGGCAGGTCTGAACTGTCGATTTGAATGCCGAATTTTTCTCTTCTTTTGATCGCCTTAGAGGATAAAAATTCTTCCGGTTTGTTGATTTTAAAACTTGAATTTTTGTTGCTAAAGTATACAAAATAATATAAACTTGAGTCTTTAGAATGGGCAATTAAAGGATTGAAAACTTTAAGAAATAAAGCGAATAATACAAACCTAAGGAACATGCTTTAATAATTTATAGTTAATTCTTCTCCCTCTTTGTAGGGTTCCAATTTTATCAATAAATACGATGTTCTTGTATACCAAGCCAATTTGTTTTACATATACTTCTTTATACGCTCTTTCTTTAATCGAGTTGCTCACCACTACACCTTCTACAGTAATTGAACTGTCGTACTTTATATTGTTTATACTATATGGTTTGTGAAAAGAGGTGTAAAACACATTATTGACGTATTCCATATTAAATTCATTTGAGTTCCAAATGGCATCATTGCTAATAGGGAAGGATATAATTGATTTTCTTGTGTTGTTTTCAATTCTCTCAATTGAATTTACATCAATAGAGATGTACCAAGTGTTGACATAGGACCAATTTAATGTGTCATTGCTTCTGGAATATCTGTCAATCCTAATAGAATTTCGACCTAGGTTGTCTTTGAATAAAGATTCATTTAATTCTTTCAACTGATAATTAAACGTATCAATTGTATTTTTAAAATCATCATATACAATTTCTTGAACTGAATATTCAGAATAAGAACCTATTTTTTTTGATATGTAGTTCTTGTCATTTGAATAGTCAATACTTTCAAACTTGTCTTTTTGACAGGCAAAAAAGAATACAGCAAATAGTATGTAAATTAAGCGTATCCTCAATTCTTTAATCTAACTGTGGTTATGCTGCCGCTTAAGAAACTAGAATCATCCAATGAATTCGTGTTTTCTAAATATCGATATACCAATCCAATGTTTTTGGCATAAACTTCTACTCTTGTTAAATTTACCCTCCCCAATTGTGGTTTGTTCATTTTAACCGAAACACAATTACTGTATGGGTTAATTCCATTGTAAAAGCTTGTAAATATAGAAGTGAATTTAACAGCTAATGGATCGTAATTGTTGAACATATTAATATCCCAAGTGTATGAAGATCCCTTTGTTTTATAAGAAGCAATTGGAAAAATCATTTTTAATTCGGTATTGTTATCCAATTGTTCAAACGCATAATTGTCTATAATTTTCCTCTCTAAAGATCGAAAAACTTCCCATTTGATGCTGTTGTCATTATACCGACTTAATTCAATTCTGTATACAGTGTCATTGCTTGTATTTGTGTATTTTTCAACCACCTCTTCTCTAACTACACTTGAAAAGGTATCGATTTTCCTTTTGAACAAATCGTATACCACCGTGTCAATTTGATAATAATGAATGTCTCCAATTTTAGTAGGGAAATATTCTATGCCTTTTGATACGGTCTCTTCCGTGCTTGTCCGACACGAATAAATAGTCAATATTAATGTCAAGCAAAAAAATAAGCGCGTTTTAATCATATTTAGTGTTACAAATTTAAGCATAAACCGCAAATTCAGCGTAATATTGCAGTAATTTTTTATGACACTATTGGACGGTAAACAGACAGCTCAATTCATTAAGGATGAAATTCGTACAGAATTGGAGTTAATTTCTCTTAAAGGATTTCGAAAACCTCATTTGGTTGCAATACTTGTAGGAAATGATGGAGCCAGCAGAACATATGTAGACAGCAAAGAAAGGAACAGCATAGCTTTAGGTTTTAATTCTACCGTGCTTAGATTGCCTGAATTAACCAGTCAAGATGAATTAATTGCAATTGTTAAGAAATACAATATTGACACTGAAATTGATGGGATAATTGTTCAGTCACCACTTCCTAAACATATTGAGGAAAAAACAATCACCCAAACAATTAACCCTAATAAAGATGTTGATGGTTTTCATGACATCAATATGGGCAAATTAGCAAAAGGTGATGAAGGTTTTGTTTCAGCTACTCCACTAGGTATTACGATGATGCTCAAAGCATATAATATTGAAACCTCAGGTAAGCATTGTGTTGTTGTAGGGCGAAGTAACATCGTTGGAAGACCTATGAGTTTATTGATGTCCGCTAATACAAAAATTGGCAATTGTACCGTTACTCTTTGCCACAGCAAAACTGTAGATATCGCTAGCTTTACAAAGCAAGCTGACATTCTTATTGTTGCATTAGGGAAACCTGGATTCATAAATGCAGATATGGTTAAACCAGGTGCAATAGTTATTGATGTCGGTATTACCAGAATCGATGACTTGAATAGAAAATCAGGATTTTATCTCAAAGGAGATGTGGATTTTGATTCAGTGAAAAATGTAGCATCCTACTTGACACCAGTCCCAGGTGGCGTGGGACTAATGACTATCGCTGCCCTTTTAAGCAATACCTTTAAATCGTATAAACTTCACCTGGGTATATGAGCAATCTAGATGTTTTATATCCAGTAATGGAACATTTTTACACCATTCAAGGTGAGGGTTATTATACTGGTCATGCTGCATATTTTGTTCGTTTGGGTGGATGCAATATTGGCTGCGTTTGGTGCGATGTTAAAGACAGCTGGGATGCAGATTCGCATCCGAAAATTAGTGTTCAAAATATTATCGAAGATGTAAAAAGGAGTGGAGCTCAAATTTGTGTTATCACAGGAGGTGAACCTGCAATGCACAATTTAATTCCATTAATTCAAGAACTGAAAGCGAATAATATTCGTTCTCATATAGAAACTTCGGGTGCTTACCCTTTGTCAGGAAACCCAGATTGGATATGTCTTTCACCTAAAAAATTTAAATTTCCAATACCTGAAACATTGGCAATAGCTAATGAATTTAAACCAATTGTTTTTCATCAAAGTGATATTCAATGGGCAGAGTCGTTTATCCCAAATTTAAATTCCAAATGCAAATTATACTTGCAAACTGAATGGTCTAAATCGGATTTGAATTTGCCGTTAATTATCAATTTCGTCAAAGCCAATCCTCAGTGGAAAATTTCTTTGCAAACCCACAAATACTTAAATATACCCTAGTATTAATTTGATCGTATTAAAACGAAAGATGCAAGAACTTGAATTTCGAAAAATCTTGTCGTTGTAATTTCAGTTTTATTTCAGCAAATTTGCATTTTACAAAATGAAAAATAGTCCTTCAGGAAATACTTGGTTGAAAACAATTCTCTTAGCAGCAATTGTGTTGGCAGTTTATCTTTTCCTTTCAATGGTATTTACCGGTTGGTACACCAGACATGGTCAAAGCATAAAAGTGCCAAAAGTATCAGGAATGCCTATTGAAAATGCAACTGAACTGCTCGATGACAATGATTTGGAATTGGTGATTATTGATTCAGTGTACAACGAAGATATGAAACCAAATACCATCGTTGAACAAGATCCTTTGCCTGATTTAAATGTGAAGCCAGGCCGTAAAATTTATGTAACAGTTAACACAGGAATTGTTCCCAAAGTTAAAATGCCCAAACTAATTAATGGATCTTCCAATTTAGCAAAAGTATTGTTACAGAATTCAGGATTGAAACTCGGCAGAGTAGATTCGGTTAAAAGCACCTTTGGCCCAGGATTGGTTATAAGACAAAAATATAAAGGACGCGATATTACACCAAATACACAACTTGATAAAGGTGCCATTATTGATATTGTAGTGTCTAAAAAAATGTCTTTAGCCGACACCAGCATAATTGAAGCGCCTAGCCCCGATAATATTGAAGGATTGTAATTTTTATATCAAATAAACAATAAATGCATAAATATAAAGTTACAATGACATCTATGAGGATTTTTATTTTTGCTTTTTTTGTTTTTTTTTCTCTGCAACTTTTTTCACAAGGTCCTGTTTTGTCTAATTTAAATAGAAATATTTATTTGAATAAACCAAATAGTCAAAACAGTTCAAAGAGAAGCATAACTGATACCATTCAACTTCCTTTTTTCGAAGATTTTACCAGCAGCACTGTTTATCCAAATATGAAATATTGGAGAGATAGTTTGGTTTATATTAATAATCAATTTTCCGTTTCACCCCCTAGCTACGGAGTTGCGACCTTCGATAATTTAGATAAAAAGGGAAAACCATATCAATCTCTAAATGGTTTAACCCACAACCACAGTGACTCTCTTACCTCTAATTTTATTAATTTAAAGAATTATAAAAACGGATTAAACACCATAAGCTATTCAGTTGCCGATTCTATCTATTTAAGTTTCTTTTACCAAACCCAAGGTATTGGTGATCCTTTGGATAAGTCAGATTCATTGGTCTTGAAATTTAAAGACCTCAATGGGTTTTGGAAAACTGTTTGGAAAACAACAGGTGGTTCAGTTAAACCTTTTAAACAGGTATTGGTAGGCGTTTTAAGTCCCAATTATTTGAACTCTAATTTTCAATTTAGATTTGTCAATTATGGAAAAACGACCGGAAACATGAACCAATGGCATATCGATTATATCCGAATGAAAAGTTCTAGAAATAGATACGACACATTGGTAAATGATGTGGCAATAAATGCGGAGCCTATAGGTCCATTGCAAATATACGAAAGTATGCCTTACGACCATTTTAAAGCAAACGCCCCATTCAATCAGTCTGCTTTTCACACAGTTAAATTAAGAAATAACAACAACACATCTGTTAACGTTCAATACAAATGTGAAGTGAGAAATGTTTACAATAAAATAATTGTCTCATACCCTTTGAGCTCATCTGCAAGAAATGTCAATCGATTCAGCGATAGCAGCGAAAATTTCACTTCGTTTAGATTTGATACTTTGTCAGGAAAATCTCCTCTGTTGAAATTAAAATATACCATTGCGCCTTTGGCAAATGATTTTACGCCTGATAACTACAACAGCATAGGCAACAACAACGAATACACCAAAACAGTTAAATTCAACAATTATTTTGCCTACGATGATGGTTCTGCAGAAGGTGGTTATGGATTAGATTATGGTTCTTTACCTGCAGGGCCTGGATATGCTGCAATAAAATTCTCTTCCTTCAAACCTGATACACTTAGAGGTATTTCAGTCTTTTTTAACCGCTCCATTGCCGATGTTCAATTCAAATCTTTTAATTTAATTGTTTGGAAAACAATCAGCGAACCTCCCGCTAACAACACCAATTCAGACATCATTTTAAAGCGCGTAAGCATTCCTAGTACTGTTTATACCGATTCAATCAACGGATTTACAAACTTTATTTTTGATACCGCTGTCTTGTTGCCACAAGGTTCATTTTTTATAGGCTGGCAACAAAACACCAATTTTATTTTAAATGTTGGTTATGACAACAACTATAAATATGCAAAATCTGGGGGAACAAATCCAAATTTATTCTACAACCTAAACGGTTATTGGGAAAAAGTTAGCACTAACATTACTGGCGCTGTAATGATGAGACCACTTGTTGGACGTGAAATAAAAGTTAATAACCCCTCAAATATTCTTGGAGATATAAAAGCCCCTAATATTACTATTTACCCAAATCCATCGTCCAACAACGATGTGGTTTTTGTGAAAGCCTCAAGCCAAATTCGATCCATTAAAATTTACGATTGCCAAGGTAAACTTCAACTTGAAGTGCAAGATGAAAACATTGAAAAACTAAATATAAGCAATCTAAACAATGGTATTTATTTCTTTGAAATAATAGATGAATTTAACCAAACCAGTTTTCAAAAATGGATCAAACAATCTTATGAATGATATAACAGCAATAGAATTAAAACAAAGATTAAACCAAGGTGAAATTTTACATATTATCGATGTGAGAGAACCCTATGAATACGAAGAATATAATATTGGTGCGCAACTAATTCCTTTGGGCGATTTGCAAGAAAAGTTAGATGATCTTGAACATTGGAAAAGTAATGAAGTTATTGTACACTGCAGAAGCGGAGCAAGAAGTGCTGCTGCAAAAGCATTTATGGTGCAACATGGATTTGCTAATGTGCGAAGCCTTACAGGTGGTATGGTTGCTTTTCAAGCTTTGAATTAATTTGCGCTTTGCCGAAAAAATTAAGCGCCATATTATTAGGTTTAATTTTTATTGTTTCATTTAGTCTTTGCCGCCAAACAAAGAATCTAAGTGAAGTTTCTCCTTACCTTAACCACAACGATTCTGTTAAATATGTAGGAATTGAAACCTGCAAATCTTGTCATTTAGATAAGTATGAAACCTTTGTCAAAACGGGCATGGGCATGAGCTTCGACTCTGCATCTATACATAAATCATCTGCAAATTTCATCAATCCAAAGCCAGTTTACGATTCGTTTCTAAACCTCTATTACCTTCCGTTTTTGAAAAACAATGTATTCTATTTAAAGGAATATAGAATGGAAAATAAAGACACTGTTTATTCTAGAACTGAGAAAATAAATTATATTGTGGGTTCTGGACACCACACCAACTCACACATGATTGAAGAAAATGGGTATGTTTTTCAAGCGCCTATTACCTTTTATACTCAAAAGGGGAAATGGGACTTGCCTCCTGGATTTGAAAATGGAAATAATACCCGCTTCAACCGTAAAATTGGTTTAGAATGCATGAGTTGTCACAATGCAATGCCTCAATTAGTTGAAGCTTCGGAAAACCAATACAATGAGCTACCACATGGCATCAATTGTGAACGTTGCCATGGTCCTGGACAAATTCACGTTCAGGAAATGAAAAAAGGGAATGTTGTAGATGTCAACAAAACGGTTGATTACACCATTGTTAATCCTGGGAAATTGTCTTGGCAAAGGCAAATTGATGTTTGTCAACGTTGCCATTTACAAGGCAATGCTGTTTTAAAACCAAATAAATCGTTTGCCAGTTTTAAACCAGGGATGGTCTTAAGTGAGACATTTGACCAATTTTCTCCCGAATACGAAGACGGTGAAGACTTTGTTATGGCCGCACATGCTGAGAGGTTTCAGAAAAGTAAATGCTTTATAGCTAGCAATAAAAATAAATTAAATATTGAAAATGTGAAATTATCGTTTACTTGTATTTCATGCCATAATCCCCATGTTTCTGTTAGAAAAACCAATACGCTTCAATTTAACAATACCTGCAATTCTTGCCACAATGAAAAAAAATGCACCGAAACTGTAGAGAATAGAAATAAACAAAATGACAATTGTGTATCATGCCATATGCCTATATCTGGAACCGCTGATATTCCCCATGTTTCTGTACACGATCATTATATCCGCAAGCCTAGCAAATTACCAGCAATTAAGCCAACTAAATTAAAGGGCCTAAGATGCATTACATCAAATTCGCCGGATATTAATACTGTGACCGAGGCTTATGTGTCTTATTTTGAAAAATTCGAATCCAATCCTTTTTATTTAAATAAAGCCAAAGAGTTAAGTAAAAAATTAGATACTAAGAATCAATCTCATGTGCAAACTCTAATACATCTTTATTATCTGTCTGAGGATTACAAGGCAATTTTAAATATTGCAAACAAATACTCTGCAGAGCTTGATGCATGGACCAATTATAGAATAGCTAAAGCATTTGAAAAATTAAATAATCTTAATAAGGCCGAATCTTTTTTAGCCAAAGCGGTAGAACAAAATAGTAAATCGCTAGACTTTATTTTACAATATGCAGTGCTCGAAATCAAGCTAAATAAATGGAAACAGGCTGAATCTCTTTTGAATAACTATATAAAATTATACAGTAAATCTGCCGAATCATGGGCTTACATCGGTCTTGTTAAATTAAAGGAGAATAAACTTTCAGAAGCTAAAAGTAATTTTATTCGCTCTTTGAATTTAGATCCTGATCAAGCCATTGCTTTGCAAAACCTGTATCAAATTTATTTGCTTTCAAATCCTCTTGAAGCCAAAAAAATCGCGAAAAGAATTGCAGCGTTGAAAGGCAAAAAATAGTCCAAGCAATAAGCCTGCAATTTCATCTTATCATGTGTCGTTTAAAAACCAAGTATTTTTTTACTCCGAAATATTTAGCCTTAATTGGTTTTCTTTTTGCTTGTGAAATGCTAATGGCTCATGAAGCACGTAAAATATATCAACCGAGACGGGCCATTCCGAAATATACTTTTTCCGAACCGAAAGAAGTATTTGATTCTTCTTGGTATCAAGCTGAACGCTATAGTGTTTACCAATATCTTTATTCTTTTTTTGAGAAAAATCCCATCAATTTCAAAAGTCTTAATCAAGGGCATTTAAGTTTACATTTTAGTTATGATGGCAATGGAATGTATAAATTTGATTCAATACTAAACCCTAGCACAGCACAAACCACGAAAGTATTTAAGTTGTTTGGTAAGAAATTTTCTTCTCCAATAATCACTGACAGCAACACTTTGACGATTGAAATATTTATCCGGAAATCAAAGAAAATATCTAAGTCCCTAGATACATTTGATTTGTTATCGACAAAGAATTCCTTTGTAAATAAAACCTTGTTCAATGTATACGAAAAAGGCATCTACACCAACAGCTCCAATGTTTTAAAGTCCATTATTGAGCCACATCAAATTAAAACTTATAAAAGTGTTTATGGTGAAGAACTTGTATTTGTAAAGGTGTTTGAACGTGCAAGTTTTATAAGTGGTATGCATGGTTTTTTTGATTTTTTAGACAATCATATTGTAATTCCACAACAATTAAAAGAAGAGGAATTTTCTTGTCGTATGAAGATCTATTTTGAAGTTAATATTGACGGCAAAATTGAAAATGTGACAGTTGAAAGAAAGTTACCATCCGATACGTATTCAGAAAATTTGTATAAACAGATGGAAAATGAGTTGATTAGAATATTCAAAAGGCAAGTAAAATGGCGCCCTAAAAAGATCAACGGAATACCATACAAATCTATGCTTAGCCTAAATTTTAGGTTAGATTTCGAGTCTTAATTTAATTCAAATTTCGCATTCAAATAAATAGTGTAATTTTGATGTTTATTTAATGAAAGCATTAAAATTATTTTCAAACGAGCAAGTTCGCAACTGGGACCAATATACCATTCAAGCCAATGCTGAATCTTCTTTAGATTTAATGGAAAGAGTTGCAGTTGCTGCAACAGAATTTATCGTTAATAAATTCCCTAATCAAAATGAATTTGTGGTTTTTTGCGGCTGTGGGAACAATGGGGGAGATGGTTTGGCCATTTCTAGACTTTTAGCAGAGCAAGGCAAAAAAGTTACAACGTTCACCGTAATGCATACGGATAAGCAGAGCAATGACTTTATTGAAAATGAAAAACGACTTCAATCTAGAAATGCTGTAAAATTATTTGAGATATTCAATGCCAATGATTTTCCAAAATTAATTGGAAATGAATTTATTATTGACGCACTTTTTGGAACAGGTTTAAGCAAACAAATATGTGGAATTGCTGCCGAGGCAATTAACTTTATGAATGCTTCTGAGCAAACTGTAATTTCAATAGATCTTCCATCGGGTTTAAAGTCAGATGAAAGTTCTCTTGAAAACGCACATATTGTTAAAGCCAACTATACTGTCAGTTTTCAAGTTCCAAAATTGGCTTTTCTATTTCCTGAAAATAGTCAATTCACAGGCAAATGGTTTTTAGTTGATATCGGTTTATCCAATGCTTATTATGAAGAAACTGAGACCTTGAATTATATTCTAGACCCCTATTTTATTCAATCTTTAATAAAAAAAAGAGATAAATTTGCTCACAAAGGCAATTTTGGTCATGCTCTGCTGGTTGCAGGTAGTATGGGTAAAATAGGCGCAGCAGTGCTTTCAGCATCAGCAGCAGTGAGAAGTGGTGTTGGCTTAATCAGTATTCAAACACCTTCATGTGGAAGAGAAATAATTCAGTCGTGCATTCCAGAGGCAATGCACATAGCTGATGAAAACACAAACACCATTAGCAATATTGAAAATATAGAACAGTTTGATGTTCTTGGAATAGGACCAGGCATAGGAACCGAAGCAAGCTCAATCAAGGCTTTAGAAAGCTTATTAAACCGAAGTAATTGTCCTATGGTTATAGATGCCGATGCATTAAATGGATTGTCCATCAACAAATCTTTGTTGCCGTTGTTACAAGAAAACGCAATTCTTACGCCACATGTAAAAGAATTTGAACGCTTAGTAGGTCAATCGAAAAATGATTTTGAACGCCATCAAATGCAACTTAATTTTTCAATTAAACACAAGGTGATTATTGTCTTAAAAGGCGCAAATACATGCATTACTTCTCCCGATGGCCTTTCATATTTTAACAACAATGGGAACCCAGGTATGGCAAAAGGAGGGAGTGGTGACGTATTAACTGGATTAATGACTGGGATTTTAGCTCAAGGCTATCATCCATTAAATGCGGCCTTGTTGGCGGTATATATTCATGGAAGGGCTGGTGATTATGCAGCAAACAAATATAGCCAATCAGCAATGATAGCCTCTGATATTGTCAATTGTTTCTCAGATGTATTCAAAGAATTGGAAAATGAAACTACCAGGTAATGGTATGCATGTTTAATGCATTTGGAATGATATTTTCTAAGGTGTCTCCGTAAACAGCATCAATTGAATCTCTATTCACGCCATATGTAGTCAATTGAACAGTATGGTTGTCTATTTTTCTAAACTGGTAATTGTTGTTGTTGTTTTCTGAGCACTGGTAAGTTAAACCATTATATTTTTCAACCCATTTATCAACCCAAGAATACAACCTTATTTCATCCCAACAACTTTCCTCCGATTGAATAAAAAGCATGATTTCATGAAATCCGTCACCATTCAAATCGTTCATGTCTTTCAGTTGTAATTCTGAAATGTTTTCCAAGCCAATAAAGTCTTTATAACAAGTGAATTTTATTTTGTATTTGCTGTTAAGTTGATTGTATTCAATTGTTGCTGTATCTGATATTCCGTCAGCATTTATATCGCTTAGATAGACAATTCTTGAGACAATAGAATCAGATTTACTGTTTGAATTGTGTCTTTTTTGTTTGAAATAATCATCGGAACTCATCAAATCAGCCAAATCCAAATCAATGGAATCGCCGGCATTTACTAAGGGATTCGTCTTGTTGCAAGAAAAAATCATTAATAAAAATAAAGATTGAATTACTCTTTTCATTATGTTCATCGCAAAATTAAAATCAAATATTGGTTTTGCAATGAATAATTTTAAGTTTTTTGAACATTTTTTTAAAGTGTATAATTTTATCTACCATTACCGTTTTCAAGCATCGACATGTTTAAACGAATCAATTAATAGATGTTATTATTTGAAGATAATTGAATAATTTCGCGCTGTGAATTTAACGGACGAGATATATAAACGAAAAACCTTTGCAATCATTAGTCACCCCGATGCGGGTAAAACAACTTTAACTGAGAAATTCTTGCTTTTTGGTGGCGCAATTCAAACTGCTGGTGCTGTTAAATCTAATAAAATCAAGAAAGCTGCAACAAGCGATTTCATGGAAATTGAAAAGCAGAGAGGTATCTCCGTTGCAACTTCCGTTATGACTTTTGAATACGATGGAAAATTGGTTAATATCCTAGACACACCCGGTCACAAAGATTTTGCAGAAGATACCTACAGAACACTAACGGCCGTAGATAGCGTAATTTTGGTTATTGATTGTGTTAAAGGGGTTGAGGAACAAACTGAAAAACTTATGGAAGTGTGCAGGATGCGCCGTACACCCGTAATTGTTTTTATTAATAAAGTTGACCGAGATGGTCGAGATCCATTCGATTTGTTAGATGAACTCGAGCAAAAGCTTAGCATCAAGGTTTGTCCTATGAGTTGGCCTATCAACAGCGGTCGTGATTTTAAAGGCGTTTATAAACTGTATGATAAAAGCATCAATTTCTTTGAAGCCAATAAAACTAAAATTAGCAAAGACATCATAAGAATAGACGATTTGAACAGTCCATTGTTAGATGAATTAATTGATAAAGATGCCATTAGGTTGCGCCAAGATGTTGAGTTGATTGATGGTGTTTACGGTGATTTTGATGTAAACGATTATCTAAGTGGGGAAGTAGCACCAGTGTTTTTTGGCAGTGCCCTAAATAATTTTGGTATCAAAGAACTACTAGAGAAATTTTTAGAAATTGCTCCTTTTCCTCAAGCACGCCAAAGTGATGAAAGAAAAGTAATGCCTGAAGAAGGTAAATTTACCGGTTTCGTTTTTAAAATACACGCAAATCTTGATCCCAGGCACCGCGACCGTATTGCATTCTTAAGGGTTTGCTCCGGTAAATTTGAACGCAACAAATTCTTCCACCATGTGCGCCTGAACAAAAATATGAAATTTGCCAGTCCTTTTACTTTTATGGCAGACAGTAAAGCATTGCTTGAAGATGCCTATGCTGGCGATGTTGTAGGGCTATATGATACTGGTAATTTCAAAATTGGCGATACCCTAACCGAAGGCGAAGACATTATGTACAAAGGTATTCCTTCGTTTTCTCCTGAAATTTTCAAAGAATTGATTAACCTAGATCCGATGAAATCAAAGCAGCTTGAGAAGGGTATTGAGCAACTTACGGATGAGGGTGTAGCCCAATTGTTCAGACAAGACCAAGGCAATCGTAAGTTTATCGGTACCGTTGGTGAATTGCAGTTTGAAGTTATTCAGTACCGCTTGGAACATGAATATAATGCCAAATGTAGATTTGACCCAAGAGCCTTTTTTAAAGCTTGTTGGATGACCGGTGATAAAAATGCCATTGAAGAGTTTTGCCGATTTAGACAAAAAAATATTGTTAAAGATAAGGATGAGAATTTAGTCTTCCTTGCTGAAACATCTTGGATATTGAACACCGCTATTCAACAAAATCCTAAAATAGTATTTCATACCACTTCGGAATTCAAAATTTAAACATTGTCAAAATAAAAAATAGTCGTATGTTTGAACTAAATATGGATTGTTTGAGACAAAGTATATTGGGCGCTTGTTTGTTTGCTTATTCAGCTATCTATGCTCAAGATCAAACCACAGTTGATTTTACCCCAAATTTCAAAAAAGGGGAACGTCTGGTTTACCAGTTGGTTGAAACAAAATTCAAACAAAACCTTAACGGTCATTACATCTATATCATGTACGATACCAGTTACATGGTGTTCAACGTGATGGAAAAGAACGACTCTCAAACCTTGATTGATTTTAATTTTGCAGATGCAATTATCAATGGAAAACCATACTCAGAGCCTACGCCGTATCCAAATAATTTAAAAACTGATACCTATAAATTGGTGTTAAGTTCGAACGGTGAGTTCATTGAGTTAAGCAATTGGGAATATTTTGCAGGAGCACTTATCCAAAACATCAAAACTTCTTACAAAATTAATAAGTTAGATTCCAATGCATTAAAATATTACTACCTGTATTACCACAATCAAGAGAATGTTGAAAATGCCGTGTTGCCGCGAGTTCACGAACTTTTTGATGTTTTGGGTGAGACCTATAACCTTGAAACAAATTACAGCCTTGCCCGTGAAATGGTCAATCCATTTGGTGGAAACAATTTGCAAAAATCTTGTCTGTTTAAAACCCAAAAAGATGCCAAATACCCGAATTCTATTTTCTTTTCAGGTAAATTAAAAAGCAATTCCGACGACAACGATTGTCTTCAAGAAGATTACTACGCTTTTCAAAATCTAAAGAAACCAGACGCGGATTCTGAAGAAACACCACCATACATTTATATGGAGGACACCTATACTTACCAATGGGGGCAAATTAACAAACTGTTTTTATCCCTTACAACCACACACACAGTTTACTTTGGATCCGATAAACAAGGTCTTGATAGAGTTTATACTTTCTACGCATATTAATGCTTAATCGTGACTATACAATTATATATTCGGCTTTTGTAACCGTCCTGGTATTATTGTTTTTCGTGTTTCTTCAAAGCCAAGGAGTTGAAGGTGGGCTCGATTCTTGGAACCATTTTCTTATTTCTAAATGTGCTTTTCTTCATCCTGATTTATTGCTTGACCAATGGAACAAACCTTTGTTTACGCTCATAACCGTCTTGATTTGTCAGCTTGGATTTAATGCTTTAATCATTTTTAATATTTTTTGTGTCGCTACAAGTGGATTGTTTTTGTCTTTAGGATTGAAAAATTTAGGATATAAAAACACATGGTCCCTCATCCCTTTAAGTGCTTTTACTCCAATTTTATTTCAAAATACAATTTCAGGGTTAACAGAACCGCTTAATGTTTTATTCCTTTCTTTGGTTTTTTATTTTTGGTGTAAAGACCAATTGAAATATGCCGTCATTGTTGCGTCTTTTCTTCCATTTGTAAGAACTGAAGGTTTTGTCATTTGCGGTGCTGTGTTTTTGATGCTTATTATTAGAAAGGATTATAAACTAATTCTTTGGCTGATTTCAGGCAGTGTGGTTATGAATTTAGTTGGTTTTGCAATAACAGGTAAACCTTTCTGGATTATTACTGAAAATCCATACTGGAAACACGAAACTGAAGGTACTTTTGAAGCAGGTAGCGGCAGCTTTTTCCATTATATAGTTCAAGGCAGAGCCATTTTCGGTCTTCCCCTAGAAATTGCTTTCGTTTTATCAAATCTGTTCATACTGTATTGTTTTGTTGCAAAAAAGAAAATTCAAAATGTGGTTTTATTATCGGTTTTAGTTTTTTGGTTTTACTTCCTTGCCCACACCACAATTTATTATTTAGGAATTCTTGGTTCGCATGGACTTACACGTGTAATGGCAGTAATAGCACCTCCCTTAGCAATTCTAAGCTTTTATGTATTGAATGAGTTACAAGGTCTTTTTAAGATAAATCCTAAATTTCATTTTATTCCAGTAGGTCTTTTTGCCTTAACTGTCGTATGGACGGGATACCACGAATCTGATTATGCAAAACCACACCGCTTTTCTGAAGCCACTGTGAAAGCAGATAAAACCCAAAAGAATTTTATAAAAGCAGGAGAGTGGCTTATTGAAAATAAATTGATGAATAGACCTATCATACATCAATCGCCATATTTCGATGTAAGATTCAACAAAGATCCATACAATATTCAATCGTCCTACCGCGTGTGGTCTATCGATCAAAAAAACGACTGGGCAGCAAAGGGTGTTGTAGTAATCTGGGATGGGTTTTCAGCAGTGCGCGAAGGGAATACGAAACTGGATTGGTTAATCAACAATCCAAACTATACACTTTTACATACCATTGATGGATTTGAAAAACCAGAATACGATTCTACAATGTATAAGATTTGTATTTTTGAAAAGATTAATAGCCCGCAGTAATTAAGCAATTAAATGCCAAACAAATCGGCATGGATTTTATAGGTTTGACTAAACCCATAATTCTTGTCTTTATAACTTTCAACCCATGCAATGCCTCTAGTTGCATTGGAAATAAAAATCTCTTCGGCCATAATTAAATCATCTTCTGTTACAACTGTTTCACGAATATGGTAGCCCAAATTCCTTAATTTGTCTAAAATATACTGACGCATAACGCCATCTAAACAATATTCGCTTAAAGACGGTGTTAATACCTCATCTCCACTAATTATAAAAATATTGGCGTTAAAGACTTCTGCAACATTGCCTTGTTCATTGAATAATAAGACTGTATCGAATTGGTTTTCTGTTGCATAGATGCCTGCCAATACGTAATGCATAGCAGATAATGGTTTAAAAAAACTCAAAAAATTAGATGGTTTTAAAATCAAACCATAAGCACCAAGCTTTAGCCCCACATCATTGATGGGGTAATTGGCTTTAGCTTCTGTCATCTCAATTAAAAAACAACATTTATTTCTTTGTGGAGCATAAAAGCCTTCGCATTCTCTATAGAAAACAATGCGGCATCTGGCATTAACCCATCCGTTTTTTAAACACAACAATTCAATTTGGTCTTCAAAGTATTGTTGAGTCCACCTTTCGTTCATAGGTAAATGAAAAAAAGTGGATGCCCGCAATATCCTTTGATAATGTAAATCAAATAATTGTGCACGTTTATTAACCACCTTGATGCTCTCAAAGAATCCATCTCCATATTTGTAAATACGGCTGTGTGAATTAAAGATCTTATCATCGGCGTCGGTTAATACACCTTGAAAACTGATCAACATGGTTGCAATATACTAAGTTTTTTGAAATCCGAACTAATAATTTATATTTGTATACATTCTATGCTCAAAAAAGTACCTGCATTTGTTTTTATATTCTTTTCTCTTCATTATTCTATAGCTCAAAGCACTCAAGACACCATCAACAATCCCTATTGGATTGACATGATGCAAAATCAATCACTTAGTGTCTACCAAACACAAAGGGCCTTCAATCTTTACTGGAGCAATAAAACAATCGATAAAGGCAGCGGTTGGAAAGCCTTTAAACGATGGGAGTATTTATCTCTAAAATTGGTCGACAGTTTAGGCTTCTTTCCTAATCAAGGTTTTCAATACCAAGATTTTTTAAATAAAATTGATGCAGACAACAAACTCTGGGATGTCGTTGTTCCTGGACTTGGACCTGGTTCTGCACCTTGCAAAAATCAAGGCAATTGGAAATCAATAGGGCCTAACTCTTTGCCTATAAATAATACAGGACAAATGAATGGAATGGGACGCGTTAATGCAATTGCTTTGCACCCAACAGACACCAATACGATGTTTATTGGTTCTGCTGCTGGAGGGATTTGGAAGTCCAACGATGGTGGTATTTCATGGAGTGTTAACTCAGATTCATTGCCAACTTTAGGCGTTTCAGCAATTGCCATTAATCCTTTAAATCCTAGTGTTATGTATTTTGGTTCTGGTGACCGTGATGCAGGTGATGCCGCTGGATTTGGTGTATTTAAAAGTTCCAACGCAGGTTCTTCTTGGTCAATTTCTAACAACGGAATGGGAAATAGAAAAGTAGCAAAATTGATTATTGACCCCAACAATGTTAATGTTTTAATTGCGGCTACTGACAATGGCATATATAGATCAACAAACGCAGGTGCTAATTGGACCCAAACATTTAATGGGGGTTTCTTTAAAGACCTCATTTTTAAACCTAATAATTCAAAAGTTGTTTACGCGACCAAAGATGCCTTGTTTTACCGCTCCATCGACAATGGTGTAAACTGGACCAATCTCAGCAATGGATTGCCAACAAACTCAATATCTCGGGGCATTATTGAAGTCAATGCAAGAGACCCTAAGATGGTTTATTTTTGGATTTCTAGTGGAAGCGTTCATAAAGGTATTTATTTATCGAGAGATAGTGGTTCAACGTTCAAAACCCAATCAACTACGCCTAATATACACGATTACTCTACAAATGGCAGTGGCACTTCTGGGCAAGCTTGGTATAACATGGATATGGTCTCTGACCCAAGCAATCAAGCAATCCTTTATTGCGGAGGCGTCAATGTTTTTAAATCTATAGATACAGGAAAAACATGGACCATTGCTGGGTATTGGGTAAATCAAATTCATGCTGACCAACATGAATTGGTCGCAAGCCCTATTACCAATAGGATTTTTGCAGGCAATGATGGTGGTTTATATGCTTCAAGAAATAAAGGAAGTTCTTGGATACCAATTGGTAGTGGAATCGGAATTGCACAAATTTATAAAATGGGTGCAGCAAGAAATGTGAAAAATATCCTTATCAACGGCTACCAAGATAATGGAACTGCAAACTACAATAAAAATTGGTATACCACTTATGGTGGCGATGGTATGGATTGTGAAATTGACCAAACAGATTCAAGGTATAGTTACGGTGAACTGTATTATGGTAGTATATTTAGGGTTTTTAATGTCAACGCTCAAGCCACCATCGCTAACAATGGATACAAGGCCGCTGGAAGTGATACCATCAACGAATCTGGTGCTTGGGTAACCCCTTTTACGCTTAGAGAAGGTTATGGAAATACAATGTATGTGGGTTACAAAAATATTTGGAGAAGCAATACTATAAAAAATTCTACCGTTACCTGGAAAAAAATATCCAATAATTTAGGTGGTGTAAATACCAACGACTTTAATGAAATAGAAAGCAATATCGCAAACTCAGATATCTTATATGCAGCCCGTTCAAATGGTTCTCTTTTCAGAAGTGATAATGTTAATGCGAATACGCCAACTTGGTCGACCATTACTTTACCTATCTCAGGACTTGTAAATGCCATTGAAACCGACCCCAGAAATCAAAACAGTGTCTATATTGCTATTGGAAACAAAGTCTTTAAATCGTCTAATAAAGGGGTGAATTGGACACAGGTACTCAGTAATTTTTCTTATAATGTATCTTCAATATTATTGGATACTTCTAATAAAAAACGAGGTATTTACGTTGCCACAATGGGTGGAGGTGTTTGGTATACAGATACCACTCAAAATTCGTGGCGTTATTTTAGCAAAGGACTTCCAAATACCGTTAATGTGACCGACTTAGAAATGTATTATGAACCAAATAAATCATGCAATTGCAATATTCTTTACGGATCAACTTACAATAGAGGAAATTACTACACAACGATTTTTAATGATGGCACCCAAAAACCTGTTGCTCTTTTGGATCCTTATGATACAGTCGTTTGCAAATCCGCAATACTTAGTTTCAACAGTAAATCTTGCAACAATCCAACCCGTTTTAAATGGTCTTTCTCTCCCTCAACATATTTGTATTTAAATTCAAATGATTCTACAACAGAAAATCCGTCAATTAAGTTTACCAATCCTGGAATTTATAAATATAATTTTATGGCCGAGAATTGCAACGGAATAGATACTGTGGCTGGATTTATTACAGTGGCAGATACATCAAAAAGGGCTTGTATTCCTACAACCAATAACAACTTCGGTGGATTGGGGATTTTCAATGTGAGCATAGCAAATATAAACAGATCATCCGGCGATAGAACCCAAGAGGGTCCATATGTTGATGTTTCTTGTTCCAATTTAATAAAAGTAAAAAGAGGTAAAAAATATGCCTTAAAAGTGATTACTGGTCAATACAACAATGAACAAGTAAAAGCTTTTATTGATTTCAACAACAATGGATTGCTAAGCGATGCAGGGGAGTTGGTGTACCAGCCTGTTGCGGGATTAATTAACCACCTAGATACCATCACTATTCCTCAAAATACTATGATAGGAACTATTTTAAGAATGAGGATTCGTAGCGATTTTAATAGTATAGGGACCAATCCTTGCAGCAACTTAAATTATGGACAAACCGAAGATTATGGATTGTATATCGAACCTGAATTGATTCCCAAATTTATTGCCAATAAACCTAAAGTATGTCCCAAAACAAGTATTGTTTTTAGTGATTCCAGCAATTTACCAGGCATCAAATACCAATGGACCTTTGGTTCTGGTGCAATACCCTCAACCGCAATTGGGATAGGACCACATACTGTGTATTATAATAGTTCAGGATATAAATCGGTTATCTTAACCATTGATGGAAAGCAAACGAAAAAAGACAGCGCTGTATTTATTTACAAAGCACCCAATATGGAAATATCATGGATTAAAGGCGATTCGTCATTATGCGTTGGAAAATCATTTGTCTTAAAGGCAAACGATTTAAATACCTCAGGTGCAACCTACCAATGGCAACATAATTCAATAAATAAAAAAGATTCAACTTTGCTCTATTATAGAATTGCAGCAAGCACTTTTTCTGATAGTGGATCATATTCTATCATTGCAAGCAATCAATGTAAAGATACTGCTTCGGTATATTTAAAGATTAGACCGAAACCGATCATAGGTCTTTCTGTTAACGATAGTACCCAATGTTTTAATGGACATTCATTTGCGCTGAAAAATCTTACAACAATAAGCAATTCAAGTTATAAAAATGTGTGGAAGTACAGTGATAATTCTAAAGATTCAAATATAAATTCCAATCATATATTCAATGGAATAGGGAAGTATGCAGTCAAACTCATCTGTTTTACGCCGTTTGCTTGCTCCGATTCAATGACCCAATCATTAGAAGTTTATGAAAGTCCAAAAGCTAAATTTTCTGTTTCTCCAATGGAACAGTGTTTTAAAGCCAATTCTTTTGCATTTTCGAATTTAAGTACATCAAATTCAGGAGTATTCGCATCGCATTGGACTATGGGAGACGGAAGCACTTCTAATGTGTTTTCTCCTTCAAATAAAACCTTTAAAGTATTTGATTCAATATATATTTTAAAGCTCGTATTAAAAACTGCCAATCTATGCACCGATTCCATTCAGAATAAGATAAAATTATGGCCACAAACCAATTTGCAAATTGCTTTAAATGATTCAGTACAATGTTATAATCAAAATAAATTCATGATTTCTGACAACAGCATTATTTCTGCAGGAAATTATTCAATTCAATGGAATATGGGCGATGGTAATTTGAAGTCCGGAAATTCGATTTCTTACTCATATGCCACGAAAGGCAGCTATGTGATTAATCTGAATTCGGTAAGCGATAAATTCTGTAGAGATACACTAAAAAGAAAACTGATTGTTCTTGAATCTCCGAAAGTTGATTTTGATATTAATGATACAATTCAATGTTTAACTTATAATGTATTTGAATTGGATGATAAAACGATTTCAAGTTTAAATTATACTAGAAAATGGTACCATCCTAAGCTGTCAATCAATCAGGGTATCAAAGAGGTATTTTCAAGTTTAGATACTGGTTTCAATTCTCTGAGCTTGTATGTTTTAAACAATGCCTCTTGCTTTGATTCAATTAGTAAAAGAGTTTATGTTGCACCAATGCCTGTATTTGAAGTTCTAGGTCCTAGGGAAATTTGCAAATATGATTCTGTTTTGTTAAGTATTAATGGTGCTTCAACCAATACATACGATTGGAAAGTGAACAATACCCCAACGAACAAAGGTCTGAATTTTGTATTCCAAGGGCAAAATTCTGGCTTTAGTAATTTTGAAGTAATTGCCACAAGTCCCTATAAATGTGTAAGCACTAAAGTTTTGCAAAATTTCATATTTGTGAACGATTTGCCAAGCGTCGACTTCTCAGATTCTGTTAGTTACCAAGACCCTTTTTTAATGCTTACATTTAAAGATAAGTCTAAGAATTCAACGGTGACTAGAAATTGGGTTTTTTCAAATGGTTATGTAGGTTCCAATCAATCTGAATCTTTTGCAATAAATGATTCAACAGTATTGAATGCGAAGTTGATGATTGTAGATACCAATAATTGCAAAGCTGAAATTTCTAAAAACTTGTTTTATAAAGTTCCGCATTATATCCCAAATGCATTTACACCCAATCTTGATGGGAAAAATGATGTTTTTAGAATTTATGGGCTTTATAAATATAAAACCTTTTCAATGAAGATATACAACCGTTGGGGAGAACTAATGTTTTACAGCAATGATCCAAAGAATGGATGGAATGGTCATTTTATGGGTGAAATAGTGCCAACAGGACATTATCTTTACAGCATAGAATTTGAGAATCCAGAAGGTTCGAAAATTATTGAAAACGGAACTATACTTTTAATTAGATAAATAAATGCAAGGACCTGATCCCAATATTTTGCTTAAGTTAATGGAAATGAAAATGCCTTTTGGCAAATACAAAGGAACCATTATTTGTGATTTACCAGTATCTTATTTAGAATGGTTTAGCAGTAAGGGTTTTCCTGAAGGCCAATTAGGAATGTTGTTGAGAACCATTCACGAAATAAAAGTCAATGGACTTGAATACCTTCTAAAGCCCTTGAGAAATAGATGATTTATTGCGCTGTGCGTAACAAGAAGTACACAGAATCCTCATGCATTTTTAATTCGTATTTGGATAAAATATCCATTTTGAAATGCCGAACTGTGTCTGGAGATGAATAATATAAATGTAAAGTGTGTTCTGAATAGGTCCACTTTCCTTTCATTTGTTTTTTCACAGATTCAATATTGTATTCAAAAGTGCTATCTGATTTTACATTTAAATGGTCATTATCCATTACTTCAATAATGTCTTTGCCATTTTTTTGAATATGAATGTACTTCCAGTTACCAATTAAAAAATCTGTCTCAGTCTTTTGATGACAAGATACAATAGCAATTGTGAATATTGCTAATAAGACTTTATTTACGCTGATCGATTTCATCGCGAATTTGTGCAGCTTTCATATAATCTTCATTTCTTAAAGCTTCGTCTAAAAGGGCTTCCAGTTCTTCAAGTGATTTACCTTTAAAGGCATCATGAACAGATTTTTCACCAATGTGTGTGATATCATCACCATCATCGCGACCTGGTTTTTGAATTTCATTTTCTTCAATGTCAATTCCAGCTTCTTCTAAAATGGCTTCAGTTGTGAAAATTGGACAATTAAATCTTACAGCAATTGCAATTGCATCGCTGGTTCTGCAATCAATATTTATTTTTTCATCTGTGTTTTCAACAATAAGGGACGCATAAAAAACACCCTCTTTTAATTGGTGAATAAAAACCTCACTTATTGTAAAACCTAGTTTTTTCGCAAAGACTAAAAATAAATCATGCGTCAAGGGACGGTCTGTATTGATTCCTTCTAACGGTATTGCAATGGCTTGAGCCTCGAATTGTCCGACTATTATCGGCAATTTACGGTCACCATCAATCTCCGCTAATATAAGGCTATACGAGCCTTTTATTTGCGAAGGTGCAATGCC
Source organism: Bacteroidia bacterium (assembly GCA_044357345.1). GTDB lineage: Bacteria > Bacteroidota > Bacteroidia > NS11-12g > UBA955 > JABMMZ01. Next base: position 22,757 of record JBIKPR010000005.1, read on the forward strand.
ATAGATATCCAATTCGATTTTTTTCAAAGTATGAAAAAATAAATTTAGTTGTTTTTAACTGCTTGTATTAATTGTGGTAATATTTCAAATGCATCACCAACAATGCCATAGTCTGCCGCTTTAAAAAATGGTGCTTCTGGGTCTTTGTTAATTGCAACAATAACTTTACTGCTACTTACACCTGCTAGATGCTGAATAGCTCCTGAAATACCAATCGCAATATATAAATTCGGTTTAATGGTTATACCTGTTTGACCAACGTGCTCACCGTGTGGTCTCCAACCCATATCACTCACTGGTTTTGAACAAGCTGTAGCTGCTCCTAATAAATCTGCCAGCTCCTCAACCATTCCCCAATTCTCAGGTCCTTTCATTCCTCTTCCTGCTGAAACTACAACCTCTGCTTCGGTCAATGGAATTTTTCCTGCTGCTTTGGAAGTTGAGAGAATTTGTGTGGCAGCAATTACTTGCTCAGCACTCGTGTTTTCAATTGAAATGCTTTGATTGTTTTCAATCAATTCAGTGCTATTGGGTGTTATTGCAACAATCTTATTCGTCTTTTCTAACTTAACATAGGCAAACCCTTTTCCTGAAAAAACACCACGTTTCACTGTAAATCCATTTGACATTTCTGGATAAGCAATTACATTTGTTGCAAGAGATGCATTCATTCCAACTGCAATTCTTGGCGCAATTGATTTTGCCTCATAGGTATTTGCTATTACCAATGTTTCTATTCCTGCTTGTAAAATTGCTTTTGCTAATGCATTTGAGTATGCTTGAGAATCAAATGAATTTAATCCTTCAATTACAATTAATTTATTTACACCGTATTTGGCCAATTTATCAGCTTCTCCATCGTTTGGTTTGCCAACACAAATTGCGGTTACAGGGCCATTTTGGATTTTCGAAGCATATGATGCAGCTTCTAAAACTGATTTTTTAAAGATTCCTTCTGAATTTTCTGCGTATATTCCAGTCATATTATGCGATTATTTTAGCTTCGTTTCTTAAAATGTCTATCAATTGGCCTGCTTGACTAGCGTCAATCAAACGAACTGCTTGCTTTGCTTGTGGACTTTCAAAAAGGCTGTAGGTGCTAGCATTTTCTGCTGATACAGCCTCAATCACTTGCAATGGTTTGGTTCGAGCGGCCATAATACCTTTCATATTTGGTATTCTTGGTTCACATAAATCTTTTTGCGCACTTGCAACAACAGGCAAACTTGAACTAATATTTTGTCTACCACCATCTATGTCCCTTTCGAATATTGCTTTGCCATCTTGCACATCCATTTGTGTGCAAACATTTACAGAAGGCCATGATAACAATGCGCCAAGTAAACTACACACTTGTCCACCATTGTAATCAATGCTTTCACGTCCAGTTAAGACCATGTCATATCCATTTGCTTTTACAATTTCCGCAATTTGTTCAGCAACAAACTGACCATCTTTAGGTTCTGCATTAATTCTAATGGCATCATTTGCTCCTATAGCCAATGCCTTGCGTATTACAGCATCTGCATCTCCTAAGCCAACTGTTACAACTGTAACAGTACCACCGTTTTTTTCTGTAAGCTCCAATGCCTTGGTTAATGACAACTCATCATATGGATTGATAATAAACTGAACACCTTGTGTATTAAATTGGGTGTTGTTATCTGTAAAAGTGATTTTTGTTGTGGTATCTGGAACCACGCTCATGCACACTAAAATTTTCATGAAAGATTAAAAAAATATTTTGCAAAATTAAGTATAAAAAATGCTAAGAAAAAATGAGTTTTGCAAAGTAATTAACAATATCCAATCAATGGACAGAATAGACACCATCAAACAATTGCTTTCGCAAAACCCTAATGATATTTTTCTCAACTATGCTCTTGCTATGGAGTTTATGTCCATTAATGATTGGTCATCTGCGGCAAATCAACTAGAAGGCATAAAGAAAATGCAAGAGGATTATTTACCTTTGTATTATCAACTTGCACATATATACGAAGAGCTTAATGATGCGGATAAAGCCATCGTGGTTTATAATGAAGGAATCAATCTTGCAATTAAGCAATTGGATAAAAAAACTGAATTAGAACTAAAAAGCGCTTTAGAAGAATTAACTTTTTAATAAAAACACATGGAATATATTAGCAAAAATCCCCATTTTAGAAGAGACATGCTTATAAAAATGCAGTCTAACCACTTCATGCAACACCTAGGTTTTATGGTTACATCCATTGAACCTGGTTATCTAGAGGGTGAACTTATTTTGCAAAAAATCCATTTACAACAAAATGGATTTGTACACGGAGGGATTACGTCTACCTTGGCTGATATAGTGATGGGTTTTTCTGCTTTCACCCTTGTTGCAGAAGGAGAGGGCACTGTAACATCTGACTTGAAAATTGCCTATTTAAGACCAGGTGTTGGCGATAAAATTATCGCCAAAGGCAAGGTCATTAAACCAGGGAATTTATTGCACTATTGTGAGTCTGATATTTATTGTGTGCACCCTGAAAAAGGCGAAATCCTTATTGCTAGAGGTTATTCTACAATGTGCGTTGTGAAACACCCTGTTATTTAGTTACCATTTGCTTACCAAAGGTATCTGTCTTCCTCGACCAAAAGCCTTTGATCCTACACGGATGATAGGAGGTGCCTGAAAACGCTTGTATTCATTGCGGTTTACCAATCCAATGATTCGCTCAACCAAAGGACGCTCAAACCCTTTTTCTACGATTGTTTCAATCCCTTTTTGATGCTCTATATATAATTCAAGTATGGCGTCAAGTATTGAATATTCTGGCAAGCTATCACTGTCTTTTTGGTTTGGTCGCAACTCAGCACTTGGTGCTTTATTGATTATCGAATTTGGTATTATTTCATTGTCCTTATTGATATAAGAGGCAAGCTTGTATACATCTGTTTTGTAAACATCCCCCATAACACTTAGGCTTCCACACATATCTCCGTACAACGTTGTATAACCTACCGACATTTCGCTTTTATTGCTGGTGTTCAATAAAATGTGTCCAAATTTATTGCTAATTGCCATCAGCAAGACGGCACGACTCCTGGCTTGAATATTCTCTTCGGCCAAGCCAAAATCCAATCCTTCAAACATTGGTTTTAATGTTTCGCCAAAGGAATCAAACACATTGGAAATCGACAATATTTCAAAACTATTTCCCAAGTTTTCTGATAAGTGTTTTGCGTCCAATACACTGCCTTCACTGCTAAAATCGGAAGGCATTAAAATGGCTTTGACATTTTCAGCGCCTAAAGCTCTTGTGGCCAGGGCTTGAACTACAGCAGAATCAATTCCTCCAGACGACCCTAAAATAGCTTTCGAAAATCCCATTTTTTGAAAGAAATTCTGTATGCCATAAATCAAAGCATCATGAACCAATTCAATGTTTTCTCTTTCTTTGAAAACTAACTTATGATAGGTTTTCTCTGTATCAAATATCTTAAAGTCCTCTTTAAAACTCTCTAGTTCTAATATCAATCGCCCATTAGAATCTAATACCATGGAATTGCCGTCAAATACAATATCAGTGTGAACACCGGTTTGATTGACATATATAAGAGGCAAGCCAATGTCTTTACTTGCCTTCTGCAGGACTTTAAATCGCTCCGTTTTCTTGTTAATGTTAAAAGGTGAGGCCGAAATGTTGATTACAAGGTCTGGATTTAATTTATTCAGCTTTGCCAAAGGATTCTCCAAATATTTAAACCGCTCCATCTCATACCATAAATCTTCACAAATAGTGATTGCAATTTTCTTTCCATTTACTTCAATGGTTTTAAAAACACTATTTTCCTCGAAATACCTAGACTCATTAAATATATCGTATGTTGGCAATAAAGTTTTATGCACCGTTTCTTTAATGATGCCATCCTGCAAAATACACGCAGAATTGAACAATCTACGGCCATGTTCATTTTCATTCAAAGTTGGAGCGCCCAACACAATTGTAATTCCGTGGGCATGCTTTGCAATATTATGCACCGCATCAATACATTCTTTTACAAAATGCTTGTAATCCAATAAGTCATCCGGTGAATAGCCGCAAATTGAAAGTTCACTAAAAACAACCAATTCAACACCTGATTCTTTAGCTTTTTGAGCAGCAACTATAATCTTTTCACTGTTCCCAACGATATCTGCAATTGTATAGTTGAGTTGTGCTAAAGCTATTTTCATTTAAATAAACTACTAATCTATTTATTAAAAGAAGAAACCCAATTCCAATCCCATGACATTGTTTATCACCTTAGATTTTTTATCATCCAGTATATCAGTAAATCCATTGTTAAAACGAATTCCAGCATAGAAACTGGTATTGCCACTTAAGTTATACTCTATACCAGCGCCCAATATCATTGATGCTCTTAAAAAGTTAATGTCATCAATATGTCTAGTGAAATCTAGATAATTGTTATTTGCATCGTTGGGAATAAACTTTTCTTCAGTTGGGTAATTCTTTGTTCCTGTATTTGCTGGAGAGGCTAAAACCGTAACATTATTACCAATTAAAAATCCTGGCGCTACGCCAAATTGTCCCCAATAACGCATACCATTGCTTTCTTTGGTTCTGAATTTAAATGTCAAAGGTATCTCTATGTATTTTAAATTGTATTTGTAGCTGATTTTATTGTAATCCTGGGAACTCCCTGTGTTAGGTAGGGTATATATTGAATCAGATTTTAATTTCATAGAATTACTCATCGTAGTGATATTCAATTCTGGTGAAAAGAAATAGTTTTCAGCCAATCGAATGTCTGACATTAAACCAAAAGAAAAGCCAATGCCTGTTCCATCTTTTTGAACATCATTGCTAATTGCCTTTGTCCAGTTAAACCCTGGTATAATTTTAAAGCCAATTCTGAAGTCTCTGTCATCTTGTGCATGTGAACTTATAGAGAAAATTGTAAGTCCAATCAATAAAAAAGTATACTTTAACGTTGTTTTCATGCTGATAATGATTTTATTTGCACAAAAATGAACAAAATATTTCAATTTTCAATTACTACAAGTGTAGTATTTATCATGTTATTCTTAACATCATGTCATTCTAACAAATTAGATATCAATACAGATGACATTGAAGTGAAATTAGATATCAGACATTTTGAAAATGATTTGTTTGAAAATAAATTAAACGACTTTCAAAGTTTTTCTAATAAATATCCGTTTTTCTTAACCGATTACAATAAAGGCATCATCGGTTTTCCCGGAAATGAACAAGAGGCTTTCCAGCAATTAATGTTGTTTAAAACAGATATAAATGCTAAAAAAGTGTATGGTTTTGTGAAAGAAAAATTTGGCAATTTTAAACCCTATGAAACCGAATTAACTGAAGCTTATAAACGTTTTAAATACTTTTTTCCTGATCTTAAAATACCAAGCATTATTACCTACACAAGTAACTTCAGCTTTTATGTGAATCCAGTTGGGCAAGATTACATTGGAATTGCATTAGATATGCATTTAGGGCAAGATTTTAAACCATATGAATACACGAATATTGAATTGTATTGGAGGAAAATTTTAATTCCTCAAACGTTGGTGACCAATCATATGCTAGCACATGCAAACGATCTATTCCTAAAAACAAACAAAGCCAAAAATTTTACAGATGAAATGATTTATTATGGTAAATTACTTTATTTTCTTGATGCAGTTACCCCAAATGTCCCTGACCATATAAAAATTGGAATGACACAGGCAGAGTTTGATTGGTGTAAAAAAGAAGAGCACAATATTTGGGCATTTATAGTAAAAGAAAAGTATCTATTTGATACCGATAAAAGACGATTTGAACGCCTTTTAAAAGAAGGTCCAAAAACCATAGCCAGCGGCATTCCTCCAGAAGCTCCGGCAATGATTGGGCGCTACGTTGGTTGGATGGCCGTTAGGATGTATATGAATGAAAACAATTCAGTTGATTTGAAGACTTTAATGAACAACAACAATGCTGAATTGATTTTACAAGAAAGCGCTTACAAACCTTAATTACCCAATGTTCAAATGCGTAGTAGCGTATTTGAAATCTGCATTAATTGCTTTTTCACTCAGCGAATAAGCCAAAGTGACAATACCCACTCGACCTACAAACATTGCAATAGTCAACGTAACTTTGCTTGCATCTGATAATCCAGAAGTTATACCTGTACTAAGTCCAACAGTTGCAAATGCTGAAACTGCCTCATAAGCCAAACGCACCAATTCTATGCCTTTGTCGGTAAATGACAAAACTGTTATGACCAGCAAAACAAATAAGCCCGAAAAAATCACAACTGCAAAAGCCTTGTAAATCAAATCTTGTGCAATGCTTCTGTTGCCTAAGGTCATTTCTCTTTTACCTCTTATGGTTCCAATTACTGCAACCATCATTACAACAAATGTACTTGTTTTTATACCACCACCCGTTGAAGCTGAAGAGGCTCCAATGAACATTAGAAATATTGAAAGTAAAAGCAAGGTATTGGGTAAATGTTCTAAACTTATGCTGTTAAATCCACTGGTCCTTAAATTCACCGATTGAAAAAAACAGATTGCGATTTGTGCTATCGGTGTTTGGGTTCCAAACCGAGGATCGTCAATTAAAAAATAAAAAGAAAGCATCCCGACTAGAATTAGGATTATACTCATGTATATCGATACTTTAGAACTCAATTTCCATTCTCTCCAAGGTTCTTTTAAGCGTATTCTTAACATAAGAGGCGAAAACACATCCCTAATTACCGGAAAGCCCAAACTGCCAAAAAATATGATTACACCGACAAAAATATGCAACATGTAAAGCTCAGAAATTAGCGGCGTTTCAAAATTGTACTCAAAAGTGCTAAATCCTGCATTACAAAAGGCCGAAACACTATGGAATATAGAGGCGTATATTTTTTCACCTGGACTTGAAAACTGGTAATCACCCCATAAGACATAAATTCCCAAGGCGCCCAAACCTTCAATTAAAAAAGTCATGATTAAAATTCTTTTAATTAAATAATAACTTCCGCTCATATTTTCTGCATCCAACAATTCATTCATCGCAATTTGATGCTTTACCCCAATTCCTTTTTTTATAAACGAGGCGAAAAATGATGCAAAGGTCAATATGCCTATACCACCCAATTGAATTAAAAGTAAAATGATAATTTGACCTTTAATATTGAAAAAAGTAGCCGTATTAACAACTGTTAATCCGGTCACACAACTGGCACTGCCTGCCGTGAAAACAGCATCTACAAAATTTAAATAATTTCCAGTATGATTAAAACCCGGTAAGGTTAAGAGCGAGCCTCCACCTAAAATTAGTATTACAAATGATATAATAAAAAGGGTAGTGGGCTTTAACTTTGTTGTGTAGATTGAGTTAATCGATTTAACCAATTCGATTGCTGCAAAAATCAACAAGAAAAATTGAATGAAAAAGTGATAAATCGATCTGTAATTTTTAATATTTAATCGAATTAGAAACTTCTCAAGAATTGGGTGTCCAAATAGAAAATAACTTATTCCATCGTAAACAACCAGTAGAATTAAAATACCCTCTAAGGCATTTGAACTAAGGAAACTTTGCTTGTCTTTTGTTAGCGCTAATCGAATGATAAAACCAATTATAAAAACCAAATAAAAGAACCGGGTACTAAGGATAATTAATTTAATATTTTCTTCTGTATGGTTAAATCCGTAGCGGTATACCATAACCCCCAATACCAATAAAGAAGATACTAAAGTAAAGACTCTTAATATCCTCGATATTATTTCCTCTTGCCTAAACAAGAAATAGGATATTCTTTTTTTTAAATTCAATGAAATTTTATTAGATCAAGTAACTAGATTCTTTTTTCAATTTTTCTATACTTATTGGCACCACACCGCTCTCTTCACAAACCAATCCACCCGCCAAATTTGACAACTCTGCCAAAATTCCCATTTCTACTTTACAAGCTAAGCACAAAGAAGCTACACTTATAACCGTATCGCCTGCACCGCTTACATCTGAGATGTTTCTAATATGCGCAGGGATGAAGTTAAAGTCACTATGGTCTGTAACCATTACACCATCTTCACTCAGCGTAACCATCGTATAAGTATTACCCAACTTTTCATTCAATGCTAAAACCAAGTCAACTAAGTTTTCCTTCTTTTTTAAGTTTAAATCACTGTTTAAGCCCTCTTTAATTTCTTTTAAATTGGGTTTAAACAAAGTTACATTTTTGTAGGCTAAAAAGTTTTTCTTTTTTGGATCTACAGCCACTGGTTTACCAGCCTTTACAGCTATATCTATTAAAATCGGAATGTTCTTTTCTGTTAAAACCCCTTTGTTATAATCTTCTAATACAACGACATCACATTTTTTTATGTGCGATGTATAGGCCTTTATTAATTTAACGTTCTCAGCATCACTAATGTCTGTTAACATTTCCTGATCCATTCTTAACAATTGATGCTTGTTTCCAATAATTCTAGTTTTGGTGGTGGTCTTTCTGTTTTTTGATTGAACAATTCCTGAAGTTGGCATTTTGCTGTTTTGCATTAACGAAAGCAATGCATCACCATCCTCATCCTTTCCAACTACTGAACACAAAATAGGGATTGCTTTTAAAGCAATGATATTGATCGCAACATTTGCCGCACCACCCAAACGCATGTCTCTTTCGTCGATGTTTACAACTGGCACTGGGGCTTCTGGAGAAATGCGCTCAACTTTACCCATGATGTAAGCGTCAATCATAACGTCGCCAACTATTAAAACACGCTTTCCTTCGAATTGATTGATAAGATTTTCCATCTTTATTATTTTAAGGCCAATAATGCTTGTTTGATTCTTTCCATTGCTTTCAACAAATTCTCTTCGCTTGTCGCATAGGACATTCTAATGCAATTGTCATTTCCAAATGCAGATCCTGCAACCGTTACCACATATACTTCGTTTAAAAGATACATGCATATGTCTTGAGAATTGTTAACCGTATGCCCATTGTATGACTTTCCATAAAATGAACTAACATCTGGAAACAAATAAAATGCCCCAGGAGGTAAACTCAATTTTAATCCTGGAATCTCTTTCAAAATATTGTAACATAAATCGCGTCTAATTTTAAAAGCATCCCTCATCTTATAAGTAGGAGTTAAATCGCCATTTAAAGCTGCAATAGCAGCCTTTTGAGCAATAGAGTTTGTACCACTGGTAAATTGACTTTGTAGTTTTTCACATGCATAAGCAATGGCCTTGGGAGCACCAATATAGCCTATACGCCAACCCGTCATTGAAAATGCTTTTGAAACGCCATTAACAGTTACTGTTCTGTTTATTAAAGTGCCGTAATTGGCTATGCTGTAATGCTTGCCGCCAAAATTAATGTGTTCATATATCTCATCACTAATGATATAAACCTTTGGATGTCTTTCAAATACTTCAGCCAATTCTTTTAATTCGTCCTCCGTATAGATCATACCGCTAGGATTGTTAGGACTGCTGAACATAAATAATTTGGTTTTATCTGTTATCTTTTCTTCAAGCTGTTTAGGGGTGATTTTATAATTAGATTCAACATCAGTATCTATAAAAACATTTACACCTTCGGCCAAATTGACCATGTCAGCATAACTTACCCAAAATGGTCGTGGTATTATTACTTCATCGCCCGGATTAACAAGTGACAATACAGCATTCATAATCGAATTTTTTGCCCCTGTGCTCACAACAATTTGATCTGTGTTGTAAGCCAAACCATTTTCCCGCAAAAACTTAGCCGATATGGCTTCCTTTAAATCAGGAATACCTGCAACTGGTGTATAAAAGGTAAAATTATCGTTTAAAGCATCAACCGCTGCTTTTTTGATGTGGTCTGGTGTGTAAAAATCAGGTTCGCCAAAACTTAAACTAATAATGTCTTTGCCTTCTGCTTTTAATGCGCGACCCAACTTGGCCATGGCAATTGTCTCAGATTCAGATATGCGATTTAACCTTTCGGCTATCATCGATTTGTCTTCTTGATTTGTCAAAATTTCAACTTATAAAATGCAAACCTAACTCAATTATTGTAATTCTTGAAACTTAACTTGTTAAACAATATGGTGCAGTGCATTATTTTCTATACATATTTATAATAATTGAAATATGTATAGTTGAAAACCCAAATCTAATTTCGGGTGTATTTTCTTTTTCTATACCACATATTAAATAAGCCAAACAACAACACCAATAGCACAGGGAAGGCTGTATTTAATAACTGCCACTTTGTTTTCTCACTAAAGGTTTCTCCCTCAGCTTTAGGTGCTGTCAGACGCGGTTTATCCAATAACCTCAATGCTATTTCCTTGGTTCTAATATCAATCAAACCGCTCTCATCAAACATATAATCAAAGCAGTTTAATAGGAACTTCTTATTCGCAAATTGGCGTCCTGTCTCTCTGTCAAATCCTAGAGGGTAGATTTCGCCACTGCTGCGTTTAACATAATTTAAGCCTAAATCGCCGTCCGCCAATACAATCATGCTGTTTGTTACTGATTCTTTAACTGGAAATTCATAAATTTTATCTGGACGTTTAAAATTTGATTTAAATTCGCCTTCCAACAAAACACCGGATACTTGTAACCCAGATTTAAATGATTGCAAATATTTTCTGTCGTTATTATTTGCCACAATACCCAAATCAACAAAGGCTGGTGCATCTTGTAATTTAGTCCTATCACTGCTCAATAATAGGTTGGTTATTTTAAGGTTTTTTCTTGAAATTGGCTTTAAGGTTCCTGAATATCGTCCCCAAACAACCTCGAGGTTTTTAACAATTGGATGTTCATTCCCCTTAAATGCAAACAAAGGATAATAAACCCAAGGAAATGGAACCATTTGGCCTGGTCTCGATGGGTCATTTAATACAATATTGTTGCATTGTAAATCCATTAATAAATTGGAGTTTAATCGAACACCATAATTGAACAACATGGTACGTAGATTCTCATTGTCATAATCCGGGAAAAATGCTTTTGTTTGCCTTCTTAAACTGTCATGCTCAGCCTGTAAAGGGTCTACCATCCAAATGGTTTTTCCACCATTCATAATGTATTGATCTAATATATACGCTTCATCTTTTTGAAGGGGCTCTGTTGGTTTTATGATTACAATACCATCGTATTGATTAAGCATCTCCAGAGACTTTAAAACGATACGCTTTCCCAATGTGTCGTAATTTTGGGTTTCTTCTGTGAGATAAACAAACTGCTTTAAATAATTTTCATTGCCTAAATTAAAAAACACCCTATCAATGCTGTAGTTTTCACTTAAAGATGAAAGCAATTCATCGGTGTGGGCTTCATCCGGTTCTCCGTGACCGAAAAGGAAAGCTATTTTTTTAGGTGTTTTGTTTACACATTTTCTGATGGCATTTGCAAATTCATATTCTAGTCCCTCTATCGATTTGTTAATTGCACTTTCTTCAGCGCGCCCCATTTCGGTATTTAAAAGATTGACTACATATTCTTTGTTTGAACCATAACTGACTTCTGCAGATGGTAAAATTAAATTCCTTTTTTGTTGGTCAGCACCCAATTCAAGATCATTGTAGTACATCACACCTTTTTCGTTCAGTTGCTTTATAATCTCTGCCTTTTCTTTATCAGTTTTGTCTTTAAAGACATTGATGAATTCAAAATCAATTTTGTTGCCACTCACATCTCTAAACTCACTAAGAATGTCCATGGTTGCAGTCCTCAATCTTTTAAATCGAGAGGAAAGGTTATCACCCTCCAAATACACCTTAAAATACATCCTGTCATTGACCTTACGGGCAAGATTCTTTGATGTTTCTGATAAAGTAAAACGTTTCTCTTTCGTCAAATCAAACTTTTTATAGTACTGGGTAGCTAAAACATTTACAACACCAATAACTACGAACAACAACAACAATTCAATGATGGATTGTTGTTTTATACTTCTTTTTTGCTTCTGCACTTTTACCATTTTCTGCTGTTAAAAATAATTTTTGTCAACCAAATAAACAAAACAATCAAACTCAAAAAATACACAACATCTCTTGTATCTACTACACCTCTGCTAATATTTCTGTAATGAAAATTTATCCCAAACCATTCAATAAAAAAATCAGTTTTCTTGAAGATTTCAAATGAACTCAAATAATCAAAACTGGAATAAAAAAAGAAACACAAGAACATACTAACAATAAAAGAAACAATTTGATTGTCTGTAATAACACTTGAAAACAATCCTATTGAAACATATCCAGCGCTCAAAAAGATTAATCCTAAATAGCTTCCCCAAATCGCTCCTGAGTCAACATTCCCAATTGGAATAGATAGTTTGTGAATGGTATAATAATAAATGAATGTAGGCAATATGGAAAATAAAACAATAAGCAATCCTGCAAAATATTTACCTAATATGATGGATAAATCTGTAATTGGTTTTGTACTTAAAGTTTCAAAAGTTCCCGTTTTTTTCTCTTCACTAAATGAACGCATGGTGATGGCCGAAATTAAGAAAATGAAAATAATAGGAGCCATTTCAAAAAATGGATCTATGTTGGCATAACCTGCATCTAATATGTTCGTTTCATTAAAAATCCATATAAATAAACCATTCGCTACTAAAAAAACAATGATTACAATGATCGCAATTAATGAGCTTAAAAAACTCCGAATCTCTTTGGCTAATATACTAAACATCTTATTTTGTTACATTTTTAAATACGTCTTCCAAACTGCTCTCTATTAATTTCATTTCGGTTAAAATGAGGTCTTGCTTTACGGCAAAATTAAAAATCTCTGATTTTATGATGTCTTCTCCCTTTTTAGATTTAACAATGTAGGTGCTGTCCGCCAATAAATTGGCTTCTGACAAGGCATTTAATTCAGATAACTGCTTGGCGTTTAATGTCCGGTTAAACGAAACCTGTACCATGTTATCAGGACTAAATGAGTGTTTTAACTCTTCGGTCTTTCCATTTGCAACAATTTTACCTTTGTTTACAATCATCACTCGGTTGCACATAGCCTCCACTTCTTGCATAATATGAGTAGACAACAAAACTGTTTTCTCCTTGCCAATATTTATAATCAGATTGCGTATTTCAACAATTTGATTCGGATCTAATCCACTTGTGGGTTCATCCAATATTAACACTTTAGGATTGTGTATGATTGCTTGGGCCAAACCAACTCTTTGCCTGTATCCTTTGGACAACTGACCAATTTTCTTGTTCTGTTCAACTTGCAAACCCGTTAATTCAATCATCTCCTTTACCCTTTGGGTTTTGTTGCTTAATTGGTAAACAGATGCCGCAAACATCAAATACTCCTTCACATACATGTCCATGTAAAGCGGATTGTGCTCAGGCAAATACCCAATTTGTTTCCTAACTTCTATTGAGTCGGTTTCTACATTTAATCCGTTAACCCATGCGCTGCCAGAGGTAGGAGGGATGTAACAAGTTAATATTTTCATGGTCGTGGTCTTACCAGCTCCATTTGGACCCAAAAAGCCTACAATCTCTCCACTTTTAATTTCAAAATTAATGTGGTCAATTGCATGCTGACTTTTATAAGTTTTCGTTAAATTTTCTACGCGTATTGACACTTGGCAATAATTATTTGGTTGGCGAATTTAACAACAATTTTAATATTTATATAGCAAACATATACACCAAAATATGGGCCCACAAAGTTAATTGACTATAGAATTATTCAATTGTTTTGATAGGGGGCAATGACCAAACTTCAAAATCTCCAACCCGGACAATTAATCGTTTGTCCTGTATTAAGTCCATTTTTGTATCAATTGACACGGTCCTTTCGATTAAAATTCGATCCATTCCATTCAAACGCATTTCGTTAAATTGAGTTCCTTGTTCTCTGTTTTCAAATATTTCATCGAAATTATCAAATGAATATCCTTTTGCGTTAATAAAATAGAAAAATATGCAACCTGAAACATCGGGCCCAACCAAACTGATTTTGGATGATTTCATGGCATTAGTTAATGCTTTTCTTTGCTCTGGATTTTTGAATTCTTCAGGTATTCCTTTTCCGCCATCAGCCCATCTAGAAGGTATGATTCTAGCGAATGCCCAGATAAAATTAAGACCACAAAACAATACCAGTAAATTAAATCTTAATTTGGATTTAGAAAATAAATTCAAGACCATCATAACCAAAAAGGGCAGTAAAGCCATAAAATAATAGCTGTGGTGCTGCATTCTTTCAATGGCCATGAAATAAAACAGTGCAAAACCGATGAAGCCAATAAGAACCTGAACGCCAATTTTGTTGATTGGTCTCAATTTTCTTAACAAGAACAACATCAAAAGCAAGATTGGCCAACCCAATAAAAGTTCAGGCAAATCTGAAATTAAATTCCCCTGAACGGTCTTTAATACATCCTTTAAAGAAATAGGCTTGATCCATAATCCAAATTCTTTTAAATTGTTTGTATTGGTTAATTCAACGGCGTATAAATACCATGTTATAACCAATAAAGAAACCGCAGCGGTTCCTAATATTGTCTTACTTATGTTATTTCGATTGTATTTTAAATAAACGATGGAAGAAAATGGAATAATTAGAAATTGGAATTTAATCAATCCACTCAATGCGCTTAGAACAATACCAATAATAAAGAGCCGGGTCTTTCCGCTTTTATAATGCTTGGTAAGGAAATACAATGATAATAATGCGAAAGTTAATGCCATTATATCTGGCATTGCATTCATACTATCGTAGTAATTCTGTGGAATAGACAACAATATCAAAGGACCAATAATGGAATACTTTTCATCAAATTCAACTTGTTTTAAAAACATATAGAATGCAAACATGCCAAAGGAAAATATTAGTAAACTATATATTCTAGCCAATAAATCTGAAAATCCGAAGGCTTTTGAGATCAAGGCAAGGGTCCACTCATAAGCAGGGAAATGAGCCCCAGTAATGCCATTGCTGTTGTTTCGTCTATCGATTCTAGGGTGCAGAATATCCATGCTCTCGGTTGCGAAATTCCGACTCATCCCTAATGTGTTGCATTGACGCCAAACATGGCTGCCACAAGGAGGTAGGTTTATGAAATAGACATGGACTAAAACATTAATAAACGTAAAGAATAAAAATACTTTAAGACCTTGAAAACGCATCATCTATTGTTTCAATTTCAATTTGAACTTATTGACCATTGACCTAAATATCTCACTTTCATTTAGTGTTTCTTCATATTGTTCAGATGCTGTATAGGCTTTCCTTGTTGTATTTGCAGTCTCATCAATTGCAAACTGCAAGCTTATTTCAGGGTCATTGAAATACTTTTTCAAAAACGCTTGCCAATCTATTTTAACTTCACCTATGAATTCTTCCTGTTGAACTGTCATTGTAACAACAACTTGCTTTTCTTTAATTGCTGGAATTAAAAGTTTTATTAATGACACAATGGAAACCTTTTGTTTTGCTGCAAAAAGTGCAAATGCTTTTACAGTATTTTCTTGGTTTAACTCAGGAGCAATCACAAGATCTTCAGAAATTTCTTCAACAAGCTTTTCAATTTGAGCCTCAATTTCTGTAACTGGAATGTCTTCTTCTTTTTCAAGTATCTCAGCACTGCTGATCTGAATCGGAATGCCAGTGTTTTTCTTTGGGATTTTTGGAAAGGATAGAGCTTTGTCCGCAAGTTCCGGCGGTTTAATTGCATGAACTGGAAGCACCAATTCCTTCTTTTGAACAAGACTTTCTTTCCTGCTTAAGTACTCATCACTTTTTTTTTTATTTCTTCAAGAGTGATTGCATTATTAATTTGACTCCGAATATGGCAAAGCTTCATCAAGGCCAATTCTATGTGCAATCTTGGGTTCTTGCTGTTCTTATATTCAACATCAAACTGATTGTTAATATTCAAGCCATTTAACAAGAAACTTAAATCCGTTAGTTTACTTTGGGTTTCGTATTTTGATTTGTGCGATTCTCCAACATCCAATAGGTGGGTGGTGGCTTTGTCTTTGCAAACCATTAAATTCCTAAAATGTTCGCTAAGTCCATTTAAGAACAATTGTCCCTCAAAACCCTTGTTCAATATTTCGTCATAGTAATTCAAAACCTCAGATATACTTTGTTCTAAGATTGATGTGGTTATCTTAAAGTAATAGTCTCTGTCTAGAATGTTTAAATTCTCAACGGCCTTCTCGTAATTGATATCACCATTGCAGTAACTTACCATTTGATCGAAGAGAGATAAACAATCCCTAAGTCCACCATCGGCTTTTTCAGCAATCAAGTGCAAAGATTCATTGTCTACCTTAACATTTTCCTTCAAGGCAATCTTTTTCAAATGTTCAACCATATCCTTTATTTGAATACGTTTGAAATTGAATATTTGACATCTAGATAAAATCGTCGGCAATATTTTGTGCTTCTCTGTTGTTGCTAAAATGAAAATAGCATATTTCGGAGGCTCTTCCAATGTTTTTAAAAATGCATTAAAAGCTGCCTGAGAGAGCATGTGAACCTCATCTATGATATAGACTTTGTAATTTCCAACTTGAGGTGGTATTCTAACTTGTTCATTTAAATTTCGAATGTCATCAACTGAGTTGTTACTCGCTGCGTCCATTTCGAAAATATTAAAAGCATAATCTTGGTCTGGATTATCATTTTCCTTTTGGTTAATTACTTTTGCTAAAATCCTAGCACAAGTTGTTTTACCAACACCTCTTGGTCCTGTAAATAAAAAAGATTGAGCCAAATGGTTGTTGTTTATTTCATTCAACAGGGTTTCTGTAATATGTGACTGCCCAACCACCTCGTCAAAAACGGAAGGTCTGTATTTACGGGCAGAAACAATGAAATTTTCCAATTTGTTTTTTAATTTACTGATCGCAAAAGTAATTTATTTTTTTTCCCAAAAAACAGATGTTGATAATTTAATCAAAGCTTTAAACCGTATCGTTTTAGCTTTTTTAAAATATGAGAAAAACACAAATTTTATCCATGTTTTCCAATTTTAATGGTCAAATAACTAGATATGTTTTTCCGTAAACTCAATTATAAATATACAATAAAACTAATTATAACAATAAAATATTAGGTATAAGCCGTGCTTAAACTTCTTTGATTTTGTTTTGATTTTTAAAATATTTGTATTACTTTTGCACCCCGCAAGAACAGGAGAACTTGCGTTTTTATATAATTTTATGGCAACTAAATTAAGATTACAGCGTCATGGACGCAAAAAACAAGCCTACTACTACATTGTGGCGGCAGATTCACGTGCTCCGAGAGATGGTAGATTTATTGAAAGGATTGGTGATTACAACCCTAATTCCAACCCAGCAACAATCAACTTAGATCTGAAGAAAGCAGTGAAATGGTTAGACACAGGCGCTGTCCCTACGGACACCGTTCGTGCCATTCTATCTTACAAAGGTGCAATGATGTTGCACCACTTACATGGAGGTGTCAACAAAGGCTCCTTTACACTAGAAGAAGCAGATGCTAAATTTGCTAAATGGACTGAAGAAAAAGATGCTAAAGTTCAAAGCAAACGCGATGGCCTAGCTAGCGCTAAAGCTCAAACAGCCTCTGAAAAGTTAAAAGCTGAAGCTAAAATTAAAGAAGCAAGAGCGATTGCTATCGCTGCGAAAAACGCAGTTGTAGAAGAAGTTCCTGCTGAGGAAATTGCTGCTGAAGAAACTGCAGTGGTTGAAGCGGCTGTTGAAACTGCAGTTGTTGAAGCTGCTGTTGAAACTACAGTAATTGAAGCGGCTGTTGAAACTGCAGTTGTTGAAGCTGCTGTTGAAACACCAACAGTTGAGTCAACTGAAGAAACAACTTCAGAAGCTCCAGAAGCTGCTGCTGAAAATACTGAAGCTTAATACGCTTTTAGTATGACAAGCAAAGTCAACAATATTCATTCAAAACCCACCAAAAAGGTGGGTTTTGTTTTGAAATCTCATGGTTTCAATGGACACATTCGTATCCACTTAGAGGATGATTTTATCCCAAAAGATTTTCTGTTTATGGAAATTAACCAAAAATTTGTTCCTTTTGCCATCCAATCTTTCAACAAAGAGGCATTAATAGTCAAATTGAAGGAATTTGATACCATTGATCAAATCAGTGATTTAATCTCTTTGCCAATAATTGAAATAATTGATGCCCAGCCTGATGAAATCGAAACCATAATTGGTTATACTCTCATAGACAACGAAACTGGGATAGAATACACAATTACGGATATTATTGAGTATCCTGGTAATGTACTGCTTGAATTCAGAAATGGATTCAAAGATTCTCTTATTCCTTTACACGACGATTTTATAACTCAGATAAATCATAGTGAAAGAAAGATTTTTGCTAGCTTTCCTGATGGTATATTAGATTTGTAGTTATGCGCATAGATATTATTACGGTTCAACCTGCTTTAATTGAAGGCACAATTAACCACTCTATTATCAAGAGGGCTAAAGACAAAGGCCTAGCTGAAATAAATTTAATAAATTTAAGGGATTACGCCCTCAACCGTTACGGGCAAGTTGACGATTACCAATTTGGCGGTGGTGCTGGCATGGTTCTAATGTGTGAACCAATTTCAAATGCAATCGAGGACTTGTGCAAAGAACGTAAGTATGATGATATTATCTACACTTGCCCGGATGGAGAAGTCTGGAATCAGCCTCTAGCAAACGCATATTCTCTTAAAGAAAATCTGATCATTCTTTGCGGACATTATAAAGGAATCGATGAGCGTATACGCGAATTATACGTAACAAAAGAAATTTCAATTGGTGATTTTGTTTTAACCGGCGGCGAATTAGCTGCTGCAATCATCAGTGACAGTATTATTAGACTACTCCCAGGTGTGCTGGGCAACGAAGAATCAGCACTTACTGATAGCTTTCAAGATGGTTTATTGGCTCCACCTGTTTATACAAGACCAGCTGAATTTAAAGGTCTAAATGTACCCAATGTTTTGCTATCCGGAAACTTTAAACTTATTGATGAATGGAGGATGGATCAAGCTGAATTAAGAACAAAAGAAAGAAGACCTGATTTATTATAAATATACAATGAAACTAATTTTAACAAAACCTCTAGTAGTTTTCGATCTTGAAACAACTGGAATCAATACCTCTAAAGATCGCATCGTTGAATTGTGTATGATTCGTATTCAAATTGATGGCTCAAGGCAGGAATTAAATTTCAGGTTCAACCCAGGAATCCCAATTCCACCTGAAATTACTTTAATTCATGGTATTTCTGACCAAGATGTAGCTAATGAACCTTCCTTTAAAGACAAGGCGCATGAACTAAATTCTTTTTTGGAAAACTGCGATTTTGCGGGTTTTAACAGCAATAAATTCGATTTTCCTATGTTGGTAGAAGAGTTCTACCGCGCGGGAGTTGAATTTGATACCTCTAAAAGAAAATTCATCGACGCCCAGAAAATTTTCCATACAATGGAACCGAGAAATTTAAGTGCTGCTTATAAGTTCTATTGCCAAAAAGATTTAAATAATGCCCATAGTGCCAAAGCAGATACCGAGGCTACTTGGGAAATTATTCAATCTCAATTAGAAAAATATGAAAATTTAGAACCAAATATTGATTTCTTGCACAAATTTAGCGGTCAAAGCAATCTGGTAGATCTAGCAGGAAGGTTGATTTTCAATGATAAACAGGAAGCTGTTTTTAATTTTGGTAAACATAAAGGGAAAAAAGTTACAGATGTATTCAAATCTGATTATGGTTATTATGATTGGATGATGCAAGGTGATTTTCCTTTACAAACGAAAAAAGTTCTAACCCAACTTAAATTAAATACGCTCAACAACTAAGATGGCTGCTATTCGTTTTAAAGACCTAATCGTTTATGAAGACGATGACATTATTGCAATAAATAAACCCGCAAATCTTTCTTCTTTGCATGAGCGATTTGATAGCCAATTTCTATCTGTTGTTCAAATGTGTAAAGACATTAATGAAAATTATAGCCTTTGCCACCGATTAGACCGAGAAACCTCTGGTGTTATGCTAATTTCAAAAAACACTGAAGCCTATAAGTTTGTTGCAGCTCAATTTGAAAAAAGAACCATACATAAAATTTACCATGCTGTGGTTAATGCATCGGTAAACTTAAATGAATTAAGTGTTGAACTCTCTTTGTACACCGATAGCAAAAGAAGAGTGCTCATTTCAAGAAAAGAAGGCAAACCCTCATTAACTGTTTTTAATACACTTAAGCAATATAAACACTTTTCTTTGCTTTCTTGTAGTCCTCATACTGGCAGATTACATCAAATCAGAGTACACGCAGCTTCTCAAAATCTAGCCTTGATGAGCGATACCCTTTATGCTGGTAAATTTGCATATCTATCTCAAATTAAAAAGAATGTCAAATTTTCAGGAGAAGAAGAAAAACCACTAATTAACAGAGTTGCTCTGCATGCTTATAGCATAGAATTTGAAAGCCCATCAAAAGGTAAAATAAAAATCAATGCCCCATATCCAAAAGATTTTGAAGTCCTAATCAAATTATTGGACAAATACGATGAAAACAAGTAGAAGAATAATTCTACAATGATTCAATAAAAAAACCCGAAAAGAAATTTTCAGGTTTTTATTTATTAGATAAAATCTAATTAGATTTTTGATTGCAATACCATGGTATCGTGTACACGTTTTTCAGCCAATTTAATTGCTGCAAGTTGGGTATTGATATTGTCTTCTTCAGATTTGCTGTAAATATTCAAAACAGTGTTGTAAATATTCTCAGTTTGTGCAAATGCTATTTCTCTAACATAACCATTCCACTCACTGTATACATTGATAAGTCCACCTGCATTAATCAAGAAATCTGGAGCATAGAAAATGCCTTTATTCTTAATCATATCACCATGGATGGTTTCGTCTTCCAATTGATTGTTTGCAGCACCTGCAACAATTTGACACTTTAAACTATTGATATTCGCTTCATTCAATATGGCACCTAATGCACAAGGAGCAAAAATATCAACGTCTTGTGAGAAAATTTCTGTAGGAGCTACTATGCTCGCACCAAATTTATCAGATGCCACTTTTAAACCAGACTCATAAATATCACTTGCAATGATATGGGCGCCTTCTTTGTGCAACAATTCAATTAAATGCAAACCGACTTTGCCTGTTCCTTGAACAGCAATCTTTTTACCACTTAAATTATCACTGCCGTAGGCTTTCTTAGCACTTGCTTTAATACCCATGTATACGCCATATGCAGTTACAGGACTTGGATCACCTCCACCACCCATAATCTCAGGCAAACCTACAACGTGATTGGTTTCCATTTTCACGTATTCCATATCTTTGGTTGTCGTTCCAACATCTTCTGCTGTTACATATTTTCCGCCCAAATTTTCTACAAATCTTCCAAACTTACGCATCAAATGCTCTGATTTGTCTTTGCTTGGGTCTCCAATTATAACTGCTTTTGCACCACCTAAATTCAAGCCACTAATCGCAGCCTTATAGGTCATTCCTCTAGAAAGTCTTAAAGCATCGTTTATAGCTTCTGCTTCACTAGCATATTTCCACATCCTTGTTCCACCTAATCCTGGACCTAAAACAGTGTTGTGAATTGCGATAATCGCTTTTAACCCTGTGTGGTTGTCCTGACAGATTAAAACTTGTTCATGGTCATAACGGGCAACTTTAGCGAACACGTCAAATTGTGTATCGTTTGTACTGGCTTTTGCTTGAGTCATTTTTTGTGAATTAATTTAGTGTTTTAAAAATCAAAGGTGCAAAGGTAACAAATTATTATCTATAATTTGTGTGTTCAAAGTTTTATTTTGAACTTCAGTTTTTCTGAGATTTGTTGTATGTAATTGCTTGAGCGCTAAGTTTATTATTTAAAATTTTCAAACTCTGCGGCGGCTCGTTTTATCCGATCATTTATAGCTTTACCAAGGCCAATTTCAGGGACATTTTGAACCAAAATGCAATCAAAACCAATATTGTCCAACAAACGCATAAAGTGAAACAAATTTTGAGCTGCCTCATTCAAGTTAGAGCTTAAACTTAAATTCAAAGTATATACATGCTCTGGAATCTTAATGTCACCAAATCCCAAATAGGCAATTTTCTTATTTTTGAGCTTAATTAAGGTGTTTTCTACATCTTCAATCAAAACAAAAGGAGTCTTTGGGGCGTAATGTTTATCCAATTGACCTGGCGCACTTGGATTACTGCCAGAAGAAATCTCAATTTTTACAGGCTTTCCAAGGCATTCCTCAATCTCTGATACCGACAGACCACCTAATCTTTTAATGGTCAAAATTTCTTCGCTACAATCAACAATTGTGCTTTCTAAACCTATAGAACAATCACCTCCATTTAAAATATACGGCACCAATTGGCCTAATTGATTTTCTACATGTTCAGCCTTGGTAGGACTTATATATCCAAAAGGATTTGCACTTGGTGCTGCTAGCGGAAAATCCAATTTACCTAGCAATGATAAGGTGAGGGGGTGATTAGGTATTCTAACAGCCACCAAATCACTCCCAGAGGTCACTATATCCGGAACCAAATTGTTCTTTTTTAAAAGAATTGTTAGCGGTCCTGGCCAAAATGCTTCCGCCAACTTAAGTGCTTGTGAATTGAAATCAATCACATATTTTCGAATGGATTCAATATCCGAAAAATGTAGAATCAGTGGATCGAAAAAAGGCCTATTCTTAATTTCGAATATTGAAACAACAGATTTTTCATTAAGCGCATTGGCTGCTAAACCATATACAGTTTCTGTTGGAATTCCTATAACTTGACCTTCTTTTAAGAGTTTTACAGCCAAATCTAGCTCACCGCCTATCATCGATTAATTGCGTTTAAGACTGTATTTATCTATCTTATTGTAAAGATGACTTCTTTGAATATCTATTTCAACCGCCGTTTTGGCAACATTCCAATTGTTCTTCTTCAACTTGGCTTCCAAAAATATAGTTTCCGCATAATCTTTAAAGTCTTGGAATTTATCAAATTTGTCAATCATTACATTTTGAGTCTTTGAAACGGGAGTCGATGGATTGCTATAAGCAATTACATCTTCTATAGTGATTTTTGCATCTGATAGAATCACCAAACGTTCAATTACATTTCTTAATTCCCTGATGTTACCAGTCCAATCTACATTCTTTAATTCATCTAAAGCACCATGGGCAAATGTTTTCTTCACGCCGTTGTCTTCACATATTTCTTTTAAAAACTTTTCTGCAATAACCGGTATATCCGAAACGCGTTCGTTCAATGTAGGTACATGGATCATTATTACACTTAGGCGGTGGTATAAATCCATCCTAAATTGACTTTTTTCTATTTCTTCAATTAGATTTTTGTTTGTAGCCGCCAATACACGCACATCTACATGTATTGCTTTGTCTCCACCAACTCTTTGCAAAACACCTTCTTGAATTACTCTAAGCACTTTTGCTTGTGCCGATAAACTCATATCCCCAATCTCATCTAAAAACAAAGTACCACCATGGGCTTGCTCAAACTTTCCAATTCTTTGCTTTATAGCGGTTGTAAAGGCCCCTTTTTCATGACCAAAAAGTTCACTTTCAATCAATTCACTTGGAATTGCAGCGCAATTAACCTCAATTAAAGGCATATTCGCACGGTTGCTTTTCTCATGAATCCACCTAGCAACAAGCTCTTTTCCTGTGCCGTTTTCACCCGTAATTAAAACACGGGCATCTGTTGGAGCAACTTTCTCAATGGTATCTTTAATCTTTTGAATAGAAGGCGTTTCACCTATGATATCCCTGGTTTTTGAAACTTTTCTGCGCAAAACTTTGGTTTCTATAACCAAATTGTTTTTTTCAACAGCATTGCGAATGGTAATTAATAATCTGTTTAAATCTGGTGGTTTGGAGATAAAATCATAAGCACCTTTGCGCACAGCTTCTACTGCAATTTCAATGGTTCCGTGCCCGGAAATTAGAATGAATGGCACCTCTGGGGCAATTTCTGTTGCTTTGGTCATAACCTCGAGACCGTCCATCCCGGGCATTTTTATATCACATAAAACAACATCATAGTCGTTTTCGTTTAGCATTTCCAAACCCTTTTTGCCGTTTTCTACAATATCTACTTGATATTGCTCTGCGGTTAAAATATTCTGTAAGGCATCTCTTATTGGTTTTTCGTCGTCAATTACTAGTATTTTTGGCATATTAAATAGTGTATTCAAAATTATACAATATTATGCTATGTGAAATAAACAAGTTTTAGACAGAACTACCGAATCAATTCGACCACACCATTATATGATCTAAGTAAATTGGTTTTTGAATTCGTGAATTCAAACAGATAGTAGTATGTGCCTGAGGGACATGGGTTTGTGATTTCGTTGTTAAAACCACCATTCCAATAGGCATCAGTAGGGTAATTAAAAGAATAAACTAAAACACCCCAACGGTTATATATCTTACCAATTAACTGATCAAACCCGGTGAATTTAGTCTCAAACAAATCGTTGATGTTGTCGTTTGCCGTCGAGTTAATATTGCTTGGCGTAAAAACATTTGGAATTATAATTGAATTCGTATCGCAATTAATAAACCTCACATCCATTGTATCGGAGTATGAACATTGGTTGGAATCCGTTAACCTTAGCCATACTTTTTGGGCATTGTTTACCACCACGATGTTTAAATTGCTTCCATTGCTCCATAAAAACCTGGTTTTAGGTTCAACAACTGGTGAAACTCGAAAAAAGTCACCGAAACACAATACAGTGTCATTGCCTAATTTAAAATAAGGACGTTTCTGAACAATTATTGATTTGCTAAAAGTATCATTCAAACAACCTACATTATTGGGGTATTGAACACTTAATTTGAGCTGATATACACCGGTTTTAGGATATTGTTTGTTTACAGAATCTCCCACTTGAAATGTACCATCTCCAAAACTCCATTTGAATTGCGCAAATGAATCTGATTTAGCTCTAAACTTAAATACATTAAATGAATCGCAGGTTACGCTTTGTTTGGCATCAATTAAAAGCTGGGTTTGAGTGTTTTCAAAACTAGACCCTATTTCACTGGCGTAGCTTTCATCCATTCCAAACGCATACATATAGGCTATAAAACCAATTTCGGAACTTATTCTGTATTTAAGTGTTGGATTAAGTTTCACACTTCCTACAGCATTTTGACAAGAATTTTTAAATCTACTCGTGTCGATTGGATTTCCATTGATGCGCAGTTTGTATAAACTTCCAATAGGTGCGGTTATGCCTACATAAAAATCTGCGGGAAAACTTGGGTTTTGCGAAATTTTGGATGTGACTGGAAAACTAAATCCAGTGCTGGTAGTGGTTTGATTGTTTGGAATTACATTCATCAAACTTGGATTTCCTAATCTGTCAACTTGTCCATTACATTCGCCACTTTTCATCAACTCTACCACTGAAACCAATTTATCCGATTCTATACAAACCGCAATGTTCGTTTTTTGGTTGTATTGATATACTTCACCTCTGTTGAGATTTATTGTGAATACACCATCTATTTTAATATTGGTGTTATTTTCTGTGGCAACAACTTGATAAACATAGCCGCCATCAATGGTTTCGTAGGGAAGGGTGGTGAAAGATTTTCCTAAAAACTGAACGGGTCTTGTTTGGTTGTATAAGTGGTCGCAACCCCTGCAATTTGGAGTTGAATAGTCTACATATGAGCATTTTGCGCCTTCAAAAACAGCAAAACGCTTACAAGCATTGCTGTTCCAAATATGTGTGCCAGCAAAAGATTGACTATCTAGGGCTTGCTCATAATAAACTTGTCCTTTTCTAAGCCAAATACCGAAAGGTGTGTTTTTTACCAAATTGTATTTTGAATCTGCACTTGGCATGACATTGATGTAACAGCTGTCATCAATTGCTACAACTGAAAACAAACTATTGTTCTCTTTTCCCAATGATTCATCACCCCTATAGGTATTCACATAATAATCAGGATTGCCAGGAATTTTTTCTGATGGCGTAATTGCTGAAATGTCACTGCTGTTTTGAACATTGTTCATTGCATACAAAGCAAAAGGGTTGTTTTGTTTTGTTCGAATTAAAATGCTTTTGTTGGGACCAAATAGGAATGCATTTGGGGAACTAAATTTGGTATAACTAATTATGGTATCATAGTTTTTATAAATAGCAATTTCAAAAATTGAATTGGCCACTGAAATTCTTACAGTGTCAGGCAGTTTCGTTAATGAAACTACAAACGATACCTTATCTAAACTCCCATAATTTTCTAAGAAAGTAAAACGAAACTCTTTTCCGTAATTGTTATTTTGGTTTTGAGCTTCTGTTCTATTTGTGCTTGTGAAAAATAAAAAAGTTAGGAATAGGAGGGAAATTGATGGCAAAAAGCGCATGTATTTGTGCAAATATATTTTTTTCTTTTATCAAGTAAATCTCTACTTTTGACGACATTTCTGTGGATAAGGTTGCCCCTGTCCACTATTTTTGTACAATAATTATTCCAAAATTTATAAAATGAAAAAATTGTATTATTTTTCGATTGCTTTAGCCCTGTTATTATCCCGGGATCTAAGTGCACAAACCGCTACCTTAATCAAAAAGGTAGAAGCCCAATCAGGCAAATTAATGATTCCTTATGAGAAGTACCGTTTGCCTAATGGTTTAACCGTTATTATCAATGAAGATCATAGTGATCCAATTGTGCATGTTGAAGTAACTTACCACGTTGGTTCAAACCGTGAAACAATGAAAAGAACGGGTTTTGCACACTTTTTTGAGCATATGATGTTCCAAGGTTCTCAAAACGTAGCAGATGAAGAACATTTTAAAATAGTACAAGGCTCAGGTGGCGAAATGAATGGAACAACCAACAGAGATAGAACCAATTATTTCGAAACTGTTCCTAGCAATATGCTTGAAACTGCCTTGTGGTTAGAAGCTGATAGAATGGGTTTCTTGCTTCCAGCTTTTACCAATAAGAAATTTGAAAACCAAAGAAAAACGGTTAAAAACGAAAAAGACCAAAGATATGCGGATGGTTATGGTATGATGCCAGAAGTAAAAGACCAAATGTTATACCCTTATGGTCATCCATACAGCTGGCAAACCATCGGTTATGTTGACGACTTGAATGACGCTGACTCAACTGATTTGAAAAGCTTCTTCCTAAAATGGTATGGTCCTAACAATGCCATATTAGTTATTTCGGGCGATGTAAACACAAAAGAAGCATTGGCTTTGGTAGAAAAGTACTTTGGTGCGATCAATAGAGGTCCAGAAGTTTCTCCTCTAATGAAGACTCCAATCGTTTTAGAAGAACAAAAAATCAAATCTATTACAAGTAAGGTTTTTGCGCCTTTAGCAACCATTAATTACCCGAGCGTTCCAACTTTCCACAAAGATGAACCAGCTTTAGATATGTTGGCTCAACTATTAGGAAACGGTAAAAATTCAGTTTTGTATAAAAACTTTATCGACAATGATATGGCACTGCAAGCTAATTGCTTTAACAGTTCTTTTGAAGTAGCTGGTGAATTTAGTTTTATCCTTGTTACATATCCTGAGAAATTCGGTGGTCTTAACGAGAAAGACATGAGAGATTATCTTGCCAAAGCTTTATTGGAATTCGAAACCAATGGATTTACAGATGCTGAATTAAACAGAATTAAGCAAGAAATGGTTGCTGGTTATTATGGTGTAAGTGAAACTGTTGCTTCGAAAGCATCTGTTTTAACTCAGTATGAAATGTTAACCAATGGCAATATGACCTTGGATAAAGACTTGGATAGATACAGAAATGTGACCAAGGAAGACATCATGAGAGTATACAACACCTATATTAAAGGTAAAAACTATGCTTGCTTGCACATCGTTCCAGATCCTCGCGCTGAAGCTGATCCTAATTTCAGAGTTGACGCTTACACAAGTGAGAATCCTTACAAAAATGAAACACCTGACAAATCAGCCTATTCCAATTTAGTATACAAAGCAAATGTTGATGTTGCTGGCTTTGATAGAAACAAAAAACCTACTGTAGCTGCGGCAAAACCTGCAATAGTTCCTGAATTCTTTAAAGCAAGTTTTGATAATGGAATTAAAATCATTGGAACTAAAAACAACGAATCTCCAATTGTTTATTTGAGTATGAACATCAGAGGTGCTCACTTATTTGAAACTGGTAAAATTAAGAACGGTACAGCTGCAATGCTTGCAAGTTTAATGAATGAAGGGACTACGACCAAAACTGCTTTAGAAGTTGAGAATAAACTTAAAGCTTTGGGAAGCAACATTTCATTTGGTGCAAGCGGTCAAAGTTTCACCTGCATGGTTTCTTGTTTTAAAGACTCAATGAAACAAACCATGGCTCTTTTAGAAGACATGTTCTACAACCCTGCTTACGCAGAAAAGGAATTTAAAACCAACAAAAAAGCAATTTTAGGTTCTATAGCTAACGATAACTTTACACCGTCAAGTTTCGGTTCTAAGAATTTCAGACATTTATTGTTTGGTATCGAAAATCCAATCGGAACTACTTCATTGAGTGAATATTCGGTGGCTAATAAAATCACCATTGAAGATTTGAAAAACTTCAAAGAAAATTTCCTTTCGCCTAATTTAACCAGTATTTCTTTTGTGGGTGACTTAGACGAAGCTGTTGTATTGGAAAACCTTGCTTTCTTGAAAAAATGGCAAAGCAAAAACTTAAGCTTACCAACTTTCAACAATTTCCCAGCAAGCACCAAAACTCAAATATATATGGTGAATCAAGACAATGCACCGCAAACAACTATTATGATTGGTTACAGAACCATTCCTTATGATATTGATGGTGATTTTTATAAAGCCAACATCATGAACTTTGCATTGGGTGGCGCATTTAATTCACGTTTAAACCTTAACTTAAGAGAAGATAAAGGTTGGACCTATGGAATTCGCTCTGGCTTCGGTTCATCAGGTTATGGATACCCTGGCACATTCACTATTAGTGCTGGTATTAATGCTAGTGCAACTGATAGTGCTATAAATGAGATATTTTTAGAATTGAAAAAATATGTTACTTCTGGAATTAGTGATGAAGAGCTTGATTTTACTAAAAAATCATTGTTAGGCGGAGAAGCATTGGATTATGAAAGTGCGTTTGCTAAACTTGGTTTCTTAACCCAAATCATCCAATTGGATTTAGACCGTAACTTCAATGCAAAACGTTCTGAAATTATCAAGAATTTAACAAAAGATGATGTTAATGCTATCGCCAAGAAATACATACAACTAGATAATTTAGTTATCTTGTGCGTAGGAGATGATGTAAAAATTAAAGAAAAATTAGAGTCACTTGGCTTAGGCAAAGTGAAGGTAATTAAGATGTAATTTTTTATAAACTTTATTTATAAAAGCCTCAGAAGTTCTGAGGCTTTTTTGTTGGTATATTGTGGAATGTAATTTAAAAATTACCCCAAAAAAAAGTTATCTTGCACTGTTTTTAGAAATCAAACATTTATGGATCAAAACCCTGACGAAAACAATTTCGATCGAATTATACCGATTAATATCGAGGATGAAATGAAAACCGCATACATCGATTATTCGATGTCGGTTATTGTGAGCAGAGCACTGCCGGATGTAAGAGACGGTTTAAAACCCGTACACCGAAGAGTTTTATTTGGAATGACAGAATTGGGTTTAGCGCCCAATCGTCCATACAAAAAATCAGCGCGTATTGTAGGGGAGGTTTTAGGAAAGTACCATCCACACGGTGATACTTCCGTATATGACACCATGGTGCGTATGGCACAAGATTGGAGTTTGCGTTATTCCATGGTTGACGGACAAGGTAACTTTGGATCTATAGATGGTGACTCTCCAGCTGCAATGCGTTACACTGAGGCAAGATTGAAAAAGATTGCTGAAGAAATGCTCAATGATCTTGAAAAAGATACCGTTGACTTTAGACCAAACTTTGATGACTCGTTAAAAGAGCCTACGGTATTGCCTTCTAAAATACCTAACTTATTAATAAATGGGGCATCTGGAATTGCAGTAGGTATGGCTACCAATATGGCGCCGCATAACCTAAGTGAATCTATAGATGCTATTGCTGCATTCATTGACAACAGAGACATTACCATCTCTGAATTGATGCAATATATTAAAGGCCCAGATTTTCCAACCGGAGCTATAATACATGGCACCGACGGCATTCGCTCAGCGTTTGAAACTGGAAGAGGTAGAATTTTAATGCGCGGTAAAACCGAGATTGAAACCATGAGCAATGGCAAAGAAATGATTATCGTTACCGAGGTACCTTATCAAGTAATGCCAAGTCAGATTATAACCCGAGCTGTAGAATTGGTTCAAGAGAAAGTAATTGATGGTATTGTAGCGGTTAGAGATGAGTCTGGAAGACAAGGAATGCGTTTGGTTTTTGAATTGCGTAAAGATGCAATTGCAAATGTCATTTTGAATCAATTGTATAAATACACTTCACTTCAATCTTCATTCTCTGTAAACAATATTGCTTTGGTTCATGGCAGACCTGAAATGTTGAATCTGAAAGACATGATTCACCATTTTGTTGAACACAGACATGAAATCATTGTTCGTAGAACAAAATACGATTTATCTGAAGCAAAAAAACGTGCACACATTTTAGAAGGTTTATTAATCGCTTTAGACAATTTAGATGCTGTTATCAATTTGATTAGAAGCTCCAAGAATCCAGATGAAGCCAAAGATGGTTTGATGAGTAAATTTGGATTAACTGAAATTCAATCAAAAGCTATTTTAGATCTACGTTTGCAGCGTTTAACCGGACTAGAACGTCAAAAGATCAAAGAAGAATACGACGAATTGATGAAATTAATTGCATATTTAGAATCAATATTGAATGATGAAGCATTAAGATACACCATTATCAAAGCTGAATTGCAAGAGATGAAGGAAAAATATGGCGATGAGAGAAAAACTTTAATTGAGCATAGCGCAGGTGAAATCGATATAGAAGATTTAATTCCAAATGAAAAAGTTGTAATTACAATTTCTCATATGGGTTACATCAAACGCACAATCTTGAGTGAGTACAAGGAGCAAAATAGAGGAGGAAGAGGCAATAGAGGAGTATCTCATAGAGATGAAGATTTTGTCGAACATTTATTTGTTGCCAACACACACAATTATATGTTGTTCTTTACAGAGCAGGGTAGATGTTTCTGGATGAAAGTTTATGAATTCCCAGAAGGTGGCAAAACAACCAAAGGCAGAGCGATTCAAAATTTGATTGCAATTCCACCAGATGATAAAATCAGAGCTTACCTGAATATTGAGAATTTAAAAGACAAAGAATATTTAGACACCCATAATATCATTCTTTGTACTAAAAAAGGTATTATCAAAAAAACCACACTTGAGGCTTATTCTAGACCAAGATCTAATGGTATTAATGCCATCACTATAAGAGAAGGTGATGAATTGTTGTCAGCAAAATTAACCAATGGCAATTGCGAAGTTATCATGGCTAAGAAATCAGGTAAAGCTATTCGTTTTAATGAGAAACTAGTTCGTCCAATGGGCAGAAACGCCAGCGGTGTTAAAGGTATTACCTTAGAATCTGAACAGGATGAAGTAATTGGAATGTTGACCATTGATGTTGAAAAACTAAAAGAAGCAACCGTTCTAGTTGTATCTGAAAAAGGCTATGGCAAGCGTTCGTTCTTAGTAGATCCTGAAACAGGAGAGGATGAATACCGTGTAACAGGTAGAGGAGGTAAAGGTGTTAAAACATTAAACATCACCGACAAAACAGGTGATTTAATATCAATTAGCAGTGTAACCGATGAAGATGGATTAATGATTATTAACAAGTCTGGCTTAACGATTAGAATGCGTGTAGATAGCATGAGAACAATGGGAAGAGCTACACAAGGTGTTAAATTAATCAACATTAAAAACAATGATGCAATTGCATCTGTTGCGGTGGTGCCTGTTGAAGAAGAGGAAGAAGAATTGTCTGAAAACATTGATGCATTAGACAATAATATTTCTACTGATGACGCAACTTTATCGAATGATGACACCATCAGCAATGAGGGCGATGATAATGGCACAACAATTGAATAATAAAATTTAAAGCGAATCCAAATATGTCAATGAAAAAACAGTTTTTAGCACCTATTTTATTTTTGAGTATGGTATCTTCAATTACTCAATTAAATGCCCAAGTAAAGCTCCTTAAAGGAATCCGTGATAATATGATGGATGATCAAAACAAGGACGTTGCCTTAGCAAAATATGAAATAGACAAAGTGATGTTGCATCCTGAAACCAAAGATATGTGTGCTGCATGGGCATGGAAGGGTTTGGTTTATTCCGATATTGCTATGTCTGGAGATTCATCTATTTATAAATTAGATGAAAACCATAATGCCGCTGAATTATCGGCAGAAGCTTTCTTGAAATTCTATTCATGTTCAGAAGAGGAACAAGAGAAAATTGATGCCAAAACAGCAGCCGATGCATATTTAGTAAATTCAATTTCAGCTTGTTGGAACAAAGCTGTCTATGTAAGCCGTGAACCTGGTAAATATTATGAAGTTAAGAAATTAATGGGGTATGTTGAGCGTTTGCTTGTTTACGATAAAGAGGAAAAAGCAAAAACCAACAACGTTACCAGAGAGCAAGCCATTTACGCGGTTTGGAGAGCAGCCTATATCGATACATTGGTAGATGAAGAAATTGTATCACTTGAGAAATTAATTGCTGTTCCGAATTACATGAATTATGTTGTGTTTATAAGAATGGCTGAAATTTACAGTGCTAAAAAACAATATGAAAAAGCTTTAGAGTACCTTGAAAAAGGGAAAGCTAAAATACCTCAAAAATCAAGTGATTTTCTTGACATGCAGATTAATATTGAGATCGAAAGGGAGAATATGGTTGCTCTATTGACAAAATTCAATGAAGCTATAGAATCTAATCCTGAGAATCCTGTGTATTATTTTTCTAGAGGTGTGGCTTACCACAAATTGAAAACGGATGAAATTAAGAATCAGGATTTAGCTTACAAAAACAAAACGAATATTCCTGTCTCAAAATATTCATTTGCTCAAGGATTAAACGATTACCGCAAAGCATTAGAATTTGACAACGGATTTGTTAATGCCTCAAAAAACGAAGCGATTCTATTCTTTGATTCAGCAAACTATATCTATAGAATGCGTGCAAGAGTATCTGCTAATGAATATGAGAAATACAATACTTTGTCAAGCAGCTTGTATAATCAAGCTCTACAGATGTTTGAAAGATTGAGAGAATCAGGCGCTTTAAAAGATCAGGATTTAATCGATGCATTAAAAGACATGATCATGATTTGTAATAAAATCAGCGATAAAGAGCACATGGATTTAAAAATCAAATACGAAGGTTTCTTAAAGTCAGAGAAGAGAAAGCAAGAGGCTACTAGTAAATAATCAAATAAAGCCAAGGGAAACACCTTGGCTTTATTTACAATAATATTAGTTAACATAATATTAATTATAAGACAAAAGTGAATCATAAAAAACTAATAATCAATTTCTTATAAATTACTTAAGTCTTGCATATCGAATTAGATAAATTTCAAAACAGTATATTGTTTTGAATTGAGGGTAAATGAAAAGCCCTTTTTAGATTTCAATAATTCTTTTCCAATAGGCGATTGCAAAGAAATTGGAATGTAGACACATTGATCTAATGTTATGGGTTTAGAAAAAATCGAAAGAAAAAAAATGCCGTTATTGGTGTAAACCAAAGAACCTAAACCAATTGATTCTTGCTCCATGTTTAGTGATACAGTTAACAAAACTTTCTTTTGATTTAAGATATCAATCAACTGACCGCTCATTTTTTCCTGCTCCATTTGCATCATACTCTTAGACGTATCATGCTTATCTCCTGCAGTACTTTTCGTCTCGTTTGCAGCTGAATCTTTATAAACGTTAAACTCAGATTGTAATATGTCGATTTTATCGTCAATTTGCTTCAAGCATAAATCTAATAGATTTTTTTTAAGTTCTATAGACATTGCTTACATTTTTACCAATTTAAATACTTCAACTTTGTCGCCAGTTTTAATTGACAATGTATAAATTCCATCTGATAAACCAGCCATTGTCAAATCAAGATGACCATTGTTGAAGGTGGCTGTCTTGTTGTAAACAATGGTTCCTTGGGAATTAGTAATCGTTAACACTGTTGATTTTAGACCATTGACTCCATTGTAGTTCACAGTGAAGATATCGCTAATTGGATTGGGATATACTTCCCATTCAGCTTTTAAAATGGTATTGCCACAAGTTCCTATATCAATCAATTCATTCACACCATTTTTTCCCATAATTCTAATTTCACTAAATGTGAGATTCTCCTCAATTACGTAAAAATAAGCTCTGTTTGTTGAAGCAGGAATGCTAACAATATTCTTCCATTCTTTGCCATTATAACCTTCAATAGAATAAGCCAAATACTGCTCGTTATCATATACAATAAAGCT
This sequence comes from Bacteroidia bacterium, assembly GCA_044357345.1. GTDB lineage: Bacteria > Bacteroidota > Bacteroidia > NS11-12g > UBA955 > JABMMZ01. Next base: position 57,309 of record JBIKPR010000005.1, read on the forward strand.
AATTTCTTTTCCCTTAATCGTATTAAAACAATTTATGTCAGCGGCTTTTATTGGCAATCCTATGCAATTAATATTTACTGTTTGTGAGTCAATGTTTTGACAATTGCTTATCGGATTTACCACCCTTAAAGTTCCTAAAATATTGCCAGAACTTGAATAAAGAATATTTCCTGGGGAATTTAAGCCAAGTCCTGCAGTGTCTAAAGGATTTCCACTTACAAAATGCCAATTGTATACAAATGAAATTCCGTTATTCAGGGTGCTTGACCAAGTTGCGGTATCCATGCAATATGGATTTAAAGCTGTAATTGTTTCTGAAACTGGTAAATTTAATGCTGTTAAATTTACGGTATCTCTTTTAATACAAGTGCTTAATGTATCTGTTGCTGTTAATATCCAAGCATTACTTGCTGCTACTTTAATACTCAATGTGTCTCGTGTAATTCCAGAAAGATTCCAGCGGTAATTTGTATTAATGGAATTTTTCTTTAATCCTATTTTTGCAATTGAATTTTTACAAACCGTTGTATCCCTGCCTGCATTAAGCAACGGAACCCTTAATTCACTTGTTGAAATGGTGTCAAAAATACCTTGGGCCAAGTTATAATAAGTCCCGCTCCCACTTAATTGCAGTTTAATAGCTCTAAGCATATATACATTGTTTCCAGTTAAGGGAGAATTGTCTTTCCAAAACAAATTTGATGTTGTTCCAATTTGTGTAAAGGAACTATCAATATGTTTTGCTCTGAAAATGTAATACGAATGAACAGCGGTATCGACAGAAGCTTGCCATGTCAATTTGAAAGACATATTACAACTGTCTTGACGAACCAATAAATTATGGGCTGGATCTAGAGGTTGCATTCTTACTGTAGGGTCGCCCATAAGAGATGAATGCACTTGGAAAGAATTGTATTTAAAGTAAGTTACGGGATACAAAGGAATGGTCCACCCAACAATTGGCGTCCAAAAAGAATCGTAATTATTTTGTGAACGCATTGCTGAAAAACCAATGGTTTCTCCCATTGCCATATGGTGAAAATACCAATGCGGTCGTCCAATCCAAAATGAATTTAAAACATTTCCTTTCGCCGCAAGCGGAGCTCGTAAAAAGTTATTCGCTGTATCCCAATCGCCAAAAAAAGACCCGATGAAACCAGTGAAAACACTTTTGATAGACTGGCTTGTTGATGCCATGTCTGCTGTAGTACCAATCCCCGTACAACTCAAGTATGTACCAGCTCCAAAACCAAAGCTCCACAAATAGTCTTGGGTATTTAAGGTTGTCAAGTAATTTAGATTTTTAACCACACTATCAGCAATTAATGGTGCCATGTTTCGGTAAGAACTTGTTCCAAAATGCTCATAATTACCACCTGCATTTACTAAACCAAAATTATCATCCAACAAGCAACGTTCTTTAATGGTAAGCAATTTGTGCTTAAATGAATGGTTTTTAATGAAATATCTTTTCAATAATTCTCTTTCTATATGACTGGTATCTGGAACATCATTTTTAAACAATGTCATATTTGACAAATCAATTCTACCAACTTGTAATTGGAGCAAATTGGGCAATTCAGTTACATCAAATTTACCATCATTAGGAACATTTCTATTTGCTGGTCTAACACCCAAATTATTGGTCACCAATGAATCCGTCCAAACAGTTGGGCTCATACTGCCATAATATAAATCAGTTGGCCAAGCGCCTTCATGACTTGGTCCCAATCCTGACCAGGATACATGCTCATCAGGCGGTGGAATACCGCTAGAACCGTTGTAGTAATAGTTACCGGAATAAGGTACTGCAATATCACCTATTAAAACAACACTTTTAACATCGCTTGGATCTAAATTATATTGAGAGACAATATACGATTTAATTTGTGGAACAGTCGTATTCGGAGAAACCCACTTGAGTATTGTCTTCCATCCATCGCCTATTAAATCATTGCGATAAGTTCGGATTTCATTTTCTAAAAACGTTTTATTGGTGCTATCTACAATTAATAAAATTTTTCCTCTTTGGCTTGTTTCAGCTAGTTTATTTGCAGCATAAACAAAACCATAAATTGGAACACCATCAGGACCATAATCTTTCTCAAACATATATTCATATGCTTTTCCTGTAATAATGGTATCATTAAAACTGCTATCTCTGTTTCCTAGTATACGGTATGGATTTTCCCAATCGTATCGCTCCTTATTTTTTCGGTAAACGTATTGACTCGAAGCAGTTGGACTGCGATAATGCCATTTAAATTCTAAAATACTTTGGGTAGAATTATATACCCTTGCTTTACAATTTACTTCCAAAGAATAGTTTCTAATTACTTGGGCATTTGAAACAGAACAGGCTTGTAATACAAACAATAAAAAAGATATTTTTTTAAACAATATGTATTTTTGGAATTATTACCACAAATATAAGTAATAATTCAAGTCAATTTGTCGGTTTTTCAGGGACATTATAATCTAGTAAAAATATGTGTTTTTATCTGTTGATATCAAACATAAAATACTCATTATTAAATATTTATTATTTTTCAAAAAAAATATAAAACACTTTATCTTTGGTGTTTAATACTTAAAAATTAAATACGTATTTTCTCGAAACTATTCTTAAAAATCACTAATTGTGTTGGTAAGCTGTCCATTTAAAAAAAATTACTATAAGTTGAAAATCTTTTTCGACAATTTAGTCATCAACCAAGGAATCAAATCATTACTTACCTTAAGATAGATGAAAAAATGTATATAATATTTGCAATTAGTGGGAAATATGATTTTTTTTTAATTGTATATTTGTAGTTCAATCTTTATTAACATGGAAATTACAGGAAGAATTATTCAGAAACTCGGATTACAAGAAGGAACCAGTGCAAAAGGCGGTTGGAAAAAACAAGATTTCATAGTTGAAACTAGCGAAAAATTTCCAAAAAAAGTTTGTGTATCTGCATGGACTGAAAAAGTTGATGATTTAAATAGATTTAATATTAACGATGATGTTAAGTTATCTGTGAATCTAGAAAGCCGTGAATACAATGGCAAATGGTATACAGATGTGAGATTTTGGAAAATCGAAGCTGCAAGTGCTGCAGCTAATGGAAATCCTCCTGAAGCCAATAGAACAACCAGTCAAGCGCCTCCAGTTTTTGAAGACATGGGTTCTTCAAACAATGACAGCAATGACGATCTTCCATTCTAGTTAGACGTATATGGACAAAAAAAGTAATCTTTTTTTATACAATTACCTTAACAACACCTCTCCTACAGGATTTGAAACTTCTGGTCAAAAGATATGGCTTGAGTATTTAAAGCCTTATATAGATGAATACATAACAGACGCTTATGGTTCAGTTGCAGGAATTATTAATCCTGGTAAAAAATACAAGGTGGTTATTGAAGCACATGCCGACGAAATTTCTTGGTTTGTAAAGTTCATTAGTGAAGATGGGTATATTTATGTTACAAGAAATGGTGGATCAGATCATATGATTGCGCCATCTATGCGCGTAAATATTCTAACTGAAAAAGGTCCAGTAAAAGGCATTTTTGGATGGCCTGCAATCCATGTTAGATCTGCGGAAAAGGAAATTACACCAAGTATGGACAACATTTTTATCGATGTAGGCTGTTCAAAAAAATCTGAAGTTGAAAAATTAGGTATTCATGTGGGTTCTGTTGCCGTATTTGAAGATGAGCTGATGGAATTAAACGAAAACTATCTTTGCGGCAGAGCTTTAGACAACCGAATTGGTGGTTATATGATTGCTGAAGTTGCAAGAAAAATAAAAGAGAAAAAGAAATCACTTCCTTTTAGTTTATACATCGTCAATGCCGTGCAAGAAGAAATTGGACTAAGAGGTGCTGAAATGATCTCTAGAAAAATCAAACCTGATGTTGCAATTATTACAGATGTTTGCCACGATACCCATTCGCCTTTATACGATAAAAAGAAACAGGGAGACCAAAAATGTGGCAATGGACCTGTATTAACTTATGGCCCAGCGGTGCAAAATAATCTTTTGAAAATGATTATTGAAGTGGCAGATAAAAAGAAGATACACTTTCAGAGAGCTGCTGTGAGTAGAAGTACTGGAACAGATACTGATAGTTTTGCATACAGTGGAGAAGGTGTTCCATCTGCTTTGATTTCACTTCCCCTTAAATACATGCACACAACAGTTGAAACGGTTCACAAGGGTGATTTAGAAAAAGTAATAGATTTAATGTATGAATTCATCATTCAACTAAAATCTGGTCACGATTTTAGATACATCAAATAATAAATTTGGTAAATGAAAATCTCAAAATATCAAGGAGATATAGGTTTTCACAAAAGCGACTAAATGAATAAACTCAATTTATTCAAAATTTTATCCAATAAATACAATTAAACAAATTTTACAAATGGGAGTGAAATATTAAGCGCATGAAAATTGTAAATAAATTGCTTAATAAACTAAGCATTCAACTTTTATTAATACTTTCAAGACTCCCATTGCCTCTTTTGTATGTCATATCTGATATACTTTATATCATATTCTACAAGTTAATCAAATATAGAGTAAAGGTAGTTAAAAGCAATTTACTCCATTCATTTCCAAAAAAATCTGCCGTTGAAAGATTGGAAATAGAAAAGAAATACTACCAGTATCTATGCGATCTAATTGTTGAGTCGGTTAAAGGATTTACAATTGGAGAAAATGAATTAAAGCAAAGAATGGTCTATAACAATATGGACTTAATTGAACAATTGTATAAAGATAAAAAAAGTGCAATTATTATTATGGGACATTGTGGCAATTGGGAATGGGTTTGTCGTTCAGGTCCATTATTTATGAAAAATAGACTCGTTGGGGTATACAAACCATTGACAAACAAGTATTTTGATCGTTTAATGAACAAAACTAGAACCGCGTTTGGTGTTGAACAAATACCTATGGCACAAATTGCAAGGTACATCATGGTTCAAAAGAGCCCATTTCTATTAATTTTAATCGCCGATCAATCGCCTTCAGATATTGACTCGTCATACTGGACAGAATTTTTAAATCAAGATACAGCAGTTCTGCCAGGGGCTGAAAAGCTAGCAATAAAGTTCAATTTGCCTGTATATTTTACAAATGTAAAGTCTTATAAAAGAGGATATTATACTTGCGATACTAAATTAATAGTTGAGACTCCTAGTAATTTCCAAGAAAGTGAGATTACCAAACTACACACCCAAGTATTAGAGGATATAATTATGGAAAATCCTCATAATTGGTTGTGGAGCCATAAAAGGTGGAAGCTAAAAAGAAGCAATTAATTAGTATTCAACGGATTTATTCATTGAAGTACATATTTATATGCTTTTATTTTATTTTTTCAATTAAAGAAGTTGCAGAGTGCAAAAACATTTTTATATTTGCAAGGTATGGCAATGAGTAAAAAATCACTGTTTGATGAGTCTGAAATTGAACTTAGTACAGTATGTAAAGCAATGGGGCATCCGGCAAGGATTAAAATCATTAAAATTCTATTGGCTAAGAACGATCAAACATGCCAGGAGATAGTTGATAAACTTCCATTAAGTCAATCTACTGTATCTCAGCACCTAAGCGAGCTTAGAAATGCACAGCTAATAAAAGGCAAAAACCATAAGACCAGTGTCATATACAGTGTAGACAAAGATTATTTAGCTAAATCTCAAAAGATGTTGAGCGAGCTGTTCTATGCCCACATTTTTAATGTCAAGCAGACTACCCTTTTCTAAATTATTTAACTGCTTCTAAATACTCTTGAAAGTCTGTAATTAAGCTTCCAAGTTCCTTTTGCACTTCCTTAATCTTATTTAAACGATCTAATGCATCGTTTTTTATTATCTCTATAAATTGCCCTTTTTGAGATCTTAACATCTCCCCATGGCCGAATAGCAGCCAATCTGGACTTATATCTTCAAAATTCTTAAGTATTGTAATAATTAAATCAGTACTGGCTTTGTTTCTCCCAGAATTGATATGGGACATAACAGCATTTGATATACCAACTTTGTTGGCAAACTCAATTCGACTTAGGTCTGAGTAGTTAAAAACCTCTATTATCCTGGATTCAAGCATCTTATATATATTGTTTAAGTGTATTTACAGGTGTAAATTAACCCCTTTACAAATGTAAAACAATTGCTTTACAAATGTAAACAGGTCTTTTTACATTTGTAAACATTTTATATACCAGAACTAAATACACTTATACTATTGAATATTAGGCATTTGTGGATTTTACGCTTGTTAATGAGTTGTAGAAACTTATATAATTTACTTAGAAAATAGGTTGATTCTTAAATCTACTGTTGAAAACAAACAATTCCAATTGTAGAAATGGACATAAATATATGCTTTTTATAATATCTATAATTAAATGATATTTAAATACTTATATATATTGTTTTATGAAATATTAATAAGATTTACAGGCGTTCTGCCCCCTATTTACAAATGAAATTGGATAAGATTCTTGTATAAAGGGACTTTTTGTTGGTTAAAATCTATTTGCACCAACCTACTCAACTAAAATTAAAATTCAGATTAGTCTCTGGGATTTTAATTTGTATTCTAGTTAATGGCCAAGGAGATTTAATATTTGAATTATGTTAATATTGTTATAATTATTCAATAGAATAATTATGTTTATACATTGATTGGTTTTGATCGAAATTTTTGACAACTTCCATTTTAGCTTTAGAAACTAAAAAGGAATGCTTTATCTCGAATATTTATGTTTAGAATAAAACGGAATGATTAAACCAAGAGGCAATGCGGCTAGAACTGAAGAAAGAAGAAAGGCGTTGAAAAAATTGTCTGCAATGTTATTGTATATTAGACCAGCGCATGCTGAACCTAAAATGATCCCTAACTCTAAAAATATAAACAAGGTTCCAAATGCTTTACCTTTTAAGTTTGGCAATGCTAGATCTGCCGCCCAAGCAAACAGTGATGGAGATATGAGTCCAAATCCAATTCCAAAAAACACAGAAGAAATAATATAGGCCTCGAATTTAAATGAAAGTGCTAAAGTAAGCATGCTGATGCTAAGAAATACAGAACCAATAATTGAAATGATTCGTCGACCAAAACGGTCGCTCCACCTCCCTGCCATAAACCTTATAAAGACAGAAGATATAATGTAAATGGCCATATAGGTGCCTTTATTTTCAACCCCTATAAAATTTGAATAATCTGCGATTAGTGCCAAAACTGCTCCAGATGAAAATGCAGTTAACAACAGAACAATTGATGGAATAAGAACACGTGGTTCTAATAATTCTGATCGTTTAATTTTGAAAATTTTCCAGGAGATTTTTGTTGGATTTTTAATGGTCTCTTCTAAGGTTAAAAATATAAGCAATGAGGTTAAACCTAGGATTGAAGCAACTATGAACATGGTATCCAAACCAAATTCAGCAGTACATTTGCTACCAATAACCCACCCGATTGCATTTCCAATATTATTGCATATACCAACAATTCCCATTGCTTCACCCCTTTTTTCAAAAGGTACAATGTCGTCTGCATAGGCCGTAAAGCCAGTTGGTGTAAATCCTGCACAAATACCATGAAATGCTCTATTGGCAAAAAACAATAAAGCTATGGGTATAAACAAATAAAAGAAACAAGCTAAAGTAGTTATAATGGCACCGATGCACATAACAAAGACGCGGCCCACTGAATCAGAAAATTTGCCACTAAATGGGCGAGAAATTAACGCAATTAATGCAAATGAAGGAATAATCAACCATTTGTAATTATTGCCACCAATTTGATCTAATAAAATTGGCAAATCTGGAAGAACCATTGTAAAGCTGCTAAAGAAAAACAAGCAAGCGGTACAAAGTTTCCAAAACTTTAATGGGTAGACAGCTCTATGCGACAAAAAAATCAATCATCAAGTTTCAAAACCGCCATGAATGCAGATTGAGGAATTTCAACGTTACCCACTTGCCTCATGCGTTTTTTACCTTCCTTCTGCTTTTCTAATAATTTTCTTTTTCTGCTGATATCACCACCGTAACATTTGGCTGTTACATCTTTTCTCAATGCACTCAACGATTCTCTTGCAATAATTTTCGCTCCAATAGAAGCTTGTATTGCTATTTCAAATTGCTGTCTTGGAATAAGTTCTCTTAGTTTTTTACAAATTTTCTTTCCTAAATCGTATGCTCTGTCGCGGTGAATTATAGATGAAAGTGCATCAATTATATCTTTATTCAGCATAATATCCATTTTAACCAAATGGGATAATTTGTATTCAGTAGGGTGATAATCGAAAGAAGCATATCCTCTACTAATTGATTTTAATTTATCGTAAAAATCAAATACAACTTCTGCTAAAGGCATTTCAAAACTTAGTTCTACCCTGTTGGTTGTCAAATAAACTTGATTTTTAATAAGGCCTCTTTTATCCATACACAAGGCAATTACCGGTCCGACAAAATCGGTTGATGTGATAATTGATGCGTGTATGTATGGTTCCTCAACATATTCAATAAAATTAGGGTCAGGTAAATCACTTGGATTGTTTACTTCCACCATCTCCCCTTTTTTTGTATAGGCTTTATAAGAAACGTTCGGAACAGTGGTGATAACGGTCATGCCAAATTCACGCTCCAAACGTTCTTGAATAATTTCCATATGGAGCATTCCGAGGAAACCACAACGGAAACCAAAACCTAAGGCCGCTGAACTTTCTGGCTCAAAAACTAAGGAGGCATCGTTTAGCTGAAGTTTGAACATACTCTCTCTTAGCTCCTCATAATCTTCAGTATCAACAGGATAAATCCCTGCGAAAACCATAGGTTTCACATCTTCAAATCCTTTAATGGCTTCTTTTGTAGGATTTAATTTACTTGTTATTGTGTCACCTACCTTTACCTCTTTTGCTTGTTTGATGCCAGTAATAATATATCCAACATCACCTGCTAATACCTGTTGGCGAGGTTCTGGCACCAATTTCAAAGCTCCAACTTCATCGGCGTTGTATTCATTTTCAGTATTCATGAATTTAACCATTTCACCTTTGCTTATTGAACCATCAATTACCTTGTAATAGGCAATAATTCCCCTAAATGAATTAAATACAGAATCAAAAATCAAAGCTTTTAAAGGCGCATTTATATTACCTTTAGGAAAAGGCACTCGTGAAACTATTGCTTTAAGAATATCGTGAACACCCATTCCAGTTTTACCACTGGCGGCAATTATACTTTCTCGATCGCATCCTATTAAATCTACAATTTGGTCTTTTACCTCTTCTGGCATAGCGCCTGGCAAATCCATTTTATTCAAAATTGGAATAATTTCAAGATCATGCTCAATGGCAAGATATAGGTTACTGATTGTTTGGGCTTGAATACCTTGAGAGGCATCAACAATTAATAATGCACCCTCACATGCGGCTATACTTCTACTTACTTCATAACTAAAATCTACGTGGCCAGGTGTATCGATTAAATTTAACACATAGTTTTTGCCATCCAATGTGTAATTCATTTGGATTGCATGGCTTTTAATGGTAATTCCCCTTTCACGTTCAAGGTCCATGTTATCTAAAACTTGAGCCATCATTTCTCTTTTAGAGATGGTATTGGTATATTCAAGTAATCTATCTGCTAAAGTACTTTTTCCATGGTCAATGTGTGCGATAATACAGAAATTGCGTAGGTGCTGCATAAAATAAGGGTGCAAAAATAGTTTAAATAGATGAAATTAATGTATTTATTGATTTAAAGATAGCCACAAATCAGCTATAAAAATAAAGAGCGAACATCATTTTCAGATGTTCGCCCTATTACACAAATACACAATTAGTGATCCTATTAATAGATCATTCGACCAATATCTTTATTGTTTAATAATCTTACTTTGGCTAGTTATGCCATCGATATTTAATTCGATATAGTAAACCCCAGCTATAAATTTACTTAAATCTAATTGAAAATTAAGCCCGATTAAATTTTGGAAAATCAATAGTTTTTCACCGAATGCATTGTAAACAGATATACTAGCATTTTCATTGTTCGGAATGTTTACATTTAATACCCCAGCAACTGGTTGTGGGTATAAATTTATCTGACTGCTTATTTCATCATTAAAGTTAATTACACTAATTTTAGAGTAATTAATACTTCCATTTAAGTCTGTTTGTTTTAACCTGTAGTATTGAATTCCAATTTTAGTATTGTAATCAAATAGTTCGTAATTTAGAATTCCATTTGAATTTTCTGAGCCTTTAATTACGCCTATGTTACTCCAAAATTTCGCATCATATGACTTTTCAACTGTGAAATAATCATTGTTAATTTCATTTGATGTACTCCACTTTACTAAAACATTTTTACCTTGCTTCAATGTTGTAAAATTCAACAATGAAATAGGCAATGGATTTAGAGAACTTACTGAACCCAAAGTGAAAGTTCCAAAATTAGAGATACCACTGTTGCTTTCAACAGTTCCAATATTATTGCTTCCTGTAATGCTTGAATTACCTGTCGATTCCCAATTAGAACCAGTATATCTAGCGACCCTTAAATCACTTGCATTTTTAATACCTCCACTTCTTGTAGTGTTATAACTCAATTTAACCTGGACATTGGAGGAACCTGTTGTCCTGTCAAGTATCCAATATTCTTTCATACTTACGAGGTCTAAGCTAGTATCTACGTTTGTCTGAGAGTAAACGCTTGGATAATATTCTGCTGTAAATTGATCATTCACATTGTTGGGAGTAGATATTGATATTGGAGCATAAATTGACCCATTGCCTATTGGAAAAGTGAATGCATCGTTACCAACCTTAGTGACAGGGCCATGGATGTGGCTATTGTTTGAAGCTGCGGTTAAAATGGTTATTCCATCACTAATTACTACAAATCGGTCGTAATTTACATCATTAAATATAAACCCACTATCAAAATCTATCGAATCCAAAATAATAAGGTTACTGTATAGTTCTATAGTGCTACTTGTATTTAGTCTTAAATTTTTGACTATCGGAGGATTGATAGTGTCTGCGTAAAAATCTTGAGATTGGTTTCCATCAACAATAAACCAACCACCTCCAAGACCAAAACTTATTTCGTTTGGACCATCTGTATCTATGTCATTTGCAAATGTATTATTACCTGAGTATGCAGGTTCAAGTTGCCCTGTAGAAGACTCGATAAACCAAACATTTGCGTTATAGTCGTCTCCATTAGTTGTGGCTAATCTTAACAAACTGCTTGAACTATTTCTAATTTCTGTTGAACCATTTATTGTATTTCCTCCAGCTACGGAATTGTCACCGCCCCCAACTTTGTTTAGAATAGTCCCATCGCCGAGAGTTGTATTTTGCATGGTGTCCAAATTATCGAATTCAATTGTTCCATTTTCAAAAGTCCCACCTTTTAAATTAAGGTTATTTACCGACCAAGTTGTGCTGTTGGCATCCACTACACCTTTTATAATGCTTAACCCATTTATTGATAGATTATCTTCTGTTTTGAATGAATCAGTTGTATTAACCAATAATCTATTAAAATAATATTTATCTCCAAATAGAGTAGTTTTACCATTAAAAACAGACACCCCAGAGGTTCCCATTGAAAACGACACCACATATGTTGAACTTTGAGTGCTTATTGAACATGGAAAATAATTTGCATAGTTGTATGCAGGTTCTAATTGTCCTGATGATTGTTCATTAAAGTAAATATAACCAAGCTGATAAGTATCGGCTGCACCACTTGCAAGTCTTAAGCGAGACGTAGATGAATTGACAATACTTACAGAACCATTAAACGAGTTAGAACCAAATAAATCATTATTTGCCCCACCTGTTTTGTCTATAGTAAATTGTGAACCATTGGCATCAAATATAGTATTTTGCATACTAGAGATATTTGCTGCCGATATTATCCCCCTGAGCAATGTTCCACCTGTAAAATCAGCGTCGCCAGTAACAGTAAGAGTGAAATTATTTAAATTAAAAATCCCTGCAGATTGTGATAAATTAGAAATAGTTGTATTAGCTGACAATAAAGGCTGAGTGCCAGAATTTGAATTTATCACCACATCATCGGATGCCCCAGGTGTCGTATTAGAACCAGTATTAGTACCCGAAATTGACCAATTTCCAGAATTTGTCCATGCGTTGGAAACCGACCCTGTCCAAGTAAAAGTCCAAGCGTTCAAATCCAAGTTACTAAGCATTATCAAAGCTGTTAAAGAACAAAAGTTTTTGATTTTTTTCATATTGAGTATTAGGTTGTGGCGTGTTGTGTAAGTGTTTTCAGAGAAAATGAGCATTTCTGCTTGTAATGTAAAAATACTCATTTTTGATTTCCTCGAAAGTAACAGTATTTATAAATATATCAAAGTAAAAATAGAGTAGATTGGACTGTTTAATTTATAAATCTATTAAACACTTAACATTAAGGATTTTATATTAAAACATAAAATTACGAAACATCAACTAATGACTTTGAATAGAATGTTTCTGTCCTCTTTTTTCTACAAAAAACAGCTAAAAATACTAGCTTAATAACACATTTAAAAACTGAAATTCGATTAATTTCAAAATCGGCACAATTAAATTAGATGGTATTAAGATGTTTAAAAATAAAGATATATAAGCTTCCTGGTTTAATGAGAAAAAATAAGAGTATTTTTAAATACCAATATTGTACTTATAAGATTTTATATTAAAATAACATATTGTAATTGTAAGTTATAATGTTAATTTTGCACTGTGTTTTCATAGTTTTAGTTTTTAGACAGGGGCCGAACATTGTTCGGTCCTTTTCTATTTAAAAGAAATTCTAAATTTAAGTTTCTGAATAAAAAAACCTTTACCCAACATTTCTGCCGAATAAAGGTTTTGCTAAAAATCAACTACCTCACATTATATCTTTCAAAGTTCATAGAACTTTTGATTTTTCATTTCTTTTAAGCAACTAATCAAACGGAAAGTGTGAGATTAGTGTGATTAATTTAAGGGCCAAAATGATCGCAATAAATTTTTTAATTCTCGTTTTTTGATTTCCCATAATTTTACTTTTTTAGAGTTTGAATTTGAGCACAAATACACAATAAGTATAAAATCCTAAGCCTTGCAACTA